>NZ_JBSKBP010000011.1:79900-189208 GCF_053714275.1 Mesorhizobium sp. Arg314 | reverse complement strand
CGCGAAAACGAGTTCGGCGTTTTCCTTATTCGCCATGCATTCTTTCCTTCCTGGCCGCTTCGGCCAAGCCGTTCGAGCAATTCCAGAAAAAGTGTGTCACTGTTTTCCGTCCGGAGTTGCGCAAAAACAAAAACTATAACCGCGCCGAGGCGACAGCGCCGAAATGGACGTCGCCGGCCGAGATCGTCAGAACCGATCCCTCATCGTCGCGGATCACGAAACGGCAGTCCTCGTCAATGGTTTCGAAGACGCCGCGCACCACATTGCCGTCAATTCTGACAGCAACCTCGCCGCCGAGGCCTGCTGCGCGGGCAAGCCACCGCTTTCTGATGGCAGAGAGCCCGCGCCCGTTATCCCACAGCTTGGCATTCTCGCTCCAGGCATCCGAAAGCGCCAGGAACAGCGTTTCGGCGTCGCACGCGGCGCCCAGTGCCCGCAGCGATGTCGCCGGATAGGGCAAATCCTGCGGATAGGCTACGACATTGACGCCGATACCGATCGCAACCGCGAAACGGCCGCCCTCCAGCATCGCCGATTCCAGCAGGATGCCGGCAAGCTTGGCGCCCGACGTCAGCACGTCGTTCGGCCATTTCAGTTCGAAGCGGTTGCGGCCCTGGCCCGCGCCGTCGACGGCGACCGCGATCCGGCCTTTCGGCACGACGGCCTCGAGCGCATCGGCCAGCGCAAGGCCCGCGACAAACCCGAGGGTCGCGGCAAGCCGAAGCTCTCCACCGGGGAGCAGGAGCAGCGTCGCCGCCAGGTTGCCTTCTGGGGTTGCCCACGAACGGCCACGCCGGCCGCGGCCGCTTTCCTGCTTTTTGGTGACGACCCAGAGCTTGCCGGGGTCGCCGGCGCGCGCATGGTCCAGCGCCACGGTGTTGGTTGAGCCGACACTGTCATGCGCCTCGAGCCGGAACCCCTCCGACCCCGCGGTTGGAGCCAGTCGAAACGCCATCCCGTCAGAAGAAGGTCTTCGCGGCGGCTTCGGCGTAATTGCCGATCGGCCCGCCGATCAGCACATAGAACAGCACGAAGGCGCCGCTGACGCCGAGCACGAGGCGCAGTTCGCTGGCCATCGGCACGAAGCCGCCGACCGGTTCGTCGAACCACATGATCTTGATGATGCGCAGGTAGTAGTAGGCGCCCACCACCGAGGCCAGTACGCCGATGATCGCCAGCGCGTAGAGATGCGCGTTGATGGCGGCGAGGAACACGTACCACTTCCCCCAGAAGCCGGCGAGCGGCGGAATGCCGGCGAGCGAGAACATCAGGATGGTGAGGATGGTCGCCATGATCGGGTTGGTCGAGACGAGACCGGACAGATCGCTGATCTGCTCGACATTGCCTTCCTTGCGCCGCATGGCCAGGATGAAGGCGAAGGTGCCGAGCGTCATCACCAGATAGATCAGCATGTAGATGGCGACGCCGCGCACGCCGGCCTGGCTGTTGGCGGCAAGACCGACCAGCGCATAGCCCATATGGCCGATCGAGGAATAGGCCATCAGGCGCTTGATGTTGGTCTGGCCGATGGCCGCGAAAGCGCCGAGCGCCATCGAGGCGATCGAAATGAAGACGACGATCTGTTGCCAATCCGAAGCGATCGGCCTGAAGGCACTCATGGTGACGCGCACGATCAGCGCCATAGCCGCCATCTTCGGCGCCGCTGCCAGGAAAGCGGTGATCGGCGTCGGCGCGCCCTCATAGACGTCCGGCGTCCACATGTGGAACGGCACCGCCGAGATCTTGAAGGCCAGGCCGGCAAGCACGAACACCAGCCCGAAGACGAGGCCGAGCTGGCGCTCGCCGCTGCCCAGAGCCGTCGCGATCTCCTGGAAGCCGGTGTTGCCGGTGTAGCCGTAGACGAGGCTGATGCCGTAGAGCAGCATGCCCGACGACAGCGCGCCGAGGACGAAATACTTCAGACCCGCCTCGGTCGAGCGGAGATTGTCGCGGTTAATCGCCGCCAGCACATAGATCGCCAGCGACTGCAGCTCGAGTCCGAGATAGAGCCCGATCATGCCGTTGGCCGAGATCATCAGCAACATGCCGAGCGTGCAGAGCAGGATCAGCACTGGATATTCGAACTTGTCGAAATGTTCCTGACGCGCAAAGCGCATCGACATGACCAGCGTCACCGCCGAGCCGATCAGCGCCAGCATCTTCATGAAGTTGCCGAAGGAATCCTGGACGAAGGCACCGCCATAGGCAGCGCCCCGCCCGCCGGAGAAGGCAAGCCAGAGCCCGGACACCACCAGCACGATGACGGCCAGTCCGGTCACGGTCATGGTGTTGTTGCTGCGCGAATAAGCTCCGATCATCAGGAGCACCAGCGCGCCGACGGCGAGGATCAGTTCCGGCGTCGAGAGCGAAAGGCTGGAGAGAAGGTCCGGCGTCATGGTTTATCCCCAGTCAGTTCGCCGCCGCGGTCTGCGCGGAATTGATGGATGCGGTGACGTTGGTGACGAGCGTCTTGACCGATTGGGCCGTCGCGTCGAATACCGGCGCCGGGTAGACGCCGAAGAAGATGACCAGCACCACCAGCGGGTAGATGATCGCCTTCTCGCGCGGCGAAAGGTCGAGCAGGTTCTTCAGGCTATCCTTGGTCAGCGCGCCGAAGATCACCCGGCGGTAGAGCCAAAGAGCGTAAGCCGCCGACAGGATGACGCCGGTGGCGGCGAAGAACGCCACCCAGGTGTTGACCTTGAACACGCCGAGCATGGTCAGGAATTCGCCGATGAAGCCGCTGGTGCCCGGCAGGCCGACATTGGCCATGGTGAAGATCATGAACACGGTGGCGTATTTCGGCATGTTGTTGACCAGACCGCCATAGGCGTCGATCTCGCGCGTGTGCATGCGGTCATAGATGACGCCGACGCACAGGAACAGCGCGCCCGAGACGAGGCCGTGGCTGAGCATCTGGAAGATCGCGCCCTGCACCCCCTCCTGGTTCATGGCGAAGATGCCCATGGTGACGAAGCCCATATGGGCGACCGACGAATAGGCGATCAGCTTCTTCATGTCCTCCTGCATCAGCGCCACCAGCGAGGTGTAGATGATGGCGACGACGGAGAGCGTGAACACCAGCGGCGCGAACATCGCCGATGCCTCCGGGAACATCGGCAACGAGAAGCGCAGGAAGCCGTACCCGCCCATTTTCAGCAGGATGGCGGCCAGGATGACCGAGCCCGCCGTCGGTGCCTCGACATGGGCATCAGGCAGCCAGGTGTGCACTGGCCACATCGGCATCTTCACCGCGAAGGAAGCAAAGAAGGCGAGCCACAGCCAGGTCTGCATGTTGGCCGGGAAGCTATGCGTCAAAAGCGTCGGAATATCGGTGGTGCCCGACTGGAAGAACATCGCCATGATGGCGAGCAGCATCAGCACCGAGCCGGCAAGCGTATAGAGGAAGAACTTGAACGACGCATAGACGCGCCGCTTGCCGCCCCACACGCCGATGATGATGAACATCGGAATCAGGCCGGCCTCGAAGAAGACGTAGAACAGCACGATGTCGAGCGCGCAGAACACGCCGATCATCAGCGTCTCGAGGATCAGGAAGGCGATCATATAGGCCTTGACCCGCTTCTCGATCGCTTCCCAGGAAGCGAGGATGGAAAGTGGCATCAGGAAGGTCGTCAGGATGACGAACAGCATCGAGATGCCGTCGACGCCCATGTGGTAGGAAATGCCCGAATCCAGCCAGGCGTGCTTCTCCACGAACTGGAAGCCGGCCTGCGAATTGTCGAAGCCCGTCCAGATGAACAGCGAGATGACGAAGGTGAACGCCGTCGTGATGAAGGCGATCGCGCGGATGTTGCGGCGCGCATTTTCGCTGTCGTCGCTGATCGGCAGAATGAGCAGAACACCAACCAGCGGCAGGAAGGTGACCAGCGAGAGGATTGGCCAGTCGGTCATCAGAGCATCATCCAGGTGACGAGAGCGGCCACGCCGATCAGCATGGCAAAGGCATAATGATAGAGATAGCCGGTCTGCAGCTTGACGACCCGGTTGGTGACGTCGACGACGCGCGCCGAGATGCCGTCGGGTCCGAGCCCATCGATGATCGTGCCGTCGCCGGTCTTCCACAGGAACCTGCCGAGGCGCTTGGCCGGCTGCACGAACAGGAAGTCGTAGAGCTCGTCGAAGTACCACTTGTTGAGCAGGAAGCCGTAGAGCAGGCGGTGGTTGGCGGCGACGCTTCGGGGCAGTTCCGGCGAGCGGATGTAGAACTTCCAGGCGATCGCAAAGCCGATGATCATGGCGATGAACGGCGCCAGTTCCACCCACAGCGGCAGCTCGTGGATTTCGTGCAGGATGTGGTTCTCCGGCAGCGTGAACAGCGACGCCTTCCAGAACTCGGCATAACCCTCGCCGATGAAGGCGCCGTGGAAGATGATGCCGGCAAACAGCGCGCCGGCGGCGAGCACATAAAGCGGCACCAGCATTACGGGCGGCGATTCATGCACGTGATGCATGACCTCATGGCTGGCACGCGGCTCGCCGTGGAAGGTCATGAAGATCAGCCGCCATGAATAGAAGCTGGTGAAGCAGGCGGCGATGACCAGCAGCACGAAGGCAGTGCCCGCGACCGCGTTGTGGCTGGCAAAGGACGTCTCGATGATGGCGTCCTTGGAGAAGAAGCCGGCGGTGCCGATCACCGTTGCCGGGATGCCGACGCCGGTCAGCGCCAAGGTGCCGATTACCATCATCCAATAGGTCTTGGGGATGAGCGTCCTCAACCCGCCCATCTTGCGCATGTCCTGCTCGTCGGAGACCGCATGGATCACCGAGCCCGAGCCGAGGAAGAGCAGCGCCTTGAAGAAAGCGTGCGTGAACAAATGGAAGATCGCCGCGCCATAAGCGCCGACGCCGAGCGCCACGAACATGTAGCCGAGCTGCGAGCAGGTCGAATAGGCGATGACGCGCTTGATGTCGTTCTGGACGAGGCCGACGGTCGCCGCGAAGAAGGCGGTGAAGGCGCCGATGAAGGTGACGACGGTCAGCGCCGAATGCGACAGCTCGAACAGCGGCGAAAGCCTCGCCAGCATGAACACGCCGGCGGTCACCATGGTCGCCGCGTGGATCAGCGCGGAGACCGGCGTCGGGCCCTCCATGGCGTCCGGCAGCCAGGTGTGCAGCGGCACCTGCGCGGACTTGCCCATGGCGCCCATGAAGAGCAGCAGGCACACGATGGTCATCGCCGACTGCTTGTCGAGCGCGTGGCCGAGAAAGGTCAGCACGGCTGCGCCTGGCGCAGCACCGCCGGCCGGAATGAACGTCGCGGCATTGGCAAAGATGGTGCCCAGATTGACCGAGCCGAACAGCACGAACACGCCGAAGATGCCGAGCGCGAAGCCGAAATCGCCGACGCGGTTGACGACGAAAGCCTTGATGGCCGCCGCATTGGCCGACGGCTTCTTGTACCAGAAGCCGATGAGCAGGTAGGAGGCGAGACCGACGCCTTCCCAGCCGAAGAACATCTGGATGAGATTGTCGGCCGTCACCAGCATCAGCATCGCGAAGGTGAACAGCGACAGATAGGCGAAGAAGCGCGGCCGGTTCGGATCGTGATGCATGTAGCCGATCGAATAGATGTGAACCAGGGCCGACACCGTGTTGACGACGACCAGCATCACCACCGTCAGCGTGTCGATCCTCAGCGCCCACGAGGCGTCGATGCCGCCCGACTGGATCCAGCGCAGCACCGGCACGGTGAACACCTCGCCATGACCGAAGCCGACGGTGAAGAAAGCGATCCACGACAGCACCGCCGCGATCACCAGGAAGCCGGAGGTGATGTATTCGGAAGCCTTGGCGCCGAGCGAATTGCCGAACAGGCCGACAATCAGGAAGCCAAGCAGCGGAAGGAAGACGATAGCCTGATACATGGTGGTTCCCGTCAACCCTTCATCGCGCTCACGTCTTCGACCGCGATCGAGCCGCGGTTGCGGAAGAAGACGACAAGAATGGCAAGACCGATCGCGGCCTCAGCGGCCGCGACCGTCAGCACGAACAGGGCGAAGACCTGTCCGACGAGGTCATGCAGCGCCGCCGAGAAGGCGACGAAGTTGATGTTGACCGCAAGCAGGATGAGCTCGATCGACATCAGGATGACGATGATGTTGCGGCGGTTCAGGAAGATGCCGAACACGCCGAGCGTGAACAGGATCGCCGATACGGTCAGATAATGTGCAATGCCGACGACCATCTCAGATGCCCTCGCCCGATTTGACTTTGCGGATTTCCATGCCCGTCGCCGGCGTGCGGCCGACCTGGGCGGCAATCGACTGCCGCTTGATGCCTTCCTTGTGGCGCAACGTCAGCACGATGGCACCGATCATGGCGACCAGCAGCACCAGCCCGGAAATCTGGAAATAATAGAGGTAGTCCGTATAGAGGATGTCGCCGAGCGCGGCCGTGTTGGAGCGCGTGGCGAGATCCGGTGTCGCCTTCGCGACCGTCGAGGCCAGCTGCGGCGCGAACGTGTAGCCGCCGAGCACGACGATCAGTTCCGCCGCCAGGATCAACCCGACCATTGCGCCGATCGGCGCATATTGCAGCGCACCCTGCTTCATCTCGGCGAAGTCGACGTCGAGCATCATGACGACGAACAGGAACAGCACCATCACCGCGCCGACATAGACGACGAGCAGGATCATCGCCAGGAACTCGGCGCCGGTGAGCATGAAAAGGCCGGCGGCATTGAAGAAGGTGAGGATGAGGAACAGCACGGAATGCACGGGATTGCGCGACGAAATGACCATGAAGGCCGACGCCACGGCGATAAAGGCGAAGAGGTAGAAAAAGGCCGCCTCTAGTCCACTCAGCATGGGTTCCCCCGGGTTCCTTGTCGGATCGGACGTTCGCCCTCTCCGTTGTCTGTGGCCTGGTACCGCTTCCGGTGCCGAAGCCGCGTGTTCCTAGCGCATGTTCCGATCGGGTTGAAAGACCCGATCGAAAGAAACATGCGCCACTCTCTTTACTCCGGAGGATGATCTGGTCCGAAAAGTCTGCAACTTTTCGGGATCATCCTCTGGACGAGGCCCCTCGCCCCGTCCATGCGGCAAATGTCAGCGATAAGGCGAGTCCAGCGCGATGTTGCGCGCCAGTTCCCGCTCCCAGCGATCGCCGTTGGCGAGCAGCTTTTCCTTGTTGTAGTAAAGCTCCTCGCGCGTTTCGGTCGCGAACTCGAAATTCGGCCCCTCGACAATGGCGTCGACCGGGCAGGCTTCCTGGCAGAAGCCGCAATAGATGCACTTCACCATGTCGATGTCGTAGCGCACGGTGCGGCGCGTGCCGTCGTTGCGGCGCGGGCCGGCCTCGATGGTGATTGCCTGCGCCGGGCAGATCGCCTCGCAGAGTTTGCAGGCGATGCAACGTTCCTCGCCATTCGGATAACGGCGCAGCGCATGCTCGCCACGGAAGCGCGGGCTGATCGGCCCCTTCTCGTGCGGATAGTTGATGGTCTCCTTCGGTGCGAAGAACTGGCGCATCGACAGGAAGAAGGCGCTGACGAAATCCTTCAGCAGCAGCGACTTTGCGGCCTGGGCAAAAGCGGACATCACGCAAACCCCGTGATCTTGAGGAACGCCGCGGTGGCGACGACCATGAACAGCGAGATCGGCAGGAAGACTTTCCAGCCCAACCGCATCAGCTGGTCGTAGCGGTAGCGCGGCACGAAGGCCTTCACCATGGAGAACATGAAGAAGACCAGGCAGACCTTGAGCACGAACCAGATCAGCCCCGGCACCCAGGTGAAGGGCGCGAAGTTGAACGGTGGCAGCCAGCCGCCGAGGAAGAGGATGGTCGCCAGCGCGCACATCAGGACGACGGCGACATACTCGCCGAGGAAGAAGAGCAGGAATGGCGTCGACGAATATTCAACCATGTGGCCGGCGACGAGTTCCGATTCCGCCTCCACCAGATCGAACGGCGGACGGTTCGTCTCGGCCAGCGCCGAGATGAAGAACACGATGAACATCGGGAACAGCGACAGCCAGTGCCAGTCGAGGAAGGTGTTGGGCAGGCCGAGCCGCGTGCCCAGGCCATCCTGCTGCGACAGCACGATGTCGGAGAGGTTGAGCGAGCCGACGGTGAGCAGCACGGTGACGATGACGAAGCCGATCGAAACTTCGTAGGACACCATCTGCGCGGCCGAACGCAGCGCGCCGAGGAACGGGTATTTCGAGTTTGACGCCCAGCCGCCCATGATCACGCCATAGACCTCGAGCGAGGAGATGGCGAAGACATAGAGGATGCCTACATTGATATTGGCGATCGCCCAGCCCTCGTTGACCGGAATGACGGCCCAGGCCGAGATCGCCAGCACCGCCGACACCAACGGCGCAAGCAGGAAGACGCCCTTGTTGGCGCCGGCCGGGATCACCGGCTCCTTGAAGACGAACTTCAACAGATCGGCGAAGGCCTGCAGCGTTCCCCACGGGCCGACGACGTTCGGGCCGCGGCGCAATTGCACCGCCGCCCAGATCTTGCGGTCGGCATAGAGCACGTAAGCGACGAAGATCAGAAGAACGACGATCAGCACGACCGACTTCAGAAGGATCAGCAGCGCCGGCAGCACGTAGAAGGAGAAGAAGGTGTCCATGCTTATTCCGCCGCCTGCTTGAAGCCGCCCTTGGCCAGCGCCGAGCATTCAGCCATCACGGCCGATGCCCGCGCGATCGGGTTGGTCAGATAGAAGTCCTTCACCGGAGAGGTGAAAGTGCCCTTGTTCAGCCGGCCGCCGAGCTTCGCCACCTTGGCGATATCGTCGCCGCTGCCGGCCTGCACCTGGTCGATGCGGGCGAGATACGGGAATTCGCCATAGAGCTTGGCGCGCAGCTGCGCCAGCGAATCGAAGGGCAGCTTCTTGCCGAGAACCTCGGAGAGCGCCCGCAGGATTGCCCAGTCCTCGCGCGCTTCGCCTGGAGCGAAACCTGCGCGATTGGTCTGCTGCACGCGGCCTTCCGTGTTGACATAGGTGCCGGACTTTTCCGTGTAGGCAGCCGCAGGCAGGATGACATTGGCGCGATGCGCGCCGGCATCGCCATGCGTGCCGATATAGACGACGAAGGCGCCGCCGGTCTTGGCCATGTCGATCTCGTCGGCGCCGAGCAGGAACAGCACATCCGTATCGCCCAGCATGCCGGCGACATTCTTGCCGCCCTCGCCGGGCACGAAGCCGACATCGAGGCCACCGACCCTCGCCGCGGCGTTGTGCAGCACCGCAAAACCGTTCCAGTCGGCGGTGACCGCATTGACGGCGGCCGCGAGCCTGGCTGCCTGGCCGAGTACGGCGGCGCCATCCGGGCGCGCCAGCGCGCCCTGGCCGACGATGATCAACGGATGCGTGGCCTTGCTCAGCATCTCGAAGAACCTGCCGTTGCCGTCGGCAAGGTCCTTCAGCGATTCCGGGCCGGCGCCGATGAGATCGTAATCGTAGCGGGTGTCGCCGATCTCGCCGATCACGCCGACCGGCAGATTGCCGACGCGCCAGCGCTTGCGGATGCGGGCGTTTAGCACCGAGGCCTCGAAGCGCGGATTGGCGCCGATGATCAGCACCGCGTCGGCCTGCTCGATGCCCTCGATGGTCGGGTTGAAGATGTAGCTGGCGCGGCCGAGCGACGGATCGAGCGCGGCACCATCCTGGCGGCAGTCGATGTTTTTCGAACCGAGAGCGGCCATCAGAAGCTTGAGCGCATAGATTTCCTCGACGGCCGCGAGATCGCCGGCGATCGCGCCGATCCGCTCGGGCGCCGCCTTGCCCACCTCGTCCTTGATGGCCGCAAAGGCTTCCGCCCAGCTTGCTGCTGCCAGCTTGCCGTTCTTGCGCACATACGGGCGATCGAGGCGCTGCGTGCGCAGGCCGTCCCAGATGAAGCGGGTCTTGTCGGAGATCCACTCCTCGTTCACCGCCTCGTTGACGCGCGGCAGGATGCGCATCACTTCACGACCGCGGCTGTCGACGCGGATCGCCGAGCCGACGGCGTCCATGACGTCGATCGATTCCGTCTTGGTCAACTCCCACGGCCGCGCCTGGAAGGCGAACGGCTTGGAGGTCAGCGCGCCGACCGGGCACAGATCGATGACATTGCCCTGCAACTCCGACGTCATCGCCTGTTCGAGATAGGTGGTGATCTCGGCATCCTCGCCGCGGCCGATCAAGCCGAGCTCGGAGATGCCGGCGACCTCGGTGGTGAAGCGGACGCAGCGCGTGCAGTGGATGCAGCGGTTCATCACCGTCTTGACCAGCGGGCCGATATACTTGTCTTCGACCGCGCGCTTGTTCTCGTGATAGCGCGAGGAATCGACGCCGAAGGCCATCGCCTGGTCCTGCAGGTCGCACTCGCCGCCCTGGTCGCAGATCGGGCAATCCAACGGGTGGTTGATCAGCAGGAATTCCATCACGCCTTCGCGAGCCTTCTTGACCATCGGCGTGTTGGTGAAGATTTCCGGCGGCTCGCCATTCGGGCCGGGGCGCAGGTCGCGCACGCCCATGGCACAGGACGCCTGCGGCTTGGGTGGGCCGCCCTTCACCTCGATAAGGCACATGCGGCAATTGCCGGCGATGGACAGCCGCTCGTGGAAGCAGAAGCGCGGCACTTCCGCGCCGGCATCCTCGGCCGCCTGCAGCAGCGTGTAGTGGTCGGGTACCGTGATCTCTTTCCCGTCGACCTTGAGCTTTGCCATTCGCCTCGAACCCTCGCGGATGTCCCGCAATCTTTATTTCCGGGCGCGACTTAAGCCGCGCCCGGCACTTCAATTCACTTAGCCGCGGCGAGCGCCGCTGCCTGGGCGGTCCAGTCGTCGCGGCCGATACGGCCGGCGAGCGACAGATAATCTTCCACCCAGGCAATCTCTTGCGACGTCCAGGCGGCGATCTGGCCATAGGTCCAGATGCCGAGGCCGTTGAGCACCTTCTCCAGCTTCGGTCCGATACCCGAAATCGCCTTCAGATCCGACGGCTTCGCCGGCCTGTCGACGGCTTTCGGCTGCCTGAAATCCTCGGGCATCAGCCCGGTTGCGGCCGGTTCATCGACAGCGTCGGCGCCGAGCGCCTTCTCGGTAGCGGTCGCCGCAATGTCGGTCACATCCTTGGCGAAGGTCTGCGCCTTGACGATCAGCGTCTCGGTTGCCTTGCGCGCCTTGGACGAATTGGCTGCCGCTTCGCTCTGCGCCTCGAGGTCGTCGAGGAAAGGCTGGAACATGCGCTGCGAAGCTTCCAGCGCGCCGGTGAACGCGCCCATCCACATGCCGACGGCATGGTTGGCAAGACCGATGCTGAGCGCCGACATCGCCGCAGCACCCGCGACCGGATGCGCCAGAAGGTTGACGGCGCTGGCCATCTCCCTCGGCATCATCTTGGTCAGGTCCTGGTTCATCTTCTCGAGTTGGTCCAAATCAGGCATGAACGGATAGGGTATCGAATACAGCGCCATAGAGATCTCCTGGTCGTTTCCTCGTATGCCCCGCCCCTGCTTTCAGTCGTCGGGCCAAGCCCGCATTTCAAAGTCCTATTCCGCCGCCACCATCACCGGCTCGACCCGGTGCGCGTTGCGCGAAAACTCGTCGATGCGGCGTTCCACCTCGCCGCGGAAATGCCGCATCAGGCCCTGGATCGGCCAGGCCGCGGCATCGCCCAGCGCGCAGATCGTGTGACCCTCGACCTGCTTGGTGACGTCGAGCAGCATGTCGATCTCGCGCTTCTGCGCCTCGCCGCGTACCAGCCGCTCCATCACCCGCCACATCCAGCCGGTGCCTTCACGGCACGGCGTGCACTGGCCGCAGCTTTCATGCTTGTAGAAGTAGGAGAGCCTGGCGATCGCCTTCACGATATCCGTCGACTTGTCCATGACGATGACAGCCGCGGTGCCGAGGCCGGATTTGAGATCGCGCAGCGCGTCGAAATCCATCGGCGCGTCCATGATCTGCGCGGCCGGGACCAGCGGCACCGAGGCGCCGCCCGGGATGACCGCCAGCAGATTGTCCCAACCGCCGCGAATGCCGCCGCAATGCGTCTCGATGAGTTCGCGGAACGGGATCGACATCGATTCTTCGAAGGTGCACGGGTTGTTGACGTGGCCGGACACGCAGAACAGCTTGGTGCCGGCATTGTTCGGCCGGCCGAAGGACGAGAACCAGGCCGCACCTCGGCGCAGGATGGTCGGCGCCACGGCGATCGACTCGACGTTGTTGACCGTCGTCGGGCAGCCATAGAGGCCAACATTGGCCGGGAACGGCGGCTTCAGCCGCGGCTGGCCCTTCTTGCCTTCGAGGCTTTCGAGCAGCGCGGTCTCTTCGCCGCAGATATAGGCGCCGGCGCCGTGATGCATATAGACGTCGAAGTCGTAGCCGGACGTGTTGTTCTTGCCGATGAGCTTGGCCGCGTAGGCCTCGTCGATGGCGCGCTGCAGCGCCTCGCGCTCGCGGATGAACTCGCCGCGCACATAGATGTAGGCAGCGACCGCGCCCATGGCGAAGCCGGCAACCAGGCAGCCCTCGACCAGCGTGTGCGGGTCGTTGCGCAGGATGTCGCGGTCCTTGCAGGTGCCTGGCTCGGATTCGTCGGCGTTGACGACGAGGTAGCTCGGCCGGCCGTCGCTCTGCTTGGGCATGAACGACCATTTCAGACCGGTCGGGAACCCGGCGCCGCCACGGCCGCGCAAGCCGGACGCCTTCATTTCGTTGACGATCCAGTCGCGCCCCTTGGCGACGAGGCCCGGTGTGTCGTCCCAAATGCCGCGCGACTGCGCGCCGGCCAGCGACTTGTCGAACAGGCCGTAGATGTTGGTGAAGATGCGGTCTTTGTCCTGAAGCATCGTTCGTCCCTCAGACCGGCTTCTTGCCGAAGACGCGGATGTATTCTTCGACGCCGCCCTTGGCGAGCGCCTTGGCCTGCTTCACCCAGTCGTCGCGCTCGATGCGGCCGCGGAAGTTGAGATAGCCGTCGACCCATTCGCGCTCGGCCGTCTTCCAGGCTGCTACCTGGGCGAAAGTGTAAATGCCAAGCGAATGCAGGATGGCTTCTATCTTCGGCCCGACGCCGGAGATCAGCTTGAGGTCATCGACCGTTACCGGACGCTCGATGCCGGCCGGGCGGTTCTTGTCCTCGAGCGAAGGTTTCGTCGGTTTGGCGACAGGCTGCTTGGTTTCCGGCGCCTTGAAGGCGGTGGCCGGTTCGGTTTTCGTTTTTGGCCCGCTGCGCGGCTTTGAAACAGCCTCGACTTCCGGATCGGCCTGGTTGGCATTCGCAGCCGAATGGCGCGGCGCCCTGACGCTGGCGCCGTTCTCGGTGGCCGGGGCAACTTTGACCGGCGACGGCGTGTTAAGCGCCGGGCTGGTTTCAGCAGCATGGGTCTTCGGCCTGCTGGATTTGGACGGCGCAACCGGGCCGGAGGCCGGCGGCGCGGCGGGTGCCGGAGCCGCTGGCGCGGCCGGAGCAGGTGCCGCCTGCGAGACGACACTGGCAGCAGCCGCAGCTGGTGCCGCCGCGGCGGCATCCTTGGCCGCCTTCGCTGCAGCCTTGGCTTCCTTGTCGCGTGTCGACTTCAGGATCGCCTTTTCGCTGGTCAGCGTCTTCAGGCCACCGGCCGGCTCGGAGCCGATACGGCCGTTCTGCGGGCCGGGCTTAACCTCGGCGCCCTTGCCGGCATCGTAGAGATCGATGATCTCGGCCAGCCGCTCAGGCGTCAAATCCTCGAAAGTGTCCTTGAAGATCATGACCATCGGCGCGTTGACGCAGGCGCCGAGGCATTCGACCTCCTCCCACGACAGCGTGCCCTTGTCGTTGGTGTGGAACTGGTCGTGATGGATTTTCGACCGGCACACGTCCATCAACGCTTCCGAGCCGCGCAGCATGCAGGGCGTTGTGCCACAGACTTGGACATGCGCGCGGGTGCCGACCGGATTGAGCTGGTATTGCGTGTAGAAGGTCGCGACTTCGAGGCCGCGGATGCGCGGCATGCGGAGCATATCGCAGATCGTCTCGATCGCCGCCTTGGTGACCCATCCTTCCTGCTCCTGCGCAATCATCAACAGCGGGATGATGGCCGACTGTTCGCGCCCCTTCGGATATTTGGCGATCCACTGCTGCGCCGCCGCCGCATTCGCCTTGTTGAAGGCGAAGGAGGCTGGCTGGACGCTGGCATCTGCGAGACGGCGGACTGACATTTAGCGATCGACCTCACCAAACACGATGTCGAGAGAGCCAAGCACGGCGGTGACGTCGGCCAGCATGTGGCCGCGGCACAGGAAATCCATGGCTTGCAGATGGGCGAAGCCGGGCGCGCGCAGCTTGCAGCGGTAGGGCTTGTTGGTGCCGTCGGATACGAGATAGACGCCGAACTCGCCCTTGGGCGCCTCGACGGCCGCATAGACCTCGCCTGCCGGCACGCGATAGCCTTCGGTATAGAGCTTGAAGTGGTGGATCAGCGCTTCCATCGAACGCTTCATGGCCTGGCGCTTGGGCGGAACCACCTTGCCGTCGAGGTTCGACACCGGACCGGTGCTTTCCCTGCCAAGCAGGAGATCGACGCACTGGCGCATGATCTTGGCCGACTGGCGCATCTCTTCCATGCGCACCAGGTAACGGTCGTAGCAGTCGCCGTTCTTGCCGATCGGGATGTCGAAATCCATCTCGGAATAGCATTCATAAGGCTGCGATTTGCGCAGGTCCCAGGCAGCGCCCGAGCCGCGCACCATCACGCCCGAAAAGCCCCAGGCCCAGGCGTCCGCAAGCGACACCGTGCCAATATCGACATTGCGCTGCTTGAAGATGCGGTTGCCGGTGAGCAGCGCGTCGAGATCGTCGATCGACTTCAGGAACGGATCGATCCACTTGCCGATGTCCTCGACCAGCTTCTGCGGCAGGTCCTGGTGCACGCCGCCCGGCCGGAAATACGCCGCATGCATGCGCGAACCGCTTGCCCGCTCATAGAACACCATCAGCTTTTCGCGCTCGACGAAGCCCCACAGCGGCGGCGTCAGCGCGCCGACATCCATCGCCTGCGTCGTCACATTGAGGATGTGCGACATGATGCGGCCCATCTCGGAATAGAGCACGCGGATCAGCTGGCCACGCTTCGGTACCTCGATGCCGAGCAGGCGCTCGGCGGCCAAAGCGAAGGCATGTTCCTGGTTCATCGGCGCGCAATAGTCGAGCCGGTCGAGATAAGGCACGGCCTGCAGGTAGGTCTTGGCCTCGATCAGCTTCTCGGTGCCGCGATGCAAGAGCCCGATATGCGGATCGACGCGGTCGACGACTTCGCCGTCCAGCTCGAGAACCAGGCGCAAAACGCCATGCGCCGCGGGGTGTTGCGGCCCAAAGTTGATGTTGAAGTTGCGGACGGAGGTTTCAGCCATGGTGGCGCCTCTGGCGAAGAGTCAGTAGTGAGTAGTGAATAGTGACCATCAATCTCAATGCCTGCTTCATTCCGCCTGCTTGGCCTGCACCGTTCTGATCAGAGATCGCATCATTTTTCCAATCTCTTCGCACCGCAGCGGCAGTTCAGTCTCGTTGTCTCTTTCCAGCATACCGACCCGGCATGCCAGCAATATGTGCGTTTCTAGTTCTTTCAACGACCCCTGCGCCATACGCAGAAATCGAACGAAGGAACCTCTATTCTCACGACCGTACCCTTCAGCGATATTCGCGGCGATAGACACCGCCGAGCGGCGCATCTGAGAGGTCATCCCATAGATCTCGTCTTTCGGAAAACCTTTGGTGACGCGATAGCAATCTTCGGCAAGTACCATTGCTGATTGCCACACCACCAAGTCACGGTAAGATTCGATCCTCTTTCCCAATTCCTTCCCTAGTGACTACCGACTACTTCCCTACTCACTGTTTCGCTTTTTCGTCCCCGGGCAGGACGTAGTCCGTCCCTTCCCAAGGAGAAAGAAAATCGAAATTGCGGAATTCTTGCTTGAGTTCGACCGGCTCGTAGATCACCCGCTTGGCCTCGTCGTCGTAGCGAACCTCGACGAAGCCGGTCAGCGGGAAGTCCTTGCGCAGCGGATGGCCCTCGAAACCATAGTCGGTGAGAATGCGACGCAGGTCTGGATGACCCGAAAACAGCACGCCGTAGAGGTCGTAGGTCTCGCGCTCGAACCAGTCGGCACCGGGATAGACGCCGGTCAGCGACGGCACCAGGGTTTCCTCGTCGGCCTGGACCTTGAGGCGGATGCGGACATTCTGCTTCGGCGACAGAAGGTGATAGACGACGTCGAAGCGCCTGGCGCGCGACGGATAGTCGGCGCCGCAGATGTCGATGATCGAGATGAACTGGCAGCGCTGATCGTCGCGCAGGAAGGTCGCCACCTCGATCAGATTGCCGGGGTCGACGGAAATCGTCAATTCGCCATAGGCAAGCACGGCTTCGCCGATGCGGCCGGAGAGCTTCTCGCCGAGATAGGTGGAGAGATCGTTCAACGCCTGGGTCATCGGCTCACCGTTCGATCGTGCCGGTACGGCGGATCTTCTTTTGCAGAAGGAGAATGCCGTAGAGCAGCGCTTCGGCGCTCGGCGGGCAGCCGGGCACATAGATGTCGACCGGCACGACGCGGTCGCAGCCGCGCACCACCGAATAGGAATAGTGGTAATAGCCGCCGCCATTGGCGCAGGAGCCCATCGAGATGACGTAGCGCGGCTCCGGCATCTGGTCGTAGACCTTGCGCAGCGCCGGCGCCATCTTGTTGGTCAGCGTGCCGGCGACGATCATGATGTCGGACTGGCGCGGTGACGCGCGCGGCGCAACGCCGAAACGCTCCGAGTCATAGCGCGGCATCGAGGTGTGGATCATCTCGACCGCGCAGCAGGCGAGGCCGAAGGTCATGAACATCAGCGAGCCGCTGCGCGCCCAGGTGATCAGCGCTTCGGTCGAGGTGACAAGGAAGCCCTTGTCGGCCAGTTCATTGTTGATTTCGAGGAAGAAGGGATCGTCCTCCCCCACCGGCCTGCCGGTGTTGGGATCGATGATGCCCTTGGGCTTCGGCGCGACGAGGGTGCCTGAACTGTCGTTCAATCCCATTCCAGCGCTCCTTTTTTCCATTCATAGGCAAAGCCGATGGTCAGCACCGCCAGGAACACCATCATCGACCAGAAGCCGAGCATGCCGAGCTTGGAGAAGGACACCGCCCACGGAAACAGGAAGGCGACCTCGAGATCGAAGATGATGAACAGGATCGACACCAGGTAGAAGCGGATGTCGAATTTCATGCGGGCGTCGTCGAACGAGTTGAACCCGCATTCATAGGCGGAAAGCTTTTCCGGATCGGGACTGCGGTAGGCCACCAGGAAGGGGGCGACGAGCAGCGCCAGACCGACCACCGTCGCCACGGCGATGAACAGGACGATGGGCAGATACGAACTCAGGAGTGCGCTCATGCGGCGGCTTCCTTCGGCGGGGCAGTTCACTTTGATTACAGCAACGAACTCTAATGCGGAAGCGTGACAGTTTAACCGCTGAACCGTTTTAAGAGGGCCCATGCTGCAACGCGGCGAGGGTTAGCGCAGCGGTTTCGGTGACGCAAGTCAAACCTTGTTCAATTCGCGGCCCTGGACGCCATATCGGAAGAAACCGGTCCGATCCGCTCTTGTTTGATTTCTTTCATTTTTTACTCCACTTTTGTCTCCTGACACATCTCCCGCCATTTGCCTGCTAGCATGGCCGGAATCACCGGCTAAAAATCCGGCAAATGATCCGGGCAAGGGCGCCTCGATGAAGGACAAGATTTCGCTGGCCATGGCGAGGCGCATTGCGCTTGGAGCACAGGGGTTTAACGACCCTCGGCCCGGTGGCGTTCCGGATCGCCGGCACCTTGCGCGTGTGCTTTCACGGACCGGCCTGTTGCAGATCGATTCCGTCAGCGCCGTGGTGCGCGCGCACTACATGCCGCTCTATTCGCGCCTCGGGCCCTACCCGCTTGCGCTGCTCGATAACGCCGCGGTCACCCGCAAGCGCACCGTCTTTGAATATTGGGCGCATGAGGCTTCGTTCTTGCCCGTCGAAACCTGGCCTTTGATGCGCTGGCGCATGCAGCGCGCCGAACAGGGCGACGAGATGTATCTCGGCCTGGCGAAATGGGGCCGTGAACGCAAAGCGACGATCGACGAGATCTACGCGCAAGTCGCCGAACGCGGTCCGATCGCCGCATCCGACATCGAGGGCCACAAGGGCAATGGCGGCTGGTGGGGCTGGAGCGAGGCCAAGCACGCTTTTGAGTGGCTGTTCTGGGCCGGCCGTATCACCACAGCCTACCGGCGCGGCTTCGAACGCTATTACGACCTGCCCGAGCGCGTTTTGCCGCAGGCCGTGCTCGACCTGCCAGTGCCCTCGGTCGAGGACGCGCATCGCGAATTGCTGCGCATTTCCGCCCGCGCCCACGGCATCGCCACCTATGCCGACCTGCGCGACTATTTCCGCCTGGCGCCGGGCGACACGAAAGACCGCATCGAGGAACTGGTCGAGACGGGCGAATTGCTGCCGGTGCGCGTCGAGGGGTGGGAAAAAACCGCCTATCTTCACAAGGACGCCCGTATCCCGCGCCGGATAGAGGCCCGCGCCCTGCTCGCCCCCTTCGATCCGGTCGTCTTTGAGCGCACGCGGACGGAAAAACTGTTCGACTTCCGCTACCGCATCGAAATCTACACGCCTGCCGAAAAGCGCCAATACGGCTATTACGTGCTGCCCTTCCTGCTCGGCGACCGGATCGTCGCCCGCGTCGATCTGAGGGCCGACCGTCCGGCCAGCGTGCTGCGCGTCCATGCCACCTATGCCGAGCCCGGCGCTCCGCCCGACACGGCCGCCCGGTTGTTCGAAGAGCTGAAGCAGATGCAAGGCTGGCTAGGCCTGGAACGCATCGAGGTAACGCCCGCCGGCGATCTGGGGCAGCCGCTGGCCGACATCGCGGTGTCGTAGCCGTGCGTTGACACTGTCGCCTGCAAAAGCCTAAATCCGGCCCAGACGGTCTCTTGCCCGCAACGGCAAGGGCCAAGAGGGAATGCGGTGCGGGTCAAAACCCAAATCCGCGGCTGTCCCCGCAACTGTAAGCGACGAGCCTCGGCCGAAAACCACTGGGATGTTCCCGGGAAGGCGGCATTCAGGGCGATGAAGCGCGAGCCAGGAGACCTGCCGTCTGAGACTTTTTGAATCCGATCGCCCGGCGGGTTTCCGGGCAAGGAGCATGGTTTTTTGGACCACAACGGCAGTTTTTCGGCTGGCACAGCGGACAATGCGTCCAGCGATGGCGACGCACTGGCTGGCGTGACCGTCATCGTCTGCTCATCCTGCCGCGACGAAACCGGTTCGGACGCGCAGCAGCGCGCCGGCGCGCTGCTGGCCGAAGATGCGCGCTGCGCCGCATCGGGCGAGAAAATCCGCATCCGCACCGTCGAATGCCTCGGCAATTGCAAGCGCCGCCTAAGCGCCGCGCTCCTGCGCGACGGTTGCTGGAGTTACGTTTTCGGCGACTTGAATACGACCAGCGGCGCAGACCTCGTTGCCGGCGCAAAACTCTTCGCCACTTCGACCGATGGACTGATCCCCTGGCGTGGCCGTCCCGATTCCCTCAAGCGCGGCCTCGTTGCCCGCATCCCTCCCCTCGACATGCTGAAGGACTGACCATGAACGCTTCCGTTTCCCGTGTTCCCTGCACCGTCGTCACCGGCTTTCTCGGCGCCGGCAAGACGACGCTGGTCCGCCATCTCCTGGAAAACGCTGGCGGCAAGCGTATTGCGATCATCGTCAACGAATTCGGCGACATCGGCATCGACGGCGAAATCCTGAAAGGCTGCGGCATCGATACCTGTCCTGAGGAAAACATTGTCGAGTTGGCCAACGGCTGCATCTGCTGCACCGTCGCCGATGATTTCGTTCCGGCGCTCGACCAGATCCTGTCGCGCACGCCCAAGGTCGATCACATCCTGATCGAAACTTCGGGCCTCGCTTTGCCGAAGCCGCTCGTCCAGGCCTTTCAGTGGCCGACTGTGAAAAGCCGCGTGACGGTCGACGGCGTCATCGCGGTGGTCGACGGCCCGGCGCTGGCCGACGGCCGCGTCGCCGCCGACATGGATGCCCTGCAGGCGCAGCGCGCGGCGGACGTGACGCTCGACCATGACGATCCGGTCGAAGAGGTGTTCGAGGACCAGATCGCCTGCGCCGACCTGATCATCCTGTCGAAGAGCGATCTGATGGACACCGCCGGCTCTGCCCGCGCCAACACCGTCATCAACGAGCACTCCTCCCGCGCCGTGAAAATCGTGCCGACATCGCACGGCAAGGTCGACCCGTCCGTGCTGCTTGGCCTCGGTCTCGCCGTCGAGGACGACATCGAGAACCGCAAGTCGCATCATGACGGCGCCTTCGACCACGAGCATGACGACTTCGACACCTTCATCGTCGACATTCCCTCGATCGCCAACCCGGACGAGCTGGCAAAGCGCGTCGCCCTTGCCGCCGAGCAGGAAAACGTGTTGCGCGTCAAAGGCTTCGTCGAGGTCGGCGGCAAGCCGATGCGCCTCCTGCTCCAGGCCGTCGGCCCTCGCGTCAACCACTATTATGATCGCGCCTGGACGGCTGAGGACGACCGCCGCTCGCGGCTCGTCGTCATCGGCCTCAAGGGGCTGAACCGCCCCGCGATCGAGCGTATCCTCGCCGGCTGAGGCCAACACGACAAGCGATGCATATCCTCACCACCACATCCGCTTCGCTCGACGATCTCGCCGAGCCGATCGATCTCAGGCAGACGCCTGCGGATGTCGTGGCGCTGTCCTTTACCGACAGCGATCTCGCTGGCCTCGCCGCCGCCTGGAAGGCGGACGCCGAGCGGTTGCCGTCAATGCGGCTTGCGGCCCTTCGCGACCTTCGCCACCCGATGTCGGTCGATCTGTGGATCGACAGCGTCGCACGCCACGCCAAGGTCGTCCTTGTCCGCATCCTCGGCGGCTATGACTGGTGGCGCTACGGCTGCGACCAACTCGCCGCGGTCGCACGCGAGCGCGGCATAAAGCTGGCGCTGCTGCCCGGCGAAAGCCATGACGAGGACCAGCGCCTGATCGAAAGCTCGACCCTGCCGCGCGCCGAATTGGACGCCTTGCTCGGCTATTTCCGCGAAGGCGGCCCGGCGAACATGGTGGCGCTGGTGCACAGGCTGGCGCGGCTTGCCGGGGCTGAGGCGGCCGTGGCCGAGCCGGTCAGCGTGCCGAAAGCGGGGTTTTATCAGTCTGGGCTGGGGGTTGTGGAGAAGCCGGACCTTTCAAACGCCGGCGTTCCTTCGCACCCCCCTCTGTCCTGCCGGACATCTCCCCCGCAAGGGGGGAGATCAGCCGTCGCCGGCCCCGGCACCTCTTCTGCTGACTCAACGGTAGAACGTTCTGCAGCATCTGCGGTTGGCGAAATCGTCGATGACAGCTCAATCTCCCCCCTTGCGGGGGAGATGTCCGGCAGGACAGAGGGGGGTGTGACGAAACTCGACGCCAACAATTTCGGCGTCGTCCCCATCCTCTTCTACCGCTCGATGCTGCTAGCCGCCGACGTGGCACCGGTCGACGCGCTGGCCGAAGCGCTGCGCTCGCAAGGCATAACGCCCGTCCCAATCTTCGTCTCCAGCCTCAAGGACCCGGTTTCTCTCGCCTTCGTCGAAACCGCCCTCGCCTCACTGAACCCTGTCGCCATCGTCACCGCCACCGCCTTTGCCTCCGGCGCCGAGCCTGGCGCCGAAACCCTGTTCGACCGCGCCGGCGTGCCGGTCTTCCAAGTCATCGTCGCCACGACGAGACGCGAGGTCTGGGAAAAGAACCAGCGCGGTCTCGCCCCCGCCGACCTTGCCATGCATGTGGTCCTGCCCGAGCTCGACGGCCGCATCCTGGCCGGCGCGATCTCGTTCAAGGGTGAAATCGAAACCGATCCGGCGCTGGCTTTTCGCGCTTTCGCCAACCGGCCGGAGGCGGACCGCGTCGAGCAAGTCGCTAGGCGCATCGCGGCGTTCATCAGCCTGCAGCGGACGGAGCGAGCCAAGCGCAAGCTGGCGATCTTGATTCCGGATTACCCGAGCGCGCCAGGGCGTACGGGCTATGCCGTCGGGCTGGATGTGCCGTCGAGCGTGCTTGCCATGCTGCATGACCTGAAGGAACAGGGCTATGCGGTTGACAGGATTCCGCAATCGCCGCGTGGGTTGCTTGATGCGCTGGAGGCTTCCGGCCATTCGATAGGGCTTGACGACTATCTCTCCTTTTCAACCGAATTGCCGACGGCCGCTATAGTTGCGGTTGAGGCCGCATGGGGCCAAGCAGAAGACGAGATAAGGTTGCGCGAGGCACCCCCCTCTGTCTCCCGCCTTGCGGGGGAGATGTCCGGCAGGACAGAGGGGGGTGCTCACGCGCCAACCTCGGCGGGCTTCCCCTTCCGCGCCGCCACCTTCGGCAACGTCGCGGTGGCGCTCGCCCCCGATCGCGGCCGCTCCGCCGATCGCCGCGCCGACTACCACGACCCGACCCTTCCCCCTCGCCACGAACTGATCGCCTTCGGCCTGTGGCTGCGCAAATCCCTTGGCGTGCACGCCATCGTCCACATCGGCGCGCACGGCACGCTGGAGTGGCTGCCGGGCAAGACGGTCGCGCTCTCCGAGAGCTGCTTCCCCGAGATCGTCACCGGCTCGCTGCCGGTCATCTATCCCTTCATCGTCTCCAATCCCGGCGAGGCTGCGCAAGCCAAGCGCCGCATCTCGGCCGTGACGCTCGGCCATCTGCCGCCGCCGCTGGCCGGCGCCGGGCTCGACGAAGCTCAGCAGCGGCTCGAGCGGCTGGTCGATGAGTATGCCCAGGCCGACGGCCTCGACCGCCGCCGCCGCGACCGGCTGGCCAAACTCATCGTCGAGACGGCACAGAAGACTGGCCTCGCTTCTGAAGCCGGCGTGGCCCGAACCGACGCGCCGGACGAAGCGCTGCGCCGCATCGACGCCTGGCTCTGCGACCTCAAGGATTTCGCCGTCAAGGACGGGCTGCATGTCTACGGCCGCGCGCCGGAAGACGAAGCCGATCCGCTGCGCCGGCAAAGTGCCGCGGCCGAAAAGGCTGCCCTGCTCGCCGCGCTTGACGGCCGCCATATCAAGGCAGGCCCGGCCGGCGCGCCGGCGCGCGGCCGCTCCGACGTGCTGCCCACCGGCCGCAACCTCTTCACCTCCGATCCGCGCACCATGCCGACGCCGACCGCCTATGATCTCGGCCAGGCGGCGGCGGAGGAAGTCGTGCGCAGCTACATGCAGAGCCATGGCGACTGGCCGCGCTCGCTGGTCATCGACCTCTGGGGCTCGGCCTCGCTGCGCACCGGCGGCGAAGAGATCGCGCAAGGCCTGGCGCTGATGGGTTGCCGACCGCAATGGGATGCCGCCAGCGGCCGCGTCACCGGCGTCGAGGTGCTGCCGCCGGCAGCACTCGGCCGCCCGCGCGTCGACGTCACCTGGCGCATTTCCGGCCTGTTCCGCGACATGTTCCCGACCCAGATCGCGCTGATCGATGCTGCCGCCAACGCGGTCGCCGGCCGTGACGAGGACGATTCGGAAAACCCGCTCGCGGCCGCGACCCGCGTTCAAGGCAAGGTCAGCCCGCGCATTTTCGGCACCTCGCCCGGCACTTACGGCGCAGGCGTCGAGGATCTGCTGTCGCGCGGCGAATGGGGTGCGCGCGAGGAGATCGGCCGCGCCTATCTCGACGCCACTTCGCACGCCTATGGCGGCGCCGACGGCGAAGCGATTGCCGCGCCTGGCGCCTTCGAGGGCCGGATCGCCGAAGCCGATCTTCTCGTCCATACGGGAGACGACCCCGGCCGCGACATCCTCGAAGGTTCGGCCGATGTCGCCTTTATCGGCGGGTTTTCAGCCGCACTTGCAGCTCTTGGCAGGAATGCCGACGTCATCGTGCTCGACACGACCGACCCCTGGAAGCCGAAGCCGCGTTCGGTGAGCGAAGCTGTATCGCGCGTGGTGCGGGCCCGCGCCGTCAATCCGCGCTTCATCGCCGGCCAGATGCGCCACGGCCCGCGCGGCGCCTCGGAATTCGCCGAAACGGTCGATCGTCTGGTCGGCTTTGCCGAGACAACGCATGCCATATCGGGCGCGCTGATCGAGGCGGTGCACGACGCCTATGTCGGCGACGCGGACGTCCGCGCCTTCCTTTTGCGCGAGAACCCGGCGGCGGCAAAGATTATCGCCGAGCGCTTCTTGTCGGCGCGGCGGCGTGGCCTCTGGCATCCGTTGCGCAATTCCATCGACGACGATCTCGCCGCCTTGATCGCCGAGGCCCAGGCAAGCGGGGTGGCGGCATGAACGCGTTTTCGCGCCGCGGCGCATGCCCTGCCCTCAGCGCGCCGATGCAGACCGGCGACGGGCTGCTGGTGCGGCTCAATCCGGTTGATGGAGGGCTTTCGCCCAAGTCGCTGATCGGACTTGGCGTATCCGCTCTGCGCCACGGCAACGGCATCATGGAAGTGACCGCGCGTGGCAGCCTGCAGATCCGCGGCCTGACGGCGGAAAGCGCGCGGTTGCTGGCGGCGGAGGTGGATGCGCTGGGCATTGCAGTGCGGACCGGCGTTCCGGTCGAGACAGGGCCGCTGGCAGGGATCGATCCGCAGGAGATCGCTGATCCTAGACCGCTGGCGGAGTGGATCAGGGCGGCGATTGAGGAAGCCGGGTTGCCGGCAAGGCTGGGGCCGAAAGTGTCGGTGGTTGTCGATGGCGGCGGCCAATTGACGATGGATGCGCTGACGGCTGACGTGAGGTTGGAGGCGGTGCGGGCCGGCGCAAGCGTCCTTTGGAGCGTTTCGGTTAGCGGTGACGCGCGCGGTTCAAGGCCGCTCGCGACCGTCGATGCGGACGCTGCCCGGGACATAACTGTTGCCGCTCTCCGGATGGTCGCTGAAAAAGGCCGCGAGGCACACGCGCGGGATCTGTCGGAGCGGCAGCTTGCCTCGCTCGCAGGCTGGCACTCCGTCACACCCCCCTCTGTCCTGCCGGACATCTCCCCCGCAAGGGGGGAGATTAGCAGCTCCGCCGTCGGCACTCCTCCCTTGTCCGAAACTGATGCAGCGTTTGCGATTGGCGAAGTCGGCCGCGACAAGTCAATCTCCCCCCTTGCGGGGGAGATGTCCGGCAGGACAGAGGGGGGTGCGAAGGAACGTCAACCTTCGAAAAGTCCCATCGGGCTTTTTGATGTTACAAGCACCCTCGCCCTCGGCATCGCCCTGCCCTTCGGCAGCATACCGGCCCCAAACCTTATCGAACTCGCCACACAAGCCTTGAACCTCGGCTCCCCCGAGATCCGCCTCGCCCCAGGCCGCGCCCTACTCTTCCTCGGCCTCTCCCCCACAGCCTGCGCCTCGCTACAATCCGCCGCCGCGACCTTCGGCTTTGTCACCTCCCCCGCCGACCCGCGCACCCGCATCGCCGCCTGCCCCGGCACGCCGGCCTGCGCTTCCGGCCGCATCGCCACCCGCGCCATCGCCGAGACGATCGCAACCGAATGCGCCGACCTCCTCGACACCTCCCTCACCCTGCACGTCTCCGGCTGCGCCAAGGGCTGCGCGCATCCGGGCAAGGCGGCTCTGACCGTGGTCGGCGACGAAAACGGAGCCGGACTTGTCGTGGACGGGACGGCAAAGGCCCTTCCTGCCGGATACAGGCCGGGCTATGACGCCGCGCGCGGGGTCGCCGGCATTGCGACGGCGATCCGCCGTGAACGACATCAAGGCGAAACCGCCGCTGCCTGCCTGGCAAGGCTTGGCGCTGCCGGCATCGCTGAACTCTATCGACGGAACTAAGAATGGCCGCCTACGACTATATCCATGACGGGATGGCGATCTACGAGCGCTCTTTCGCTATAATCCGCGCCGAGGCGGACCTCTCGCGCTTTTCCGAATCGGAGGCCGATGTCGCGATCCGCATGATCCATGCCTGCGGCCAGGTCGAAGCCGCCAGCCATTTCGTGTTCTCCAGTGGTTTCGTCGATGCGGCGCGCACCGCATTGGCCGCCGGCGCTCCCATCTTCTGCGATGCCGAGATGGTCGCCCACGGCGTCACCCGCGCCCGCCTGCCGGCCGGCAACGAGGTGATCTGCACGTTGCGCGACCCGCGCACGCACGAGATCGCCAAGGAAATCGGCAACACCCGCTCGGCTGCGGCGATCGATCTTTGGGGTGAGCGCATCGCCGGATCGGTCGTCGCCATCGGCAACGCGCCGACCGCGCTCTTCTATCTGCTGGAAAAACTGCGCGACGGCGCGCCGAAGCCTGCAGCGATCATCGGCATGCCTGTCGGCTTCGTCGGTGCCGCCGAATCCAAGGATGCGCTGGCCGAGAATTCCTATGGCGTGCCCTACGCCATCGTGCGCGGCAGGCTCGGCGGCAGCGCCATGACGGCGGCCGCGCTTAATTCGTTGGCGAGGCCGGGCCTGTGAACGCGCTCCCGAAGGGACGCCTGGTCGGCGTCGGCACCGGTCCCGGCGATCCGGAGCTTTTGACGTTGAAGGCGGCGCGCGCGCTGGCCGAGGCCGACGTCGTCGCCTATTTCGCCAAGCGCGGCAACAACAGCAATGCGCGCGCCATCGTCGAGGCACGCTTCCGGCCGGACATGATCGAAGTGCCGCTGCTCTACCCGGTGACGACCGAGATCGACAAGGATCACGACGACTACCGCTCGCAGATCACCGATTTCTACGAGCAGTCCGCCGAACAGGTCGCAGAACATCTCGGCGCCGGCAGGATGGTGGCCGTGCTTTCGGAAGGCGATCCACTCTTCTATGGCTCCTACATGCATCTGCATGTGCGCCTTGCGCACCGCTTCCCGACCGAAGTCATCCCCGGCATCACAGCCATGTCCGGCTGCTGGTCGACGACAGGCCTGCCGATCGTGCAGGGCGACGACGTGCTGACCGTGCTGCCGGGTACGATGAGCGAGTTCGAGCTGACCCGCCGGCTGGCCGACACCGATGCCGCCGTCATCATGAAGGTCGGCCGCAACCTGCCAAAGATCCGGCGCGCGCTGGAAGCGACGGGCAAGCTGGCAAAGGCCGTCTATGTCGAGCGTGGTACCATGCCGGGCAGCGTCTCGATGAGGCTTGCCGAAAAGGTGGACGACAAGGCGCCCTACTTCGCCATCGTGCTGGTCGCCGGCTGGTCGGCCCGCCCCGGAGCCCACGGGGCAAAGCCATGAGCGGCCGCCTTACAGTCATCGGCCTTGGTCCCGGCAATGCCGACCAGGTCACGCCGCAGGCCAGTCAAGCGGTGGCCGAGGCTTCGTTCTTCTATGGCTACAAACCCTATCTCGACCGGCTTGAGCTGCGGCCGGACCAGATGCGCATCGCTTCCGATAACCGCGAGGAGCTCGCCCGTTCCAACGAGGCGTTGGCCAAGGCGGCCGAGGGCCATAGCGTCGCCGTCGTTTCCGGCGGCGATCCCGGCGTCTTTGCCATGGCCGCGGCCGTTTGCGAGGCGATCGAAGCTGGTCCCGCCGAGTGGCGAGGAATCGACCTTGCCGTGGTTCCCGGCGTCACCGCCATGCTCGCGGTTGCCGCCCGCATCGGCGCGCCACTCGGCCATGATTTCTGCGCCATCTCGCTCTCCGACAATCTGAAGCCGTGGGACCTGATCGAGCTGCGCCTGCTGGCGGCGGCCGGAGCCGGCTTCGTCATCGCGCTCTACAACCCGATCAGCAAAGCCCGCCCCTGGCAGCTCGGCCGCGCCTTCGAATGCCTGAAGGCAATCCTGCCCGGCACCACGCCGGTGATCTTCGGCCGCGCCGCCGGCCGGCCCGACGAGCGCATCGAGGTGTTTTTGTTGGCGGACGCCGATGCGGAAAAGGCCGACATGTCGACCTGCATCATCATCGGCTCGCCCGAGACCCGCATCATCAAGCGCGGCAAAAAGCCCGCGCTGGTCTACACGCCGCGTTCGGCAACGGGGTCGAAAAGATGATCGACTTTTCGCGCCAGCGCATCGACGGTTTGGGCCGAAGCGACGTCCGGCAATGCCGGTCGGCGGATCATGACCACCTCGATACTGAGCGCCCGCGCCGCGGCGATCTTGCCGTAAGTTGCATCGCCACCGCTATTTTTGGAAACGACAGCATCGATCCTGTATTTTTCGAGCAGCGCCCGTTCATCCGCTTCGGGAAACGGCCCACGCGCCAGGATGTAAAGCGCATCCGGCACCGCGAGCTTCGGCTCGACGGGATCGACGCTGCGGATCAGATAGCGGTGCTGCGGGGCAGCCTCGAAGGCACCGGCCTCCTGCCGGCCGATCGCGAGGAAAGCGCGGCGCGGCGGCGTGCCAAGCGCGCTTGCCGCCTCGGTGACATTGTCGACCAGCGTCCAGCGATCGCCCGCGACAGGCTCCCAGCCGGGACGCCGCAGCGCAAGGATCGGTACGCCGGATTGCCGCGCCGCATCAGCGGCGTTGGCCGAGATACGCGCGGCGTATGGATGCGTGGCGTCGATCAGCAGATCGACGCGCTCCTCGCGGAGATGGGCGGCCAACCCGTCCGCGCCGCCAAAGCCGCCGACACGCACCGGCACGCCTTGCGCGACGGGGCTTTCGGTGCGGCCGGCGAGCGACAGCACGACCGAGGAATTCTCGCGGCCGGCGAGCTTCCCCGCCAGTTGCCGGGCTTCCGTCGTTCCGCCGAGGATCAGGATACGGTGGGTCATCATGCCTGCTAAGGGTCCGCGCGCCGCCGGCTCAAGGTGGCTCACCATCGTCGGCCTCGGCGAGGACGGTGTAGCGGGTCTCGGCGACGAGGCCAAGCAGCACATCGCGCAGGCGGAAGTCGTCTTCGGCGGCAAGCGGCATCTTGGTCTCGTCGCAAACTTGGCCAAGGGCGAGGCGCGCACTTGGCCGACGCCGTTCGATGCCGAAATGCGCGACGTGCTGGCGCTCAAAGGCAAAAAAATCTGCGTGCTCGCCTCCGGCGACCCGTTCTTCCATGGCGTCGGCGTGACGCTGGCGCGCAAGGTCAAGCCGGAACAGATGCTCGTCTTGCCGGCGCCCTCCTCGCTGTCGCTGGCGGCATCGCGCCTCGGCTGGGCGCTGCAGGACATCGAGACCATCTCGCTGCACGGCCATTCGATCGATCTGATCCGTCCGTTGCTTCATCCGGGCGCTCGTATCCTTGCCCTGACATCGGACGGCGACGCACCGGCGGCCATCGCCGGTCTGCTTGACGAACTCGGCTTCGGCCCTTCGCGGCTGACGGTTCTCGAAGCACTTGGCGGTGCGGATGAAGCGCATCGAACTTCCCGCGCCGATGCCTTCGATCTCAAAAACATCAATCCGCTCAACGTGCTGGCGCTCGAAATTGAATCGACGGCGGATGCGCGCATCCTGCCTTTGACCGTCGGTCTTGCCGATCATCTGTTCGAGCATGACGGCCAGATCACCAAGCGCGAGATTCGTGCGATCACGCTCGCGGCGCTGGCGCCAAAGCGCGGCGAGCTGTTGTGGGATGTCGGCGCCGGTTCCGGCTCGATCGGCATCGAATGGATGCTGGCTCATTCCTCGCTGCGTGCCATCGCCATCGAGGCCAACAGCGAACGCGCCGCCCGCATCGCCCGCAACGCCGCGCATTGCGGCGTGCCCGGCCTTGTCGTGGTCGAAGGCGTCGTGCCCAGGGCGTTCGTCAAACTCGAGACGCCGGATGCGATCTTCATCGGCGGCGGCGGCAGCGATGCCGGCGTTCTGGAGAAGGCGATCAAGGCGCTCGGTCCCGGGGGCCGGCTGGTCGCCAATGCGGTGACCCTGGAGATGGAGGCGCTGCTGCTCGATCAGCACAACAGGCTCGGCGGCGACCTAACCCGGATTGCGCTGTCGCGCGCGGCCCCCGTCGGCTCCATGCAGGCTTGGCGTCCGGCCATGCCGGTCACGCAGTGGAGCTGGGTGAAGCCATGATGGTCGCGGGCATCGGCAGCCGTAGAGGCGTGACGTCAAGCGACGTGCGCGCTGCTGTCGAGACCGCGCTTGAGGCACATGGACTGGCGATGACCGCGCTGTCGGCGCTGGCGACCGGCGAAATCAAGCGCGACGAGCAGGCAATCTTCCTTGCCGGTCGCGACCTCGACCTCCCCGTGCTGGTCATCTCCGATGCCGCGCTGCAGGCGGTCTCGTCCGGCACGATCAGCCGATCCGAGGCGTCACAGACCCAGGCAGGCACGCCTTCGGTCTCGGAAGCCTCGGCACTGGCAGCGGCCGGAAAAGGCGCAACACTGCTTGGACCGCGCACCGTGCTCGGGCGGGTGACCTGCGCCATCGCTCTCGGCGGAGGGGCCGCATGACCGTCCATTTCATCGGAGCCGGCCCGGGTGCGGCCGACCTCATCACCTTACGCGGCAGCCGCCTGCTGGGGGCCTGCCCTGTCTGCCTCTACGCCGGCTCGATCGTCGCGCCGGAACTGCTCGAACACTGCACGCCCGGCACGAAGCTGATCGACACCGCGCCGATGTCGCTGGACGAGATCGAGGCCGAATATGTCGCCGCGCACAAGGCCGGCCAGGATGTCGCGCGCCTGCATTCGGGCGACCTCTCCGTTTGGAGCGCCGTCGCCGAACAGATCAGGCGCCTGGAAAAGCACGCCATCCCCTACACGCTGACGCCCGGCGTGCCCTCCTTCGCCGCGGCGGCGGCCGCACTGCGTCGGGAACTCACCATTCCCGAACTCGCGCAAAGCCTGGTGCTGACCCGCGTCTCCGGCCGCGCTTCGAAAATGCCACCCGGCGAGACGCTGGCCGGCTTCGGCCGTACCGGTGCCACGCTCGCCATTCATCTTGCCATCCATGCCATCGACCGCGTCGTTGCGGATTTGGCGCCGCTCTACGGCGCCGAATGCCCGGTCGCGGTCGTCTTCCGCGCCTCCTGGCCGGACGAGCGCATCCTGACCGGCACGCTGGGTACCATCGAAGCGCAACTGGCGGAGAACCCGATGGAGCGCACGGCGATCATCTTCGTCGGCAGCGCCTTGGCCGCACAGGATTTCGGCGAAAGCTCACTTTACGACGCTCACTACCAGCGGCGTTTTCGCGGACGGGACGGATTGTGAACGGCAGCGCCAATACAAACGGACGGGCAACGGTGGAGCAGGCGCTGGCGCGGCTGAACTTCAAGCCGCGCGAGCTGGAACCCGGCCATGTCTGGCTGGCCGGCGCCGGCCCCGGCGATCCCGGCTGCCTGACGCTTGAGGTGCTGGCCGCGCTCGGGCAGTGCGACGCGCTGGTCTATGACGCCCTTGTCTCGCCCGATGTCGTGGCGGTCGCCCAAGGCGCCGAGCTCTTCTACGCTGGAAAACGCGGCGGCCAGCCCTCGATGAAGCAGGATGACATCAATGCCCTTCTGGTGCGGCTGGCGCGCGAAGGCCGCCGCGTCGTGCGGTTGAAGGGCGGCGATCCCTATATTTTCGGCCGCGGCGGCGAAGAGGCTTTGGCGCTCGCAGGCGAAAACATACCGTTCCGGGTGCTCTCCGGCCTGACCTCGGGCCTCAGCGCGCTTGCAGCTACAGGCATCCCCGCCACCATGCGCGGCATCAACAAGGCCGTCATCCTCGCCACCGGCCATGCCGCCGGCACCGATGACGACATCGACTGGGCGGCGATCGCCCGCACCGGACAGCCGGTCGTCGTCTATATGGGCATGGCCAATCTGCCGGTGATCGCAGCAAAGCTGCTCGAGGGCGGCCTAGCACCGTCGACACCCGCCGCGGTGATCGTCGCGGCGACCACGCCGCGGGAGCGCATCGTCGTCGCCACGCTGGCGACCATCGCCGAGGAGGCCGCGGCCGCCGGGCTCGCCTCGCCGGCATTGATCGTGGTCGGCGGCATCGTCGCCATGCGCGCGGCACTGGTGGGCGGCACATGACGGCGCGCGCGATCATCATCGGCGCGCCGCGTTCGGGCTCGGGCAAGACCAGCGTCACCATCGGCCTGTTGCGCGCGCTCGCCCGGCGTGGAATGAAGGTGCGCGGCGCGAAGTCCGGACCGGACTATATCGACCCGGGCTTTCACACCGCTGCCACCGGCCTCTCCGGCGTCAATCTGGACAGTTGGGCGATGTCGCCTTCCCTGCTCAATGCGCTGGCCTTGCAGGCAACGGATGATGCCGAATACGTCATCCTCGAAAGCGCGATGGGCCTGTTCGACGGCATCCCCGCGCCGGAGGGCCGCTCCGGCTCAGCCGCCGATCTCGCCCGGCTCTATGGCCTGCCGGTGCTTCTGGTGCTCGACGTTTCCGGGCAGTCGACCACGGCGGCGGCAGTGGCCAAGGGCTTCGCGACCTATGATCCTGATGTGCGTATGGCAGGCGTCGTGCTCAACCGTCTTGGCAGCGAACGCCACCGGCGCCTGTCGGGCGACGCGATCGAAGCGATCGGCCTGCCGGTGGTCGGCGCCATCCTGCGCGATCCGACGCTCAACCTGCCGGAACGGCATCTCGGCCTCGTCCAGGCCGGCGAGTACGAGAACCTGATGACGCATCTCGACCGGCTGGCCGACACGGTCGAGAAGTCGCTCGACATCGACGCCATCCTGGCGCTGGCGACCCCGCTGGAGCCGGCGGCCGGTGATTTTGGCGATGCCTTGCAGCCGCCTGGACAGCGCATCGCGCTGGCCGAGGATGCCGCCTTCACCTTCCTCTATCCTCATGTCGCCACGCATTGGCGCAAGGCCGGCGCCGAGATCGTGCCTTTCTCGCCGCTCGCCGACGAAGCGCCGGGGGAAAATTGCGATGTCTGCTGGCTTCCCGGCGGCTATCCCGAACTCCATGCCGGCAAACTCGCGGCTGCGACGAATTTCCAGGCAGGAATGGCGCGCTTTGCGGCGGCGAAGCCGGTTCATGGTGAGTGCGGCGGCTTCATGGCGCTGGGCGAAGTGCTGGAGGACGCGGACGGTGAGAGCCACAAGATGCTTGGCCTGCTCGGACATTCGACCAGCTTCGCGAGGCGCAAGATGAACCTTGGCTATCGCGAGGCGCGGTTGCGCGCCGCCTGCCCATTGGGGCCGGAGGGCACGGTGATCCGAGGCCATGAATTCCACTATGCGCAGATGCTTGCTGCCGGCAATGACGAGCCGCTGGCCGACCTCGCCGATGGCCAGGGCAACCCGCTCGGCGCCTCGGGCTACCGGCGCGGCCATGTCAGCGGCACCTTCTTCCATGCCATAGCGAGGGGCGCATGAGCGGCCCTTCCGCACCCCGGCAAGTGCTCGACGATATCGGCCTCAGCCTCGTCTTCTTCACTAGGCTGAGGTTGCCATCGAGCGATTTCAGCGGCCGCAGCCTTGCCGACGCGATCTGGGCCGCGCCCTTTGCCGGTCTCGCGGTGGCGATCATCGGCGCGCTCGTCTATGCCATCGCCACCGTCCTCGGCCTCGCCACGGGACCGGCCGCAGCACTCACGCTCGCCGCGACGATGCTCGTCACCGGCTGCCTGCACGAGGACGGATTTTCCGACATCGCCGACGGCTTCGGCGGCGGCAGGACACGCGACAGGAAACTGGAGATCATGCGCGACAGCCGCATCGGCGCCTATGGCGCCGCAGCCCTCGGCATCTCGCTGCTCATCCGCTGGAGCGCGCTTTCGCAACTCGCCGGCCCCGGCCACGTCTTCCTGGCGCTGCTTGCCGCCCATGCCGCCTCGCGCGGCCTGTTCGGCGCCTTCATGCATCTTCTGCCGCCGGCCCGCAGCGACGGACTGTCGGCGGGTGCCGGCACCGTCGCCCGCGAAACCGCAATCGTCGGTGCGGCGCTCGGCGCGGCGGCGCTGCTGGCGCTCGGTCTCGGCGGCGCGATCGCGGCGCTCATCCTGCTCGGCCTGCTCTTCACCGCTTTCCGCGCGCTTTGCCTCAGCCAGATCGGTGGCCAGACCGGCGACACGATCGGCGCGCTGCAGCAGCTCGGCGAGATCGCGGTGCTTCTCGTCGCTTCCGTTTGCCTTTCCTGACTCTCTTTCGGAGACCTTGCCCCCATGTCCCCCCAAAAAAAGTCCTTCAAATCCCTCGAAGACCTGCGTGCCGCCTGCCTCGACCTTCCGGCTGGCAGCGACGCTGCCGCCAGCGCCGTCGCGAAGCGGCAGGACACGCTGACCAAGCCGCCGGGCAGCCTCGGCCGGCTGGAAACCATCGCCGCCTGGCTGGGCCGCTGGCAGGGCCGCGACATGCCGAAGCTCGATGCCGTCAAAGTTTTCGTCTTTGCCGGCAATCACGGCGTCACGGCGCAGGGCGTCTCGGCCTATCCGTCCGAAGTCACCGTCCAGATGGTGGCCAACTTCGCCGGCGGCGGTGCGGCCATCAACCAGCTCGCGCGTATTGCAGGCGCCAGGCTCGATGTCATCCCGCTCGATCTCGACCATCCGACCGGCGATTTCACGATAACGCCGGCGATGGACGAGAAGGCTTTCCTTGCCGCGGTCTCGGCCGGCTATGATGCGGTGACCGGTGACCTCGACCTCGTCTGCTTTGGCGAGATGGGCATCGGCAACACCACGCCGGCGGCCGCGATCTCGACGGCGCTGTTCGGCGGCGGCGCTGAAAAATGGACCGGGCGCGGCACCGGCGTCGACGATGCCGGGCTGCAGCGCAAGGTCGTTGCCATCGAGGCAGGTCTCAAGCGCCACGCCGATTCGCTGTCCGACCCGCTGAAGATCGCGGCGGCCCTTGGCGGGCGCGAGCTGGCGGCAATCTTCGGCGCCACACTTGCCGCGCGCCACAACAACGTGCCGGTGCTGCTCGACGGCTTCGTCTGCACCGCCGCCGTGGCGCCGCTGGCCAGGCTCCACCCGACCGGCCTCGCCCACACCATCGCCGCCCATGTCTCGGCCGAAGCCGGCCACCGCCGCCTGCTCGAGGCGCTCGGCCTGCCGCCGCTGCTCGACCTCGGCATGCGGCTCGGCGAAGGCTCCGGCGCTTGCCTTGCCGTCAACATCGTGCGCTCTGCGCTCGAATGCCATGCGAGGATGGCAAGCTTCGCCGAGGCCGGTGTTTCGGAGAAGTAGAATAGGGAGGGGGGCGTTTCGCCGTTTGCGCGAAACGGTGAAACGCCCAGTCAATCTTCGAAGGGTCTGATGCGTGTCGCCCAGAAGTGTGCGCGGTTCTGGGACAACGACATGCATAAAAACAAGGACTTAAAGCGCGTCGCCTGAATCCGTTTCAGCGCGACGAGCTTTAACAGGTTGCTGAAAAAGTCGTGCACCGGCTGCCAAGCAAGTCGGAATTGGAGTCCAAACGAGAATCGAAAAGCGAACAAAACAGAATCAAAGCCACGAGTCGGCCGGACCAAAAACGTTTTTCAGCAGCCTGTTAAGGGGCAATGTCGCTCGGTTGCGACGCGAGCGATCGCGCGGGCAGGTTTATTGCGAGGCGGCGAACCCGCATTGCTTCTGTTCCATCTCGATCTGCTTCGTGATGCGGATGGCGTTCTGCGCATAGGCCTCGGTCACGGAGCCGCTATTCACGGTCTTATCCTTCAGCGGACTCACGGCGGCGCAGAGGTGGAAAACATGCGGTTCGGAGGACTTCGCGGCACCGTTTTCCGGCGCGATCCAGTACACGACATCCCGACCGGCAGGGTGACTCGCGTCCTTCGTCGCCGCGGTCACCGCAGAAGTATCTGTGGCGATCTCCTGAGCCTGGGCGGCGACATCGGGCGAACAGGCCGTGGTCGGCTGCCCGGCCCTGATCTGGGCCGCGCACGTGTTCATGTCCTGGGTGTACTGCTCGACCGACGGGGGCTTGAAGCTGACCCCCATTACCGTCGCAAGCACGGCCAGCGCAGCACCGACGCCCCCGGCAACCTTCTTGGTCTGCGGATCCATGTTCTTGTCGGTGAGGATAAGGAAGATCAGCGGGAGGAAGGCAATCAGCGTGATGATCGCGCCGAGCTGGTTTTGGAAGAAGAAGCTGGCCGTGTCGGATGCTCGGGCCGGGTCGTGACGGTTTGCTGCCTTCCACAGCAAGTTACCGGCGATTGCGAAAATCGCGATTCCGACCAGGATGCCGATCAGCAGCGGCAGGTTCCCTTGGTCGAACTTGTGCTGGTAAAACAAGACGATCCCGGCAATCTCGCCGCCAATGGCGACGATCCACGAGAGCGCGGCGAAAAGGCGGAGGCGCGTGGCGGCAGACTTCTGGCTCTGCGTTGCTTGCCAATCCTTGGTGACGTCTGCGGCCGGCTTGCTGTCGGTCATGACCAGTTCCCCTGAAATCGATACTTTGCAGGGCGGCGTCAATCGAAAGGCCAACTCGCCCGGCGCAGCATCATTGAACGAACGTCTCGTCGTCTGCCTCCGCAACGCAGCGAAAATGTGAGCGCCACGGCAGGCCACATCCCCATCAATATTGCGCACGAGCGAAAGCGTCCATACCCCTGGGGGCAGACCCCAATGTGGCGGTAGCTTTGCTCTTCTGCCTTCGCTGGCGACTCCGCAGTTCGCGTGCCCTTGTTTAAAAATTGAGTGAGCGCTTCTCCTTGCCTCCGCTGCGCCATCTGCGCGCGGAAATCCCCGATTGCGTCGAATGCCAACGGTATGGACCTCGTGACTTCATGAGCCCTCGCCGTTCAAGGCTCTCAGGTCTCGATTGCAGTCTCGGCGCTCACAACGGTATCGCCCATATCGAACTCGTTAGATTTGACCGAACCACATTTCCAACCATCCAAGCTAGGGGCGCTGATCGACTCATCGCGGGCCCATGCCTCCACCGTCCCGGGAAGCGCCCCGACAACCCCGGCGATCGCTGTCGCAGCAAGTAATTCGCGCTCTGTCTGCGATAGCCTTTTTGTTGGCATGACCAGCCGCGCCATTCGTCCCTTCGGATATGGATAGAATATCCATTTTCGACAGAGATATATCCATTGCACGTTGGTATCGCCAACCGCAGGGCTAGACGATGGCGGTTGGCCGAACTTCGTTGGCCAGTTGCTGCAAAACCCGAACGAGGAACAAGCCTGGAGCCAGAAGCACTCCCGCTCACTTCGAAACTGTAGCGGCTTTTGCCTGCTCAGTGATGTACCCACCAATCGATGCCAACGTATTGGCGATACCATCGTACAGTAGAGTTTCTCTCGTCTCTAGGTACATGTCAGCTATCCCGTAGACCTTTAGGCGAGTGTGATCCGTCAATCATCGTAGTCATAGGGCGGGCGGTTACACGGTTCCGAAGGAGGAATCCGAAAATGAACAGTAAAACTATGTCCATCTGCTTAGTATTTTCTCTGTCCAATTTAGGAGGTGTGGCATTTGGCGGCGCGTTGGACGTCATCGACAACATCAACGAACGGTCGTTCTACACCAATTCCATCGCCAGACCGACTGCCACCAATCCCATCATGCGAAACAGGTTCAAGTTAGCCCTGGCGACGCTGCCCAGGACCAAGCGGAAGGCACTGATGAGAGACTGCCAAGACGCCGGAATGACAAAGCCTTATGCCGAATTCTGCGCTGATTTGAATGCCCTTGCCGGGTCATGATCCCCCGCCGACAAGCCTCCACCTCCGAATGATGGCGAGCCGTTGCGCTCGCCATTTTCGTCTGGTTCCTGCCCGGCGGAAGGATTACCGCTATCGCACTGTTGAATGAATACCGTTGCATGCTCGTAGTCTTCGTATCAGTTGACGCGATTGGCGATCCCATCTTGGTATCGCATATTTACAGCCTGCGATTTTGATTTTGCATTCTGTTCCTGATGAAGCTCGCATACCGATTTCTCATCATAAGATTATATTTGCTGCGCCAACAACGATCCACAGCCAAAACAATGGAACTAGGATCCACCGTGCTTGCTGGATACTGCTTTCCGGCACGATCGACGCTCCATCGGGGTCGTTGCCGGTTCCGCATTTGCCGCCGCTTCTTGGACGATCATTCTCGATAAGCTCAAGCTGAGTAAAATTCACCCAAAGAGAGTCCGACCCGTACCTGTATGTCCCGAATGTCGCAGTTATGCGACGAGTTGCTCCCGAGTAGCCGGAATGAACAGTATCCGCACGCGCCAGCGGTTGCGGCGGCCAGAGATTCGGTCCCGTTGATAGCGATGTTCCTGGCATGCGGTCTGCCGTTCCGTGTCAGTATGATTACTTCAGCTGCGGTACAGACTTGGAATGGCCGAGATTTATTATGCGATAGTGTCAGCGTTCCAGCCCAATTGTATTTTCGGAATTTGGGAAAAGACTGGCCCGGCTAAGGACGCCCGCGGGAACTGGCGGCCAGCCTTGTACGCCGACGGCCTGTTAGGATCGAAGCACCCCGGTCACCAAATACTGGTTGTGGGCACGGCCAAAAAGGATACGCAAGGCTCATCGCAGACTCCTGGCCGCCATCTTAGGTGACCGGCTGAGACATTCACGTCCGCGCGAACTAAGCGTATGGCTTGCTTATTGCAGTGACGCTGCGCCCTCTCATTATCATTTCTGGCGCAAGCGACGAGTTTTGGATTCATGTGAGTTTCGCTGTGGCACGTTCCTGCACGGCGCGCTTCTTGGAAAGGCGGGAGGCTCGCGAAATTCGGCTCCTCCATCAGAGAGCGGCCGCTTATGTTGGGAGCGGTTTGCCAGCCTGCTCCTGAACCAGGTATTTCGCATACCAGTCCGGCCAATTCACATCGTGCTGGCCGGTAAGCTTCTCGTGCTCGCCATGCGCGGCGGCAACGCGCCGGAGCGCGGCCGCCAGATCGGTGGACGAAGTGTATGTCGTGCCTGCTTCAACTCGTCCGGGCAGACGCACTGTGATCTCCTGGAGCAGCCAGCGGTTGCCGTCCGGGTCGCTGAACGATGCGAACGAGGAGTAGCTGCGCCGTTCAGGATCCGGGCCGTCAAGAATGCCTTTCCGACCGGCGCGGTGGAACAGTTCGCTAACCTCAGCTCCGCGGTCGATTAGTTCAACGCGTGCCGCCTCAAGGTCAGACACGATAAGATAGAGCCCCTGTGCCGAGCCAGGGGCCGCGGCCGTGATGCCCTTGCCAAAGTGGATCGAGGACGGCGAGCCCGGCGGCGTGAACTGCACGACTCGCGAACCGTCGCCCCAGTCGATGTCAGCGTCGAGCCGCCAGCCCAGGCCGTCGTAGAAGCGCTTGGCGCGATCGACGTCCGAAACGGGGAGTACAACGACCTCGAGCTTCATGTCGACGCCGCTTGCACCAAGCGTCGCGGTTGCGGTTTCCGCCGTCAACTCACCGTGGGCGGTTTTGGCATGTTCAGTCATGGCCGAGCCTTTCAAGATTGGTCGTGGAGGATTTCGCCGAATAAGGCGCTCTTGGCCTGTGTCACCGCGAGGTAGCGCCGGGGTGCGAAGTCGGGGAAGCAAAATGGGCGCGGCCGGGCCGGGGAACCCGGCCGCGCTTCTGAAGGAGGCGGTGGGGAGGGAATGGAGCGGGGACCGCCTCGCTCTCTTCAGATGGATTGTCGGAGCGGTTTGAACGCTGCCCTAATCTCGGCGACGAAGATGTCAGGCTGTTCCCAAGCAGCAAAATGCCCACCCTTGTCGACCTCGTTCCAGTAGATGATGTTGCCGTAGGCCCTGTCTCCCCAACTGCGCGGCGCGCGGTAGATCTCGGACGGAAACACGGTGACCGCGACCGGCAGCGTCGGGATGTCGAAGGCGTTGAACGGGCCGCCGCCGGCCTGCGCGCCTTCCCAGTAAGACCGTGACGATGATGCCCCGGTGTTGGTTAGCCAGTAGAGAGAGATGGCATCGAGCATCTCGTCATAGGTGAGTTCATTTTCGGGATTCCCCCCGGTGTCGGTCCACTCCGAGAACTTGTCGTAGTAATAAGCCGCCATCGCCACCGGGGAATCCGCGAGGGCATAGCCGATCGTCTGTGGGCTCTGATTCATCAGCGCTGCATAGCCGAAGCCGTCGCGGTAGAAGTGCAGCAGCCGATCGTAGGCGATCTTCTCGCGCTCGGACAATTCCGCCGGCGCGGCGTCAAAGTTGCGCAAATGCCGAAGGACGTCCGGAGGCACGGTCCCGGGCATGTTGACGTGTATGCCCAGAAGTCCCTTGGGGGTCTGGACCGCGAGCAGTTGCGATATGATCGCCCCCCAGTCGCCGCCCTGGGACACATATTTGGGATAGTCAAGCCGGAGCATTAGTTCGTGGAACGCGCTGGCTATGTGGGCCGGGTTCCAGCCGGTTTTGGTCGGTTTCCCGGAGAAGCCGTAACCGGGTATCGTCGGAAGCACGAGGTGGAAAGCATCTTCGGTGCGCCCGCCATGGGCCGTCGGGTTCGTCAGCGGTTCGATGACCTTCTGGAGCTCGACAATCGAGCCTGGCCAGCCGTGAGTCATGAGTAGCGGCATGGCTCCATCATGCGGCGAGCGGACATGTGCGAATTGGATATCCAGCCCGTCGATCTCGGTGATGAACTGGGGGAGCTTGTTGAGCTTCGCCTCGATCTTGCGCCAATCGTATTCGGCACCCCAGTATTCCATAAGTGGCTGGAGTTTTGCCAATTGAACACCCTGAGAACGATCACCGACGGTTTCGTGGTCGGGCCACCGAGTCGCCGCTATGCGCCGGCGAAGTTCCGTGAGCGCCTCTTCCGGAATCTCGATGTGGAACGGGCGGACCAAACCGTCTCCGGCCTTTGCCTGTGGCTGCGCGGCAAACACGCTCGCGGCTCCGGCAGCGGCCGTCATGGCAAGTACTTCCCTGCGCGTGGGCGTTATCGATACTTCGGGCATGGCAATCTCCCCAGTCTTTTAAATCCACTTGATACCCCAACAGATGGACCGATCGCAAAGCCAGAACTATTGCACAATGGTATCGGAGATACTTTGGTATCGGCAAAGCCGTCGACTTCGAGATACCGCCAAGGCGGCACAAAGACACAGCGGAAATCCGTCACCAGTGTGGCTGACGGGCACGCTTACACGCGTGAAAGGACGATGGAGATCGATCTCGGGGCGTTATCGAAGGTCATGGTCCGAGCGCTAATCCGAGACGGCCACATCGACTGCTGTTCGATCGACGCCTCGGTACATCGAACCGACACTGAACAATGGCACCGCAGGGATTACCGCTCCAATCCGTAACCACCGACCCGGGACACCAAGTTCGTGGTCAATGAACATGTTGTCAGGCCTCTTGGCTGTCGCACTCTGCGGATCACCGATGCTGCCATAGACCAGCAACGCGCTTCAATCACCGTGCCTAATGCGTGCTCTCCAGCCTCGCCGCGGTTCTCACCAGATCAGGCAGCGACCGGGCCTCCATCTTCCGCATAACTTGGCCGCGGTGTGCTTTCACGGTGATCTCGCTGATACCGAGTTCGAAGCCGATTTGCTTGTTAAGTAAGCCCGAAACCACCAGCGCCATCACCTCCCGCTCGCGACGGCTGAGCGACTTGTAGCGGTCGCGAGCCGATTGTACCTGTGAGGCTGCCGCAAGAGCACTCCTGCTTCGCTCAAGCGCCCGCTCGACAGCCCTCAACAGCGACTCGTCGCTGAACGGCTTGGTAAGGAATTCGACTGCCCCGGCTTTCATCGCCTGGACTGCGGTTGCCAGATCGGCATAGCCGGTGACGAAGATGATCGGCATTTCGGTCCGTTCGACAGAGACTAGCCCCTGCAAGTCGAGTCCGTTGATATCGGGAAGGTTGAAGTCCAGGATCAGGCAGTTGGGAACACTTGGCCGCGAGCGAGAGAGGAAGTCCTGCGCGGACACGAAAGTTTCCGGCATCCAACCGACGGCACGGGCAAGCAGATCGAGCGATTCGCGCACGGAAATGTCGTCGTCCACCACAAATACGACTGGCGTCTCACACGTTATGGTCTGCGAGACCGAATGATCTACCATGCTCGCTATTATCGCTGCCTCCTCTTTAAATAGCCACAACACTTGACGCGATCTGCTTTACCCTTAAGATAACTGACCAGACTTGACTTGCATTATGCTTGACGACAGATCCATCGTCGCATTGGTTATTGGCGTTATCGGCCTTTTGAGGTTTTCTATAGGATCAGGCCCAATTCGTGCTTTCGCCGCTGAAGCTGCCGTGGCAGAGCACGACCCTCACCCTGATCCCAGCGCCGAGCTCAACGCATTCTGAAGGGCTGCATCGCTGAACGGCTTGAACAGACACTCTACCGCGCCATGTTCGATAAGGCGCTGCCGCACCGTGTCGTCCTTGAGCGCCGTGATGAAGACGACCGGGATGCTGTGTCCGTGCCGTTTCAGTTCGCTCTGCAACTGGGGCCCCGTCATCCCGGGCATGGCCACGTCGAGGATCAGGCATCTGGTCTTGTCGACGCTTTCGGACGACAGAAACTCCTCCGCCGAGGAGAAAGCAACGACACTGAAGCCCAACGCCTGTATCAGGTCGGGCAGAGACTCGCGTATGGATTCGTCGTCGTCGACGACCGACACGAGAGGAGCGGTGACCTTCATGGGGAACCCCGTTGCGCTCTGGGCATTGCTGGCAGCGTCCATTCGCGTAACGCCGACATTGGATGCAGGTTCCTCATACCCCGAAGCCCGGGGGATGGAGAAGGAGAATGTAACTCCGGGGCCATCATTCGCCTGCGCCCACATCCGCCAGTTGTGAGGCTCGGTGATGGAGCGGCTTACGGAAAGGCCTATCCGGCCCAATACATCGGTTATTGGGCCGGCGCGGACCCCGAAGCAGCGATATTGCCCGTTGAAGCGCCTTTGGCGCACCTCCATCTCGCGTGGCTTGCGGGATTGCCGGCCTTTCGACAATTTGGTCTCGGGGTTGACCGTGCCCTGCCAGCCTCGACCCAGGTTCTCATCAATGCTGAGCCCTAGCAACGTGCACACCACTCTGGGGAGGGCATCCACAAACACAATGTTGAGCCCGTTCTCCATCCCTGCCCTTCCTGGCATTCCACGGAATGCTCGAGGGTGCGCCGTTTGATGGCGAGCGTCTATTATGCAATGGTTTCGGTTGCCGGCTTCGGCTCAGCAGCAGGTTGGGTCACGATCCTTCCTGTGCGGCACCGATCCTGGAATTCATCGTCGACCCCGACGAGGTCCGCGAACTCGCCGATCCCGATGTCAAGGTCATCGTCTTCGCCAGCGCGATGCCCCGGTCAATCACTATGACCCTGCTGAAGCCTCTCGAAGAACCGACGAGCATGAAGAGCCCGGACCGACGGGGATGCATCCTGTCCAGCTAGCGTGCGAGCATCTCACCATCCAGGACCCACCCAGCAGCGAGCCGAAAGTACCGGCGATACCTTCGTTCAATAGATTCCCATCGATCCTTCAGGTTGTTTTGATCCCGACCCAATGCAAAGGCGCGCCTGCTCTGATGCTAGCGGCGTGGCGAGCTTGCGATTTTGCGCCAGTCACGATCGATATGGCCGATGTGGTGATAGGCCTAAGGTAACCAGGCGATCAGCGGAGCTGAAAATGAGCACGATCAAGACGCCAGAAGAGATCGATCATGGTCGCCGCAGTTTCTTCGGCACCGCCGCCGCTACCGTGGCTGCCGTCCAGTTCGTTTCGGCGGGCACGACGGACGCCTGCAGCAAATCAGCTCCGGCAGGAGGCATTCTGGCCCCGATCACTTCATTTGGCACACTCAAGCAGGTGGATGCCGGCGTGCTGAACGTCGGTTACGGGGAGGCCGGTCCCGTCGATGGCCCGCCAGTCGTTCTCCTGCATGGCTGGCCCTACGACATTCATACCTATGTCGACGTCGCGCCACTGCTAGCGTCAAAGGGCTACCGGGTAATCGTCCCTTCATTTCGCGGCTATGGGACGACCCGCTTTCTCTCTGGAGAAACAGTTCGCAATGGGCAACAGGCAGCCCTCGCGGTCGACATCATCGCCTTGATGGATGCGCTGAAGATCCAGACGGCGATTGTCGCCGGTTGCGATTGGGGCGCGCGCACGGCCAACATCATTGCAGCGCTCTGGCCGGAGCGCTGCAAGGCCATGGTTTCCGTCAGCGGCTACCTGATCGGCAATCGCGAAGCCAACAAGATGCCGCTGCCGCCCGCGGCCGAGCTCGCATGGTGGTATCAGTATTATTTTTCCACGGAACGCGGCCAGGCAGGTTACGACAAATATCGGCACGACTTTGCGAAACTGATCTGGCGGACGGCTTCACCGAAGTGGGGTTTCGACGAGACCACGTTCAATCGCACCGCGGCGTCGCTCGACAATCCGGATCATCTCGCCATCGTGATTCACAATTACCGATGGCGGCTCGGCCTAGCGGACGGCGAGCCAAAATATGACGATCTGGAGCAGCGGCTCGCCGAGGGGCCAGCCATCACCGTGCCGGCCATCACCCTCGAAGGCGACGCCAATGGTGCCCCCCACCCGGAGCCGGGCTCCTACGCGAAGAAATTCTCAGGCAGATATGCGCACCGGACCATCGAGGGCGGCATCGGTCACAATCTGCCCCAGGAAGCACCACATGCTTTCGCCCAGGCCGTAGTGGATGTCGACGGCTATTGATCAGCGCCAGCTCGCCCAACGACGCCGCCCACTTTCATGCCGGTATTACTTCGAATGTAGGCGCAGCTTTTGGCGCCAGCAACAAGAAGGAAGGCGACTATGACAACTTCCGCGAAGGGTACAGCGCTTGTGACTGGCGCATCATCGGGTATCGGTGCGATCTATGCCGACCGCCTGGCACGGCGAGGCTACGACCTGATCCTTGTGGCGCGCAGCGGTAGGCGCCTTGACGGACTGGCTGGGCATCTCACTGGTGAGACCGGACGAGCGGTCGAGGTCGTCACAGCGGATCTCAACGATCGAAAGGATCTCGGCTGTATCGAAACAATGCTGGGCACCGAAGCCAGGATCACGATGCTGGTCAACAATTCTGGTGTCGGGGCGGCGCGGCGGCGTCTGGCATCAGACCTCGACAAAATGGACGAGATGATCGCGCTCAACGTCATCGCACATGCGGTTGACCTACGCGGCGGCTCCGGCGTTCGCGAACAAGGGCGGTGGAGCTATCATCAACATCGCTTCGGTTCTGGCAATCACGCCGGACATCCTGAACAGTGTCTACGGCGCCTCGAAGGCATTCGTTCTTGCCCTGGGACTTTCCCTTAACAGGGAGCTCGCGGAAAGCAATATCCGCGTTCAAACAGTTATTCCTGGCGCCACCGCCACCGACCTCTGGGAAACAGCCTGCATGCCGCTGGAGTGTCTATCCGTCGAAGTTGAGACAAAGGCCGAAGTGATGGTCGACGCGGCTTTGGCCGGCTTCGACCAAGGAGAATGGATCACCATTCCGTCCCTCCCCGATCTCACCGACGGAGAGCTATATGAGCGCTCCCGGCAAATGATGCAGACGAAACTGTCGCACATATCCCCTGCTTTCCATGCGGGATCGAATCCGAAGCCAATACCAATACGGCGTGACGCGTCTTTGAAGGACCGCGCGCGCTGTGTTCAAGACTCGTTCGACCACCACCTCCAATTTCCGACAGGTGTGACATGACACACTTCGCACTCGCCTATTTGGCCGGCACGCTTGCGGTCGCTACAGTCGCCGCCAAGCTGTCGATGCGACAAGGGTACGGCCTGCGCCATGCCCTCGGCGTGGCGCTGGTGGTAGGCACCGCAACCATCTGGCTGGGGCTCAGTTCGGATATTCTGACCCCTTGGCATTGGGGAATTGCCGACATTCTCGAAGACGACCTCACGGTCACCATGCTGAACGAGCCGAACTTCGGCATCGGATTTGGCGCGCATGCCGCGCCGTACCCAACGTTATCTGGCCCGGTAGGCGCGCTGGTTGGCGCGCAACAATGGTTGAACACCAAACCCCTCCGCTCCGAGCATCTCCGAGGTAAGGTCGTGGTGGTGAATTTCTGGACCTATACGTGCGTCTATAGCTTGAGAGCACTGCCCTATATCAGGGCCTGGGCAAGGAAATACGCGGATAACGGCCTGGTCGTCGTTGGCGTACATTCGCCTGAGTTCTCCTTTGAGAAAGAGCTCCCCAATGTGCGAAGAGAGTCGGCCGCGCTCGGCGTCGGCTACCCCGTCGCCATTGATAACGATTTCGGAATATGGCGGGCATTCAACAATAATGCGTGGCCGGCGCTCTATATTATCGGGACTGATGGCCGAGTGCGGCGTCATGTGATCGGAGAAGGCGGCTATGACCAATCTGAAAAACTGATCCAGCAGCTTCTATCCGAAGCCAACGGCGTTGAAATAAGTGGCGATATCGCAGTCGTCCCAGGCGAAGGCCCGCAAAAGGCCGCGGACAAGCCAAACCTGCGTTCCTTCGAAACTTATGTCGGCTATGGACTTGGAAGAACCTTTGCCTCTCCAGGCGGCGTGAAGAAGGATGTCCCAAGCCTCTATAAGGCCCCAGGGCCGCTGCCGCTCAATCGGTGGGGCCTGGTGGGGCGATGGACGATCGGGCGCGAGTTCGCGACCTTGAATGACAATTCTGGCAAGATTGCCTTTCGCTTTCACGCACGCGATCTTCACCTCATCCTGGCTCCTCAGTCTCAAGACCATCCCATTCGATTCCGCGTCACCGTCGATGGCGCTCCCCCTGGGCCTGACCATGGCTTTGATGTGGATACGCAGGGCTGGGGGACCTTGAAGGACGCGCGCATGTACCAGCTCGTTCGGCAGGCGGGGCCGGTGGTGGACCGCACTTTCGAGATCGAGTTCCTCGACGCGGGGGCACGGGCCTACGACTTCACATTCGGATAGTCTCGTTCTAATTCGAGACATCGCGCAGAAGCAGTTCGACCCTGCGCACGCGGCGGGAGTGGAGCTCAAGTCCAGTGGCCGGGTGCTTCGGCAAAATGCTTTCTCAGCAGAATGCAAACGCACGCCGGGCGGGCGTGAAGCCTCCTCCCCGGCCCCAGCCATTAACGTGGATTGGCACCTGCGTTTGTCGTCTTGAACATCGGTCAAGTGGGCGATGCTCTTGCTGGCCTCTCGGGGCATCGGGCGCTCGCCATTTCGGCAATGAGCGCCGCCATCAATTCGCCGCAGGCTAGGGAGCGCGCCAAGGGGGCGCCCTGCCCTGCCCATTGCGCGCCGTAGCCGTTCTCGCCGGCTGCTTTCGCGGCGGCATTGAGTGCCTTTCCCGCATCATAGGCGATAGGGTAGGAAGGAACCATGTCCGGGCTCAGCCGAGCGCCGAGCCTCGTGAACCGGTTTGCGAGGCAGCGCGCGGGACGTCCGGAAATGGCGCGCGTCATCACCGTGTGATTAGCCGCATCGGTGAACAAAGCGGCGCGATGGGCCGCGTCGGCTGCGGATTCCTGGCTTGCCACGAACGCGGTGCCGAGTTGTGCTGCTCCTGCTCCGAGCCGGAGTGCGGCTTCAACACCATATCCGTCCATGATGCCGCCGGCCGCGATCACCGGCACATCGATCGCGCTGACCAAAAGACGCGTCAACGCAAATGTACCGAGTTGATCGTCGCGGGCGCCTGGATCAAACACTCCACGGTGCCCACCAGCCTCGTACCCCTGGGCTACGACCGCCTGCACGCCGGCCCTGACGAGCGCCCGGCCTTCTTCGACACTCGTCGCCGTGCCGAGTAGGAATATGCCGGCATCAAGCAGAGCACCAACACGGTTCTCCGGGGGCAATCCGAAATGGAAACTCACCACTGTCGGCCTTGCCGCGAGAATCGTGGCAAGCATTGCATCGTCATCGGCAAAACTCTTGTAGATCCCGCGAATGGACGAAGGCGGCTTGGCGCCAAACAGTTCGAATTCGGGGTGTAGCCGCTCAAGCCATTCAGCTTCTTTCGTGAGGTCCGACGAAGCAGGGCTGTGGCAAAAAACGTTCACGTTCAGCGACCGATCCGAGCGCGTGCGAAAGGCCTTGATTGCCTCCTCAGCCGCTGACGGTATCATCGCACCCACAGCCAACGAGCCCAACCCCCCTGCGTTCGAGACGGCCGCGGCCATTTCTGGGGTCGAAGTACCGGCCATCGGCGCCTGGATTATCGGAACTTCGATTCCAAGCACGCTGGTAAGATGTCTTGTCGAAGAAGAAGCATCCATTGGGGCCGCCGCTTTGCTGTCGTATTCAAAACCAATGGCAAGACTTGTCGCCGACTGAACGCCCAATCGCCCAATGCGCGAATTGGACGCCAGATCCGCCTTGTTCGGCACCTTGACGTTAGCGAACGTCCTGCATGAGGGGACCACGGTTGGATGCGTACGGCTATAGTCCTTTGGTGTCTATTGGTGGCCAAGCCACCCTTACCGGGTATTCCCCAGGCGATCAGCGCCAAGTTATCCTGCCAAGCTGCTGATAAAGTGGGAAGAGATAGAACAAGTCCCCGCCGACAAGAGTGTCGAGATCCTGATTAAGCATTCAGATGCAATACCTTAGTATATTGGAAACTGCGAAAACTTGACCCCACTTGTGGGTTGTCCGAGCGACGCAATTTCCTCCCAAAGCGCGCCACTTGACGGACAGGACACAGGAACAGGAATACTTGAATGACTAAGATTGCTCTCGCCGCCACAGCTTTCCTCATTGCCGCCGGCAGTGCCCTCGCCGGCAGCGACCATTATGGCTCGGAGAACGCCAACCCACGGGCCGCTTTCGTCGACAAGACGTTTACCGCGTCGATCCGCAACCGCAACATGGGAAAGCACGTCATCATCGACCCTAGGAATGCCGTACTCCCCACCGGTCAATCCTGGCCGGAAGTTGGCCAGGGCATCTGGGGTAATTGATTTCCGCACCCTGGAATGCCAAAGCGACGGGCTTTAGTCCGCCGCTTTTCTTGGGGTGCCCGGCAGTGCTTTTCGCGGTAGGGGAACCGCGGCGAGATCCGGCATCGAGAACGCTTGAAGGGCCGGCGCGATGAGTACGTTGAACAACCACGCCGGCGGTGGACGCGACCAACAGGTACATCTCGTGTCTGGCTACGGCGCGCCGTCATTTACGATGCCCTTGAAGGCAGTGAGAACCTGGGTGTCTGCTTTTACTTTGTCCCCTTTAGATAGGCGATGACATTCTTCACGTCATCGGAGTTCTTCAGCCCGGCAAACGCCATCTTGTTACCTGGCACCTTGGTCTTTGGGCTGGCCAAAAACTCGGCTAGCGACGCCTCGTCCCAGACAAGTCCATTCGCTCCGGCATCTTTTAGTGCCTGGGAGAAACTGGAGCCTGCGGTGCTACCAGCCCTTCGGCCGACCACGCCTTTGAGGGTCGGGCCGATTTTGTTGACATCTGATTCCGCATTGTGACAGGTGGCGCATTTCTTGAAGACGGTCCTGCCGGCCTCGATGTCCTGCGCATACGCATTCGCCGGTATTAGTAGCAACCCTGCGACAATCACCTTGAGCACTGTGTATTTCACAAGAAATTCTCCATTCGTTTACTTGCAATATTCAGCATAAATCAGACACCCATGGCGAGATTTGACAATCGTTCCGACGGTAAAGCGACAGATCGCCGCCTATCGGCGGGACCCTCAAAATAGACGAGAAATATCGGCGGCGTTGAGAAGTTCGGCTGGCGTGAGAGATAATGATCTTACATCGTGTCCACTTGGCTGATTAGTTTGGATACGTCAGACAATTTTGGCGACCATCGGGCAACAATCAATTGCACGAAGGTGTCGACGACAACTTCGGAAAGCTTGAGCCGCTCACTCAGTGGGCGCTGCTGCCCTCGCCGTTGACTCGGATCTTTTTAGTGAAGAGCACTGCAACCGCGGCAGCCGCGAGGACTGCGCCAATCACGCCGAAGGTGTCACTGAACCCCAGAATAAGGGCCTGGCGATGAACCGTCGCGCCGATCACCGCTATGGCCTTGTGTTGTGCAAGTGCAGGATCGCTCGCTCCGTGCGCCATGAAGTACTGAATGAGATGATCGATCCGGTCGCGCACTTCGTCCCGGTAGATGGTGACCGACTGGCCGATGACGTTTGAGTGGAACTGCTCGCGCTTGGTAAGCACCGTCGCCAGCGTCGCAGTGCCTACCGCGCCGCCGAGGTTGCGAAGCATGTTTGAGAGGCCCGATGCAGCACCAGCCTCACTCGGAGCAATGCCTGCGACGGTAATGGCCGTAATCGGCGTTAGTACCAGCGCCTGACCCATGGCGCGTATGAGGTTCGGCAGCAAGAATTGATCGGCGCCGCTATCGAGCGACAGGCGGCTGTTCATAAAGCAACTGGCCGCGAAGATGCTGATGCCGACGAAGCCGATGTAACGCGCGTCAAAGCGCAGCATCAGAAGCGGCACGAGCGGAATCACAAGAAGCTGCGGCAGACCCGTCCAGGCCAGAACCAGGCCGATCTGCTCGGCGTTATAGCGCTGCACCTGGCCGAGAAACTGGGGCAAGATGTAAACGGTGCCGAACAACGCTACGCCGACCAGCACCGTGACGAGAATGCCGACGCCGAAGTTGCGTTCTTTGAGGAGGCGCAACTGTACGAGCGGCTTCGCCACGCTGAGCTCGATGGTAACGAAGGCAGCCAGGAATATGGCTGCGGCAAGGCCGAGCTCGATGATAAACGGCGATTGGAACCAGTCGTTCTTGTTACCTTCCTCAAGCACTGTCTGCAGGGCGGAAAGCCCGACAGCCATAGTGACGATACCGGCCCAGTCGCCTTCCCTTAGCAGCGAAAGCTGCATCGGATTCCGCTCGAGTGTGAAGAACAACGCTACCAGCATGACGATGCTCGGTGGCGTATTGACGAAGAAGATGGCTTGCCAGCCATAATTTTCTGTCAAATAGCCGCCGATGGTCGGGCCGATGGCTGGCGCGAAGGTGACCGACAGTGCAAAGAGCGCGAGTCCGAACGGTTGCTGCGACCTGGGCAGCTTGGTCAGCACCATGGTGAAGGCCATTGGAATTAGCACGCCGCCGGCGAAACCCTGCAAGCCGCGCAGCACGATCATCGAGCCGAGGTCATGGGCGAAGGCGCACGCTGCCGAGAAGAGCGGAAACAGCAGGGCGTTTGCGAGCATATAGCGGCGAAACGAGAAGACCCGGCTCAGATAATCCGTAAGCGGGATCACCACAATCTCGCCGATCAGATAGGACGTCGAAATCCAGGCGCCGTTGTCGACGCCGGTGCCGACGCCGCCCTCGATCTCGAGCAACGAGGCATTGGTGATCTGGATGTTGAGGATGGCCATGAACGCACCGATCATCCCGGCGAGCACGGCGATCCAGGCGGTGATGCTCGCGCTGTCGGAGGAAACCACGGAGTGAACCGTGCGGTCGCGAGGCTCTATCGAGGCGGCTTGCGTCATAGCGGGCGTCACACCTTCTGCTCGTGTTTTTCGCAAGCGAAACGGCGTCCGGCCGCGTTAGTTGGTCGGCTCGGATGCCAAGGCCATCTCGGTCCTTCCAGACTTGGTGTCGATGCTCGGGTAGACCGACATACCGGGGCGTAGCGCGACCGAGAGGGCGCTCTGCCGGTCGAGCACGATCTTGACCGGAATGCGCTGCACCACCTTGGTGAAGTTGCCGGTGGCATTGTCGGGCGGCAGCAGCGCAAATTCCTGGCCGCTCGCCGGTGAGACGCTGTCGACGTGCCCTCTGAGGACCAGCCCGGGAAATGTGTCTACCTCAACCTCCACGGATTGTCCGGGATGCACGTTGGTGAGTTGGGTTTCCTTGTAGTTGGCGATGATGTAGGCGCCCTCGGTCGGCACCACGGCCATAAGCTGTGTGCCAGCCTGGACGTATTGACCGATGCGCACAGTGCGATTGCCAATTCTCCCCTCGATGGGTGAGAAGAGAGTTGAGTAAGACAGATTCAATTCGCCCTGTTCCTGGGCCGCCTTTGCGCGGGCGAGCACTGCTTCCGCCTGAGCAAGCTCGGCTTTGATCACGTCGAGATGCTTGTTTGCGTTGGCAAGCGCGGCCTTATCGCGCGTGACCGTGGCCCGAGCCGCGGCGATTCGGGAGGCAGCCTGCTGAGCGTGCTGAACGGTGCCGAAGCCCTTTTTTGCCAGCTCGGCGTAGCGATTGTCGTCCTCCTCGGCGAAAACCTCATTTGCCTGATCGACGGCGATGGTAGCCTGGCCGGCATCGATCTCAGACTGCTGGGCGGCAAGAACCGCCTGCTTGTTGGCAATGGCCGCCTCGGCTGCCTGCACCTCGGCCTTGGCCTGCCCGAGACTGATCTCCAGGTCGCGATTATCGATGCGCGCCAGGACCTGCCCGGCCCTCACCGCCTGGTTGTCATCGACGAGAACGTCGGCGATATAGCCTGAAACCTTCGGGGCGATGGTCGTGCTGTCGGCTTTCACATAGGCATCGTCCGTCGAGACGACGAAACGACCGAAAATCCAGTACTGCCAGCCGATATGGGCACCGCCGATGATGGCGGCGAGAGCCGCGCCGGCGACGAATAGTCGGCGCAGCCGCCACTTTCGAACCTTGCCCAGCGTGCCCGCAGTCGCTGCCGGGGCCTGCGAAGTTGGGAGGATCAACTCTTGCGCAATCTCGGTGCGGGAGGCCGGAACGGTCTTCTCGATCGTGAAGGCTTTTTTGTGCTGGCCCATGGCCGGTTCCTTCCTGTTTGGCACGCGCCCGGTCATGCTGGTTTTTCAATGACCCAACGTTTCCACCATGCCGGCCCAACGGCGCTCGCCAATGGCGGCATCGAGCATGTCATCAAAGATTGGCAGGCGTTGCGATCTGAAGGTATCGATCGTGATGCCCTCCCGTTCGAGAACCGATATGAATGCCTGCGAAGCCCGCGACCGGACGTGGTTGGTGAGTTCGGATATCTCGGCATCAAGGGACTTGACGCTCAATTCCCACAGGATGTGGACGGCGGTCGGCCCCTTGGGGGTGAAGAGGTCCGAATGGGATTCCAGCACGAAGTGGTCGTTGCTCGCGTGCGCCTCGACATAATATTGCACCATCAGATTGCCCCCGATGAGTTCGACATTGATGGACATGCGCTTGCCGTCCGGAGCCCTCGTCAAGCCGGCCAAAAGGTCGGCGACAAGGTGTCCATGGCGCTCGGTAGGCGCGCAAAACCATTTGGCTATATCGATCTTCCCGATCGGCGCGTTGATGATTGCCGTTGCGCTCCAATCAACGATCTCATCATCGCACGCCGCTGCGGCGCGGGTGGCCAATCGCTCACGTGGCGCATTCCGCTCTGGCACTGATGAGCCCTTTGAAGGTCGCGCCGCATGCGTGACGGCGACAGCCGCACCACGAATAAAGTCGCGTGATGCGAACGATCGTGAGATTACGGTCATAAATTCCTCCCCCGTCTCTTGCGTCCAATCGGACGCGATAGACAGATCACCAAGCGCGGCGGCAAATCCATTGCACCATGGTGTCGGGAACGCCTTTGTATCGGTGTAGTCGAGCAAAATGCCGATCTGCGCTACAACGACAAAAAGGCATATTGGACGGGGATGGCCGGGTACCTTGGGCAACGCGGTGCGATGGTCGCTCCCGCAGCCAGGCAATCACCGCCTGAAGCGCGGCGCGTCGACCGCCGAGTCCGAGCCAACCGGACTATCAGGCCCGTCGGTCCAGTTGGGAGCCGTGCCCGATCGATCCCATTGGCGGGACGTCCTTGGCGCCTGATCGAAGATCTCTCAGTCACAAGGATCGACACGGAACGGCCGCCAGTCGCTCCCTAATACAAAGGTATCGCCCACACCATCGTACAATCGATCCGGAGACCGCTCCTCCTGCATCCTTGCATTTCACCCGCGCGCGCCGTTCTGGTCACGGCGCAAGGGATACCCAGGGAGGAACCCATGCCCTTCACCATCAAAGTCAACGGTCAAACGCACAGCGTCGATGTGGACGGCGACACGCCGGTGCTTTGGGTCTTGCGCGACGTGCTTGGAATGACGGGCACAAAGTTCGGCTGCGGCATTGCACTGTGTGGTGCGTGCACAGTGCATGTGGATGGCGAGCCCATCCGCTCCTGCATCAGCACGATAGACACCATCGGCACATCCGAGATCACGACCGTCGAGGCAATCGGCGGAACGGTGGCGGGAGCCAGGATACAGCAAGCTTGGCTCGATCATGAGGTGCCACAATGTGGGTACTGCCAGTCAGGCCAGATCATGTCGGCCGCTGCGCTGCTATCAATCAATCCGCACCCGACGGACGCCGAAATAAACGACGCGATGTCCGGCAACATTTGCCGCTGCGGAACATATGTGCGCATCCGCGAAGCGATCAAGCAGGCATCAGCAAGCTGAATGGTGGGCATCATGATCATGGATCACAACAATTCCCGAAATTTGGATGCTGAGGAGCCGGCCTCGGCGAAGTTTCTCTCGCGCCGCGGTTTCCTGCAGGTGACAGCCGCGGCGGGCGGCGGCCTGATGCTCGGTCTTGGCCTGCCAACGGCAAACGGTGAAGCCGAGGCAGCGGGTTCCGAGATGTTCGCGCCCAATGCCTTCATCGCCATTGGAAGCGACGGGCAGATCGTGTTGACCATGCCTTATGTCGAAATGGGGCAAGGTACCTACACGTCGATCTCGATGCTGATCGCCGAAGAACTGGAGGTCGACCTGAACCAGGTGCGGCTGGAACATGCTCCGCCCGATGACAAGCTCTACGTCAACCCGCTGCTGGGGGTGCAGGCGACGGGAAATTCAAATGCGATCCGCGGAGCCTGGAAGCCGCTCCGCCAGGCTGGCGCAACGGCGCGCGAAATGCTGGTTTCGGCGGCGGCGGTTCGTTGGGATGTCGATCCTACGGCCTGCCATGCCGAACGCGGTGAAATAGTCCACGCCGCGACGGGACGACGCGTCGCCTACGGGGCGCTCGCGGCAGACGCGGCGCGGATGCCTGTTCCGGCAGATGTCACACTCAAGGCCGCTGAGGATTTCAAGCTCATCGGCACCCCCGCCAAACGTCTCGACCTGCCTGGCAAGGTGAATGGTACGGCGATCTTTGGCATCGACGCTCGTCCGGCGGGAGTGAAGATAGCGACGCTGGCGCAGTCCCCGGTGTTCGGCGGCCGCGTAAAGCGTGTCGACGACACAGAGGCAAAGGCCATCAAAGGCGTTCGCCAGGTTGTACAGCTCGATGATGCAGTCGCCGTGGTGGCGGATCACATGGGAGCAGCCAAGAAAGGGCTGGAAGCTCTAGCGATCGAATGGGAGAACGGACCGCAGGCCACACTGACCACCGATGCGATCGCAGCCGAGCTCGAGCAAGCGACGCTTAAGCCTGGGGCTGTCGCCCAAAATATTGGAGACGTGGAACGCGCGCTATCTGGCGCGGCCACCAAGGTCGAGGCCACTTATCAAGTCCCGTTCTTGGCGCATGCGACGATGGAACCCATGAACTGCACCGTCCATGTGCGCAAGGACGGCTGCGAAATCTGGGTCGGCAACCAGGCGCTCGCGCGCGCCCAGGCCACGGCCGCGAAGGTCGCAGGCCTGCGTGCGGACCAGGTCGTGGTGCACAATCACCTGATCGGCGGCGGTTTCGGCCGCCGCCTCGAGGCCGACGGCGTCGCCCGTGCGGTCGAGATCGCCAAACACGTCGACGGACCGGTCAAGGTCGTGTGGACGCGCGAGGAGGATATCCAGCACGATATGTATCGTCCGATGTTCTTCGATCGGCTGTCTGCCGGCCTCGATGCGAATGGAGTGCCGGTCGCCTGGAAGAATCGGTTTGCCGGCTCGTCGGTGATCGCGAGATGGCTGCCCCCCGCATTCAAGGACGGTCTCGATCCCGACACAACCGAAGGCGCGATCGGCCTTGTCTATGATTTGCCCAACCTGCATGTCGAATATGAGCGGGTGGAACCGCCAGGCATTCCGACGGCCTTCTGGCGCAGCGTCGGGCCTTCCCACAATGTCTTTGTGACGGAGAGCTTTGTCGACGAACTGGCTGCGGCAGCGAAACAGGATCCGGTGGCGTACCGGCTGGCGCTCCTTGACAAGACGCCTCGCGCCAAGGCGGTCCTGGCACTAGCAGCCGAAAAGACTGGCTGGAGCGAGAAGCTGCCGCCTCGGGTCGGTCGCGGCGTCTCGGTCCAGAACGCTTTCGCCAGCTTTCTTGCGCAGGTCGCTGAAGTCGAAGTCTCGAAGGACGGTGAGGTTCGCGTTAGACGCGTCGTTTGCGCAGTCGATTGCGGGACAGTCGTCAATCCCAACACGGTCGAGGCACAGATCCAGAGTGCGGTCATGTTCGGGATCACAGCTGCGCTTCACGGCGAGATCACCCTGAAGGACGGCCGAGTTGAGCAGTCCAATTTCGACACGTATGAAATCTTGCGGATAGACGCGGCTCCGTCAGTCGAGGTTTACATCATCCCGAGTGCCGAGGCGCCAGGTGGAATGGGCGAAGCCGGGACCTCGGCAATTGTCCCTGCCGTGGCGAATGCGATCTTCGCCGCCACCGGCAAACGCCTGCGCAAGATGCCGATCGACACCAATCTGCTCAGGCAGCCAGCCTGATCCAGGGAAAGGCCCGCTTCGCTGAGGGGCGACCGGAGGCCGCCTCGTTCGGCGCTGCTTGGGTTGCCTTCAGCGGCATGGTGGCCCATGGCAGGAACCGCCAAGCCAGTTACGTGCAATCGAATGCCAATCGTGGGCGATCGACCGGAGCCTATGTGCCCGGTCCGGTGGCCAGCGACATGGCCCCAGCCGTCCCTCCTGCTCGCGTATCGCGAGGCGCCTTGCGAGAAGCGGTTTCCCACATACTCCAAAATATCGAGAGCGCCGACCGGTCCCGCCGGCGGCAACTGCCGGATAACTTCCAGTGATATCCGATTTCGCGCGGGCCTGGCGGATTGAGGCTTGGATCTGGGCCGTTCCGTCTCTCGGGGCTGTGCACGACACAATCGACCTTTGGCGCTGACCCCGATGAGAGGGTGACGCGCTCTCCTGCGGCGCCCTGATATCCAAGACCAGGCAGGATGCTTTTGGCATTGGTTTGCGTTGTCGGACCGCTCTCTTCAAACCTATCCAAAAGTATCGCCAACACCATCGTGCAATGGATTTCCCACCTCCGACAGTCGATCTCTGTGTCCGTATCCGAACAGACAAGAGGACGTCATGTCAGTAACCCCGTTATCGACCACACGGCGTGAAGTTCTCGCCGCCACCGCAGCCGTCGCAGCTTTGGGATTGCTCCCTGGAGCGCTGCGTGCGGCCCCCATTCAAAAGGAGGACAGCATGGCTCAGGCAAGTGCAACAAAAGTCACCGCGCAACCAGCCGGCAAGGATGCGATCCATCCGTTCCATGTGAATTTCTCGGACGCGGAGCTGGCCGAGCTGCGCGGGCGCATCAACGCAACCAAGTGGCCGGAGCAGGAGACCGTTGCCGATACCTCGCAAGGCGTGCAGCTCGCCACGATGCAGCAGCTCGCGCGCTATTGGGCGACAGAGCACGATTGGCGCAAGTGCGAGGCAAAGCTGAACGCCCTGCCGCAGTTCGTGACGGAGATCGATGGGCTCGACATACATTTTATCCATGTGCGTTCGAAGCATCAAAATGCTATTCCGCTCATCGTCACGCATGGATGGCCGGGCTCGATTATCGAGCAGCTGAAGATCATCGATCCGCTTGCCAATCCCACGGCCTATGGCGCGAGCGCGTCGGACGCCTTCCATCTGGTGATCCCGTCACTGCCGGGCTACGGCTTCTCAGGCAAACCGACGAAGCCTGGCTGGCACCCAGGCCGTATCGCCACGGCATGGGCGACGCTGATGCAACGCCTCGGCTATACCAAGTACGTGGCGCAGGGCGGCGATTGGGGAAACGCCGTCTCGGAGCTAATGGCCCTGCAGGAGCCGCCGGGATTGCTCGGCATCCACACCAACATGGCGGCCACTGTTCCGGCTAACATCTCGAAGGCGCTGGCGTTCCACGAGGCCCCGCCAGCCGATCTGACGGCCGAGGAGCGAAACGCCTGGGACCAGTTGAGCCTCTTCTACAACAAAGGGCTGGGCTATGCCCTTGAGATGGCCAACCGACCGCAGACACTTTACGCCATCGTTGACTCGCCGATTGGCCTCGCGGCCTGGATGATTGATCACGACGATCGAAGCGAGAAGCTGATCGCCCGGGTCTTTGCCGGTCAGTCCGCAGGACTGACGCGGGACGACATCCTCGACAACGTCACGCTCTACTGGCTCACAAATACCGCTATTTCTTCTGCGCGTCTCTACTGGGACACTACGCAGGTCTCGACGGGAGGGGGCTTCTTCGACGTGAGGGGCGTCCAGATCCCCGTCGCTGTAAGCGCCTTCCCCGACGAGATCTACCAAGCCCCGCAAAGCTGGACGGAGCGGGCCTATCCCAAGCTTATCCACTACAACAAACTTGCAGAAGGCACTCATTTCGCCGCCTGGGAACAGCCCGAAGTCTTCTGTTCCGAGCTGAGGACAGCGTTCCGACTGCTTCGCCAGCAGATCTGAAGCGAATGGAGTCCCCGGCACCCCCACTCTCTTCCCGACGCGCGGACCGGGATACACATGCCCGGTTCGCCGCGTCCGGACACGCGTCGTTGCCGGGGCAGAATCGAACTGGAGATAAGGCCATGAATACGTCCGCCAAGGGCATTGCGGTGGTAACGGGCGCCTCCTCGGGGATCGGTGCGGTATACGCCGATCGGCTGGCTCGCCGAGGCTACGACCTCATCCTGGTGGCCCGCAGTCGAAGGCGGTTGGACGAGGTGGCTAAGCATGTCGCCGGCGCGGCCGGCAGCGTCGTCGACGTCATCACGGCCGACCTCAACGACAAGGCGGAGTTGAAGCAGGTCGAGGCGCTGCTCGCCACAAAGGCCGGCATCACGTTGCTGGTCAACAATGCAGGCGTCGGCGCAATCGCGCCGCTGCTTGCGTCGGACGTCGACACCATGGAGGAGATGATCGAACTCAATGTCACGGCGCTCACCAGGCTTACGTACGCCGCGGTCCCAGCTCTCGTGGCGCGCGGCGGCGGCACCATCATCAACATCTCTTCGGCGGTCGCCATTGCGCCGGAGATGCTGAACGGCGTCTACGGCGCCACGAAAGCCTTCGTGCTTGCGCTCAGCCTGTCGCTTCACAAGGAGCTATCCGAAAAGAACCTGCGCATTCAGGCAGTCTTGCCCGGCGCGATCGCCACCAACTTCTGGGATGCAGCGGGAGGCACGACCGGGCGGCTGGCGGAGGAGATGGTCATGCAGTCGGATGATCTCGTGGATGCCGCGCTTGCCGGCTTGGATCAAGGCGAGCTCGTAACCATTCCGTCGCTGCAGGACCCGACCGGTTGGCACGCGTACGAGACAGCGCGGCGGAAGCTCATCCCGAACCTTTCCCTCAGCGCTTTGCCGGCACGCTATCGAACAGCATCTGCGGCCCCATAACCGTCACCGCGCGCCTGCTGCGGGCGCGATGACCTGGAGGCGCAATCTCCGGTTCCTGACCAACCTCCGCCGAATTGTGGGCACTGCCGACGCCGGGTAGCTGAATTGCGGCAGTCTCGGGAACCGGTAGATCGTGTCCGCGGAACTCGGGAATCAAGAAGGAGAAGGTAGCTCCCGGCCCGTCATTTGCCCGCGCCCACAGACGCCCACCATGGCTTTCGATGATAGACCGGCTGACGGAGAGCCCGATGCCCATACCATCGCTCTTGGTCGTGTAAAATGCTTCGAAGAGCCTGCCCGCAGCTTCAGGTCCAAAACCAATGCCGACGTCTTGCACGGAAAGGCGCACATGGTTGTCTTCGTCCGACTCAGTCCTGATCAGCAACCGCCTCGGGCGGTCGTTGACGCTGCTCATTGCATCGGAAGCATTCCGCAACAGATTCATGATCACTTGTTGGATCTGGATCTGATCGCCGCCGACAATCGGAATTCCGTCGGCGAGTTGGGTGCGCAGGACTACACGGCTGCGCTGAAGGTCGCTCCCGGCCAGCGTCACCACCTCGCGTACGGCTTCGTTGAGGTCCAAGGGTTCGATTGTGATGGTTCTTTTGCGGAACAGCGCCCGCAGCCGCGCTATGACATCGGCTGCGCGGTTGCCGTCGCGGATGGTGCGACGGGCGGTCTCCTGCGCCACGGCTATGTTCGGTGGATCGGCGGCCAGCATGCGAAGGCAGGTGCCGGCGTTGGTGATGATGCCCGCCAGTGGCTGATTGACTTCGTGCGCGATCGAGGCGGTCAGGGCGCCGAGACTCATGATGCGGGTGACCTGCGCAAATTCGGATCGCAGCTTCTCGATGGCCTCCTCAGAGAGCCGGCGTTGCGTGATATCGATGACCGACCCCATATATTCGATCTGGTCGGTACGATCTCGAGCCCGATGAGCGATCAAATGCAAGTGTTTGACCGACTGGTCAGGTAGCACGATCCGGTGCTGGTACTCGAAATCGCTTTCACCACGCTGCGCCCGTTCCATCATGTCTGTCATCAACGGCATGTCTTCGAGATAGACTCGAGCGGCGATCTTATCGAGCGTCACGACGGTGCCTGGCTCAAACCCGAAGATACGATAGAGTTGCTCCGACCAGATGATCTCGCCGCTTGTAACATTCCAGGAAAGGTTACCCATGCGAGCGAGATGCTGACCTTCGGCAAGGAACGCCTCACTGCGCCGCAATTTCTCCTCCGCCTGTTTTCGCGCAGTGATATCGCGCGTCACGCCAAGCTGCACGACAGCCCCGTCGCCGCCGCGCATGGGAGCGGCATGGGTTTCCATATGCCGGCGAAGGCCTTGTCCGCTGATCAGGTCGAACTCAAGAAAGCCTTTCTGCCCGGCACAAACACTTTCGTGGAATTCGCGATACTGCGTACGATGCTCGGACGCGACGAAGTCGAAAAAGCTTCGCCCGACCACGATGTCCGCCGATGCGAAGCCTGCCATCGCAGCTCCAGCCGCGTTCATGCGTAGCACGGTGCCCTCGCGGGCGATCACCTGCACGCATTCGGGCGACGTTTCCACGATCGCGCGGAAGCTTTCTTCGCTGCGCTTGCGATCCTCGATATCGGTGTTGACCCCGTACCACTTGACGATGGTTCCGCTCTCGTCGCGCAATGGGTTCACGCGAAACAGCAACCACCGATATTCGCCGTCAGCACGGCGAAGTCGTGCTTCGGTCTCTCCTGCTTTGCCGGAGGCCATGATAGTCTGCCAAATCACAGTAAGCCCCGCCAGATCGTCCGGATGAACCACGACTGTCCAGCCCCAATCCTGTGCCTGCTCCGCAGTGAGGCCTACGTAGTCGAGATAGTGCTGGTTGAAGAATTCGGCGGTTCCGTCAGGACGGGCCGACCATGCCGACGCAGGAATGGTGTTGATGATCTCGTTGAGATTGCGCTCGCTTGCTCGCAGAGCCTCCTCTGCACGCTTTCTTTCGTCGATGTCTATGAGCAGGTTGTACCAGCGGATGATGCGCCCGTCGGCATCTCGAAGCGGCAATCCGCGAGTCTGAAGCCAGCGATAGACGCCATCGAAGCGTCGAGCGCGGACTTCGAAGTCGAACGGAGCACCTGTGGCAATCGACCGGGAGAAGAGCTCGACGGTGCGTTCAATATCTTCGGGATGAGTCACCTCGTCGGTCTTCCAGTGCTTTATCTCCTCCAACGTCTTACCGAAGTACTCGACGAGTTGGTGGTTGACGAATTCGATCTCGCCCTCGGGCGTGTGGGCCGAGATCGTGGCGGGAATGCTGTCCACGATCAGGCGCGAATAGCGCTCGCTCTCGCGCAAAGCTTCCTCCGCCCGCTTGCGATCCTCGATGTCGGTGTTAACTCCATACCACTTGACGATATTGCCCGATTGATCGCGCAACGGGTTGGCCCGGAACAAGAACCATCGGTATTCTCCGTCGTGCCGACGCAGCCGCGCTTCGGCCTCTCCCTTCCTTTCCGAAGCCAATATGGTTTGCCATGTGGCAGCCAGCCCATTCAGATCTTCGGGATGGACCATAGTTGTCCAGCCCCAACCATGCGCCTGCTCGGCAGAGAGGCCGATATAGTCGAGATAGTGCTGGTTGAAGAATTCGGCGGTACCATCGATACGGGCCGACCATGCAAGTGCAGGGATCGTGTCGACGATGACCTTTAGGTTGCGTTCGCTTTCGACCTGCGCTTCCTTGGCACGTTTCCGGTCGTCGACGTCGGTCATCAGGCAGTACCAGCGAACAATGCGTCCGTCGGTGTCCCGCGCCGGATGCCCGCGAAGTTGAAACCAGCGATACACACCATCGAAGCGCCTAAGCCGCGTTTCGAAATCAATCAGGCTGCCGGACTTGAGCGATAGCGTCAGCGCCTCAACGTGGCGTGGAAGATCGTCGGGATGAACCATGCCGTTGGTCGGCCAGTTCGCAAATTCCTCAAAGGTCCGGCCGAGATATTCCAGAAATTGCTCGTTGAGGTATTCAGCTTCGCCACTGGCTGTGAAGACCGCGACCATACCTGGAATGGTGTTCACGATCAGGCGCGATTGTCGCTCACTCGCTCGTAGCGCCTCATCCGCCCGTTTGCGATCATCGATATCCGTGTCAACTCCATACCATTTGACGATATTTCCCCGCTCATCGCTTAGCGGTTTAACGCGGATCAGAAACCACCGATACGCGCCATCAAACCTGCGCACTCGCGCTTCGGCCTCTCCAGATTTTCCGGAGGCGAGAATATTCTGCCACCAGGCCGTCAATCCGGTAAGGTCGTCGGGATGTACAGATTCTGCCCAGCGCCAATCCTGAGCTCTGTCTGCAGGGAGACCGATATAGTCGAGATAGTGCCGGCTGACGAACTCAGTCCTACTTTCGGTATCGGCGGACCATGAATACGCAGGGACTGTGTCAATCATAACCCTGAGATTGCGCTCGCTCGCGGCTAGCGCCTTTTCGGCGCGCTTTCTCTCATCGATGTCGGTTAGCAGGTTGTACCATCGAACGATGCGCCCATCCGCATCGCGAAGAGGCAATCCGCGCGACTGAAGCCACCTGTAGCTGCCATCGAAACGGCGAGCACGGACTTCGACCTCAAAGGCCTCCCCGGTCGCGAGCGATTTGCTGAAGACCTCGATTGCGCGTGGAAGATCCTCAGGCAGAACAGAGTCGTTGGCAGCCCAGCACTTATGCTCCTCTTCTGGCGTACCAAAATACTCAAGGATTTGGCGGTTGACGCGTTCGACCTGGCCGTCAGGCGTAAAGACCGCGACCATCCCAGGCATGCTGTCGACCATCTGGCGCGAATAGGCTTCGCTTGCGTTCAACGCTTCGTCGGCACGCTTGCGATCCTCGATATCGGTCAGCAAATGAAACCAGCGGAGGATGTTGCCTTGTGGATCTCGCAAAGGCAGCCCAAGCACGTTGTGCCAGCGGTAGACGCCGTCGGCGCGAAGGTGGCGGCTCTCGACGTTGTATGTTTCGCCTCTCTGGTGCGCGTCCATTTGTGCGGCGATCGTGTGATCGAGGTCATCCGGATGGACGACGTCGGAGGCTTTCCAGCCTTTCAGCTCCTCGAACGTCTTGCCGAAATAATCGAGGATCCGCTGATTGAGGCCTTCGACTTCACCTGACGGGGTCGTCACTGCAACCGGGACCGGAATGTTGTCGACGACCGACTGAAAATCAAATTCGCGCCGTCGACGGGTCCTCTCGGCTCGCCGAAAATCTTCAACATCGGTGCACACCCCGCACCATTTAATGGTCCCTCCAGCAGCGTCGCGCATCGGGCTGCACTTAACGAGGAACCAACGATACTGCCCATCGAAGCGTCGCACTCGCGCCTCCATCTCGCCAGGCTGGCCAGACGCCAGAATCGATCGCCACCGTTCCAGCAGTTGGGGTAAGTCGCTCGGCTCGACCACGGCCTGCCACTCACAGCCCGAGGCTTCGTCCAGGCTGAGGCCGGTATGTTCAGACCAACGCCGATTGACAAAGTCCACGTGCCCGTCGGGCAGCGCAGTCCATACCATGACCGGCAGTACGTCCAAGACGCGGTTGAGATCGAACTCCATTGCCGTCCTTTTCGCGATATTGGCGTGCGCGCGAGAATGCGCGTGCCCCCATAGCTAGCTCGTGCGATTGACCCTAGGATTTTCTTGAAGTCACTACTCGCGACCGGAAGCGTCGGATATTCTTGCCAAGGAATTTGATCTTCACAATGGGCTTTTCTTCGTCGCAGATCCCCTCTTTCTGAGCAGGCTCTTCGCCTGACTGCCTGGACATGGTGGGCGAGCCGATTTGCGATTTGCCTGCACGCCGAGGTCCGTGGCGATGTGGGTCTTTCCGGTGCCTGGGCACGGCGCTTAGGGGTCAATCCGCGATGCCGAGCCTGGCGGCCATGCCCACGAGGTCAGGGAGCGAGCGGGCCTTCATTTTACGCATCACCTGGCCTCTGTGCGCCTTCACTGTTATCTCGCTGATGCCAAGCTCGAAACCAACTTGCTTGTTCAATAGACCGGATACCACCAGCGCCATGACCTCTTGCTCTCGGTGGCTGAGCGACGCATAGCAATCGCGCACGATCTTAACCTCCGAATAGAGCGCAAGCATGTTCCTGCTCTGCTCGAGTGCTTGATCTATAGTGCGCAACAGCGCGTCGTCGCTGAACGGCTTTGTCAGGAATTCCACAGCCCCCGCCTTCATCGCTTTCACAGCCGTCGGCACATCGCCATGGCCCGAGATGAAGATGATTGGCATTTCGGCTCGCTCGACAGAAATTAATCTCTGTAGATCGAGCCCGTTGAGTTCAGGAAGATTGAGGTCCAGGATAAGGCAATGAGGAACGAGCGCTCGAGGGTGGGAAAGGAATGCCTGGGCGGATACAAATGTCTCCGGCAGCCAACCAACCGAGCGGATCAGCAAATCCAGTGATTCACGAACGGAAATGTCGTCGTCCACTACGAAAACGACAGGCGTTTCTCGCGACACGGGCGGGGTAGTGGCGTTGCAAGGCCCACCTAGATTCCTAAACATCGCGAGCTTCTCCCAAGACTGGCGCAGTGTTGCGTGACGCTCAGCCCACGCCAAACACGGCGGAAGGTCTGTTGGCGACCCTGCTACTCCTCCGGAGTCAGGAATCCCCTGACCCATCCAAATTTGCGGCGCCTTTACATCGGCATCCGCTGGCTTGAGGAATGTCGCTCAGAACAGGGGAAATTGCTCGTTATGGGTTGTTAATGTTTGTTGCCTGCGGATTGTGCGGCGGACCTCACCGGCAATCGCGCAGGCCAATGTTTCCAGCGCAGAAGTTAGCGCAACGGCGTATTTGCGGAGGGGGCGGTCAATTCGGCGAGGAGATCGCTCGCTGTCCTCACATCCGCTGTCTGGAATCCCTCGGTGAACCGCTGAAGGATCCGGCCAAGTAGATCCTGAGCTCGATCTGCCTGACCTTGCTTCCTCCAAAGCCGGGCCAACGGAATGGCTGCCCTCAATTCCCACGCCGTTGCGGACTGCTTGTTAGCCGAATAGAGCGCTTGAAGTAGGGAGTCCTCTGCTGCTCTTTCGTCAGGGTGGGAATGCGCCAAGCGAATCTCAGCCCATACGCGCAACAAATCCGGTCGATCATAGGTCTCGCCCGCTTGCTCTGCCAGGGCAAGGGCTCGGTCAATCATTGCAGTGGCTTCATCGAGCCGACCGCACCGCATCATGCCCTCTGCCAGAGCTCGAGAGAAAACCGTCGAAAGTATATTGAAGCGCTCGGCACTAAGCGTCCCAAGCGCCTCACGCAGGAGGTGAACGCCGTCCACCGGCTCCCCTCTCAAAATCATGAGTTCGCCTTTCAGGGCGAGGCCGATGGCATGATAGGGCGCCAAGGAATATTTGGCCGCGTGAGCCAGAACACGTTCGATACATTCAGCGGCACGCTCGAGATTGCCGCTCCACAGGTAGACCGGGACCGTGTAGACCAGCGACATGCAAACTGCGACCGGATGCTCACGCTTGGTTGCCTCTTCGACGGCCTGATCCGCCCTTCTGAGCGCTTTCTCGGGCATGCCCCGCAACCACGAAGCCCGCGCGAGCGCAATAAGCGCACGTACCCTGTGATCAAAGCCAAAGAAGTCGACCTGGACACCGCCCAAGGCTGCCTCCAGTTCCAGCCCACGCTCGCAGTGACGCTGTGCCGCGGCCTGATTTCCGACAAGGTGATGCGATACGCCGAGCATCCACTCAGCAATGATTATCGCGGGCTGCTCCGCAAGCTCGGTCGCAACAAGCATGCTCCGCTCGGCACAGGCGAGCGCCGCGCGAAAATCGCCGACCCGTGTGAGAAAGATGTTGAGCCCGGCCAGCAGGTGCAACTTGTATTGTTCGTCTCGCAGCGCTTCCGCCAGACCGATGCCTCGCTCGATCGCCCGTCTTACACCGTCACTGTTGCCGCGTGTGAACATCGATGAGATCGCCAATGCCGCTTGAAGCCCCAACTCGCGCGTCGTTCCGCGATCTGCCTCCGGTAATGCGGTTAAGCCCCGGTCGCACCACTGCTCACATTCACCTAGGAGCGAGAACCCCAGGAACAGCGGCGCGGTTGCAGCCGCAAGTTCGACACCAATCTGTGCCTCCCCAGCTTCAGAAAAACTCCAATCAAGCGCTGCCCTGATATTGCCCATGTGTGGCTCGTATGCCGATACGTCGCGGCTTCCGAAGACGGTCGCTCTCATCGCGTCGGATTTGAACCGATTGGCATAATGGAGCGCGTGTCTCCTAGAGAGCGTTTCCTTCTCTCCGGCCTCCGCCAGCTTGGTTGCCGCATACGCCCGCGTGGTGTCGAGAAGTCGGTGGTAGGTGGATCCCCCGAGTTCGGACATCCTGATAAGCGACTTGTCGACCAAACTTGCAAGCGCGTCGGCCAGCTTCGGCGCATCAGCTTCGGCTTCCGCCACGACGGCCAATGCGTCTTCGAGCGTAAAAGCCCCCACGAATACAGACAGCCGACGCAGGATCGCCTGTTCATATGGGGAGAGCAGATTGTAGCTCCAGTCGAGCATTGCCTGAAGCGTTTGATGCCGCGGAATCGCGCTCCGTCGGCCGTGCCAAAGAAGCTTGAAGCGATTGTCGAGCAGGTCTGCGGTTCCACGGATTCCATAGGAGCCGACGCGGCCCGCCGCGAGTTCGATCGCGAGCGCGATCCCATCTAGACGACGGCATATCGCTGCCATGACCGGCGCATCTGCATCGCTTAGAGCGGCCCCATGTCCAGCGGCCGCGGCGCGCTCCATGAAAAGCTGCACGGCGGGCGAGGCAAGCGCTTGAGCGGCTGTCAATCCAGCTTCGTCGGTTGGACCTTCAAGCGGCGTCAGAAGGTGGATGTTCTCGCCTTCGACTCGGAGTGCCTCGCGACTGGTAGTCAGTAGATGAACGAGCGGAGTTTCAGCGAAGAGCCGCTCGGTCAGCGCCGCGACCGCCTCGATCACGTGCTCGCAGCTGTCGAGAACCAGAAGGACCGGCTTATCGACAAGGAAAGCGACCAATCCAGGCACGGGATCTTGTGCAGTCTGTCCGATCAACCCAAGCGTTGCGGCCACCGCGCCGGTGACAAGCGATGAGTCTCCTAGGGCGCCAAGATCCAGGAAATAAATCTTATCGGAGAACTTGTCACGCAGAGTGTGAGCTGCTGCCACTGCGACGGTCGTCTTACCCATGCCGCCCGGGCCGACAACGCTGACAAATCGGCGGTTCGTGAGCAGCGAGCATAGCGCGTCGATCGTTGCGTCGCGGCCGATCATCCTGTCCAGTTGCGCAGGCAACTTCCGCGGCCTATTCGCCACGCAGGTGGGTGAAACGGGCTGCGCACGAGTTGAACGTTGCACCGGATGCACGAAGCTGTAACCGCGACCAGGGACGTTGGCGATATATCGAGCGCCATCAAGTCGGTCACCCAAGGCCTTGCGAAGATTGAAGAGGTGTACTCGGAGACTGGCTTCTTCCACGATCACGTCGGGCCAAACCCGTTCAATCAGCTCTCGCCTACTCAGGACCTCGCCGGCATGTTCCACGAGGACGATGAGGATATCCAGCGCCCGCCCACCGATTGCGACGGGCTCCTCGCCCTTCATGAGCAATCTCTCGGTGGGGTTTAAACGAAACGACCCGAAAGACACAATCAGGTCATGAGAGACGCCTTCGACCGGCAAGATGGGCTCCAGTAGCTCGCTGCGCAACTCTCACGGCTGTGCTTGTACCACGATAGGGTAATCGTGATGCGTATACAATGTGACACGCCCAACCGGTCCGATTGTACCAAGTGGCTGCCGCACGGAAAGTCATCCCCCCGATGTCTCATTGAAGGGGGCCTGACACACGGGATCGAGCCTGTCCGTTAAAAACTCTCTTGCCTTCCGTGTTGCGGACTGCATCTGTCTTCAGGCCGTCTCGGTCTGTGCTCGTTTGCCCTTGGTGGCTTCACCCCACCAAATCAGTTGGTCAAGCATGTCCTTGGCGGACGGCAATATGGCGTCCTCGATGGTCGACAGCGGTTGGTTACCAATGTCGGGATGAACCTTGTAGAACTCCGATCCTCCGACATGCACGGCCGAGCGCAAGTTGACCATCTGCAATTCGGTTGTGGTGGCGCGGGCGTGCTCAATTGCACGCGCGCCACCAACGGAACCGTAGCCCATGAACCCTATCGGCTTCCTGTTCCACTCGTTGTACGCCTGATCGAACGCATTCTTGAGCGAGGCGGGCATCGATCGATTGTATTCTGGAGTAACCACAATGTAGGCGTCGAACTGGCTGATTTTCCTTTGCCAGGCAATGGCCCTTGGCTCCTCGCTCGGCAACAAGAAGTTGGTTGCCTTTTCGTTGAAGAACGGCAGGTGGAACTCTTTCAGATCCACCAATTCGACCTCGAGCTGTACCCGTTTCCTGGCGAGTTCAAAAATCCACTGGGCGGGCTTTGGCCCGAAGCGCGAATCGCGCGTGGAACCGATGATGATAGCGGTTTTAAGCCTGGACATCTGATGACCTCATGTCAGTGATCGCGGTCGTTTCGAGATGTCGTACCTACCAATCGGGTCGTGAATCTATTGCACCATGGTGTCCTCGACACCTTGGTATGGATCGACGAGCAAGGGGATCATCTCGGTTTCAAGGCGCGCGACTTTCAACCGTTCGCCTGTTCTGCGAGAGACCCATGCAATCCAAATAGTGCTGGTTGAAGAATTCCGCAGCGCCATCAGGACGAGCCGACCACGCCAATGCAGGAATGGCGGTGGCCCGTCGCGCCCAGAATTGGGCTTCCTACAGGCTGAGGCCCGTGTAGTCGGTCCAGTGCTTATTGACAAAGTCTACTTGCCCATCGGGCAGCACAGCCCACACCATGCCCGGTATCGCGTCCAGTACATGGGCGAGATCTTCATTGCCATCCTTTCGCGATGTCCGCGCAGGCGCGAAGGTCACGTGCTCCCGCGCAAGCGTCTATTGTGCATTGGTGTTGGTTTGTGGGAACGAAAGGCATCTCGTCTCGGACCAATCCCAAAGTATTGCCGGTACCATCGTCCAATAGATTTGTTGCCGCGAGCAATCGAAGTCTATGCTGTAGCAGAAAAGGAGATGCGCTATGGGCGATCAAGAAATCGTGGATTCGAGCGTGACGGCGACCATCAATGCGCCGATCGACAAGATTGATATTCCACAATGGTGCTTCACGCTCGCCGAGCACGAGTATCAAGGTTGCTCTCCAGCCCATGTCGCAGCGGGTTTCACCACGGCGGCGGACGGCAGGCGCATGTCGATCAATGTCGAGGTCATCGGCGGCAGCCTGATGGTGCAGCACTACGTCGAGACGCTCGGTCGCAAAGACCATCTCATCCTTGAATCGGTTTCGGACCTCTTCACCCCCGCGGGCCGGACCACGATCCACATTCTGTGGGAGATGAGTGTCAAGGCCGTCGACTCGAGCAAGTGCGAATTCACGAATCACGTCCGCTCAACCGCGACAAGGGATTTCGCGACCTTCCTGGAGCGGCAAGGAATCCCCATTGACGTGTTTCGCTCGCAACGCCAGCCCATGTCGATCGCTCACAACAAGGGAGAAACACCGCTCTTTGCCGCCAGCATCGAGCGGGCGGCCCTTAGGAACTAACCCGTAAAACAGCCCGAACGAACACTGATGGAGGTGAAGAATGTCGCAGCCAAATTACAACAAGGAGTCGACCGCGCTCCTGTTCATCGATCCCTACAACGACTTCCTTTCCGAGGGCGGCAAGACCTGGACGCGCGTCAAGCCGATCGCGGAAGAGGTGGGGCTGATCGACAACCTCAAGACCATCGACCGGGCTGTGCGAAGCGCGGGAATAAGAGTGTTCATAGTCCCGCACCGCCGCTGGGAACCCGGCGATTATGAGGACTGGTGTCACCCTAATCCGACGCAGATCAGCATCATGACAATGCATTCGTTTGCTCGCGGCGAATGGGGTGGTGACTGGCATCCCGACTTTGCTCCAAAGCCCGGCGACATCGTCATCAAGGAACACTGGGCGCAAAGCGGCTTTGCCAACACCGATCTCGACCAGCAGCTGCGGCAGCACGGCATTACCCATGTCATCGTCGTGGGGCTCCTTGCCAATACCTGCGTCGAATCCACTTCGCGCTACGCGATGGAACTTGGTTATCACGTCACCCTGGTGCGGGACGCGACCGCCGCGCTCACCAAGGACATGATGCATGCGGCACACGAGCTGAACGGTCCGACCTATGCGCATTCGATCCTGAAAACCAGCGAACTCATTTCGGCTTTGCCGCGGGGCTAAGGACACGTATCGCACGGGCAAGACGCGACCATGAGCCAGCGTCAATTGGTCGTCGACATCGCGAAAGTTCTTCCCGCCGAGGCGGCGTCCAATTTCAGCCGGCAGTAACCGGCGGTTGGCCGGTTCGACGCCTCGGCGGACATGGGGATTGACGCGTTCCGGAGAGCTTTTCAAGGAACGTGGCGAAGCGCGTTTCTGTGAAGCTCTACCGGTGAACCCGCTTTCCGTAGTCGCCCGGACATGCCGGTGCAACCGACCCTCGATACCCGAGCACACAGTGAACTCAGGCCGCCTCAGCGTCCGAACAGGCAAATTGAAGCTATCCGAGCCGTTACACACGGAGGAGCTCGCCGGAGTGCCGGATGGACGGCGCCGTGGCCCTTGGCCAGTGTTAGCCAGAAGGGTTCGACGTCCGGCTGCCCGGCTCGCGGGATGAAATCTTTGTGAGCCGGCGCGCTTGCGGGCTAAATTGCGGTCTCCGTTCGGGGAATGCTCGCCCCGTTCCAGAAAGCCGAATTGCGCGGCGAAACCTGCGCATGCGCTGAAACGAATTTACTGGAGTGCGGACCAATACAAAAGTATTGCCAATACCTACGTGCAATAGATTTTCCGCATATAGAAGTCGATCTTCATCTGGCATCCGAACAGATCGGGTAGACGAAGGAGGATACTATGTCAGCAATATCACTACCGCCGCCCACACGTCGCGAACTGCTTGCGGCGACGGCTGCCGCCGGCGCCCTCAGCATGCTCCCCCGCACACTGCACGCGGCGACAAGCGTCGATGCGATCCGCCCGTTCACGGTCAGCTTCGCCAAGAGGGAGATCACCGAGCTTCGCCGGCGCATCGCCGCTACGCGCTGGCCCGATCGGGAAACCGTGCCCGATACATCCCAAGGCGTACAGCTCGCGACAATTCAGAAACTCGCGGCCTATTGGGCGACAGATTACGATTGGCACAAGGTGGAGAAGAGGCTGCAGGCGCTGCCACAGTTCATCACCGAAATCGACGGGCTCGACATTCATTTCATTCATGTCCGTTCGAAACATGCAAATGCCTTGCCGCTAATCGTCACGCATGGATGGCCCGGCTCGATCATCGAGCAATTGAAGATCATCGATCCGCTCACCAATCCAACGGCATACGGAGCGAGCGCATCGGATGCTTTCGATGTGGTGATCCCCTCGATGCCGGGCTACGGTTTCTCAGGCAAGCCGACGAGCACCGGCTGGGGTCCTGAGCGTATGGGTCGGGCCTGGGCGGTACTGATGAAACGTCTCGGCTACACCCGCTACGTCGCTCAAGGCGGCGACTGGGGCGCGTTCGTGGTTGATCAGATGGGTCTGCAGGCGCCTGAAGGGTTGCTCGGCATTCATACCAACATGCCTGGCACCGTCCCGGCCGACGTCGACAAGGCACTCCAGCTCGGCAGCCCCCCGCCATCCGGTCTCTCAGTCGAGGAAAGACGCGCCTACCAGCAGCTGATCACGACATTCAAGCAGGTCGACTATGCGAGGTTTATGGGTTCGCGCCCGCAAACATTGTACAGCATCGCGGATTCGCCCGTTGGCCTGGCAGCCTGGCTTCTTGACCACGGCGACGGTGGTGGCCAGCCCGCGGCGGCGGTCGCCTCGGCGTTGAACCGGACCACGAGCGCCACGGGCGAACTGACGCGGGACGAAATCCTCGACAACATTACGCTTTACTGGCTGACGAATACGGGGGTCTCTGCGTCTCGCCTCTATTGGGAATACAAGGGTGGCTTCTTCAATGCCAAGGGCGTCACAATCCCGGTGGCGGTAACCGTCTTTCCAGGTGAGCAATATCAGGCTCCGCGGAGTTGGACAGAGCGGGCGTATCCCAAGCTGATCTACTACAACGAAGTCGACAAAGGCGGTCACTTCGCAGCTTGGGAGCAGCCATTGCTCTTCTCCGGAGAACTTCGGGCGGCGTTTCGGTCGTTGCGCCAAGAAATCTGAAGCTGACGCGAGCGGAGCGGCTTGCCGTTCCGCTCTCCTCCCAGGTGGACCGGGCATAGGCCCGGTCCACCGCAGTCAAGACAGTGGCGCCTGCGCCACTCTCCGCCGGTAGACGCGAAGCCGGCCACAAAACCAGGAATCCGAAGATGATCTTCGAAACGTTGACCGTGCATCAGGAAGGCGCTGTTCTGTTCGCCGAAATTGCCGCGCCGCCGATCAATCTTCTTGGGCCCGAACTGGTCCGCGATCTGGTCACCCTCGTTCATCATGCTGAGGCCGACAGCGCCTTGAAGGTGATCGTGTTCAGGAGCGCCAATCCTGACTATTTCATTTCCCACGTCGACGTAACACGGATGACGGAGCTCGGTGGGGCGATGACGAAGCTGGGCGCCGAACCATCGGTCGGCCTCCTGTTCCGCCACTTGAGCGCAAGCCGCATCGTCAGCATCGCGCAGATTGAAGGTCGCGTGCGGGGCGTGGGCAGCGAGTTCGTGCTGGCATGCGACATGCGCTTTGCGGCGCGCGAGTCAGCGATCTTCGGTCAGTTCGAACCGGCTTTCGGGGTGAACCCAGGTGCCGGTGGCGTGCAACATCTGGTCCGCCTGATGGGCCGCGCACGGGCGCTTGAGGTCATGTTGAGCGCGCAAGACTACGACGCGGAACTGGCCGAACGGTATGGGTGGATCAATCGAGCGCTCCCTGCCGAAGCGATCGGCAATTTCGTCAGATCGCTGGCTCATCGGATCGCCAAGTTCCCGACCGCAGGCCATATCGCGGTCAAGGAGCGGGTCAACGCGATCGCGCTCGCACCTGCCGAGGACTTCAAACGCGACTCAAATCTTTTTGTCGAGGGCATGCATGGCCCGGAATTTCAAAGCCGGATCGAGGGCGCGATGAAGCGCGGTTTTCAGACTCGAGACGCGGAACTGGACCTTGCCAGCTTCCTAGGCGACTTGGCCGATCATTAATCGCAACAAAAGGAGAATATCCATGCCTTCGACATCTCCCGCACAGCTCGCCACCGCCGGGGCCATCAGCTTGTCTCATGGAACACCCGTGGTAGCCGCTGACGTTTCGATCAGGCCTTTCACCGCCAATATCCCCCAGGAAGAGATCACCGACCTTCGCCAGCGCATCGCGGCGACGCGCTGGCCCGACCGCGAGACGGTCAATGACCAGTCGCAGGGCATCAGGCTCGCGAAGCTAAAGCCGCTCGTCGAATATTGGGGCACCGATTATGACTGGCGGGAGGCGGAAGCCAAGCTGAATGCCTTGCCGCAGTTCGTCACGAAGATCGATGGCGTCGACATTCATTTCATTCACGTGCGCTCGAAGTTCGCCAATGCTCTGCCTGTCGTCATCACCCACGGCTGGCCAGGATCGGTGCTCGAGCAGCTCAAGGTCATCGGCCCGCTCACGGATCCGGTCGCGCACGGCGGCCGCCCAGAGGACGCGTTCGATGTGATCGTTCCCTCGATGCCAGGCTACGGCTTTTCCGGCAGGCCCACCGACACAGGTTGGGGACCCGACCGCATCGCACGGGCCTGGACCGAGCTGATGAAGCGCCTTGGCTACGCCCGCTACGTGGCGCAAGGCGGTGACTGGGGCTCGCCTGTCTCCGGCGCCATGGCGCGCCAGGCGCCGGCTGGCCTGTTGGGCATCCATATCAATTTGCCGGCGATCGTGCCACCCGACGTGGCCGCGGTGCTCGCCGCCGGCGGGCCGCCGCCAGCGGGACTGTCCGGGGAAGAACGCGCGGCCTTCGACGCGCTCGGCGCATCCGCCAAGATGGGCAACCGTTCCTATGCCCTGATGATGGGCGCACGGCCACAGACCATTGGCTATGCGATAACGGAGTCTCCTGCCGGCCTCGCGGCCTGGATGCTCGGCCACCCAGGCTTTACGAAATGGACCTATAACAGTACTGATCCCGAAAAATCCCCGGACGAGGTACTCGACGACATCACGCTGTATTGGCTCACGAACACCGCGACGTCGTCGGGTCGGCTGTACTGGGAAGCAGGCCCGGGCAGCCCTGCCCTTGCCGCCGCGCAGAAAACGTCGGAGATATCACTCCCGGTCGCGATCACCGTCTTTCCGGGCGAAAGCTATCAAGCCCCGGAGACATGGGCGCGCCGCGCATATCGCAACCTGATTTACTTCCATAAGGTCGACAAGGGCGGCCATTTCGCCGCCTGGGAGCAGCCGGCGCTCTTCTCCAGCGAACTCAGGGCCGCATTCAAGTCACTGCGGCAGTCGATATGAGGCGAGCGGTCGGAACGGCGACGCCCGCCCCCTGAAATTGTCGAACCAACTATACGCGCATTTGCGAGTAAGGCCGCGACCGTCTCGAAGCAGCGGCCGGTTGCTCGCGTCATCCATTGGAGAACCATGGCCACCGCAATCACTGCTGAATTCACCCTGCGCGAGCCGGCACTGCTCGGGCAGACCGTCGTCGTCATTGGCGGCAGCGCGGGCATCGGCCTTGAAACCGCCAGGCGAGCCCGCGCCGAGGGTGCTGGCATTATTCTCGTTGGACGGAATCCGGAACGCCTCAAACAAGCAGCGCGCGAGCTCAAACCACAGCTCACCGCAGCCTTCGATGCCAATGACCCGACCTCCCTCCAATCATTCTTCGAGGGTCTGACAGTCCCGATCGACCATGTGATGGTCACCGCCGGCGTTCCTCACTACGGGCCTCCCCTCAAGATGCCGTCAGAGGAGGCACGCCGCAGCCTCACAGAGCACCTGTTGCTCGCGATCGAGGTCGCACGCGGCGCCGCCGGCAAAGTCAGGCCGGCGGGCTCGTTGGTGTTCATGGGTGGAACAGGCGCTCGCCGACCGCGGGCCGGCCTCGCAATCGCCTCCACCGCCACGGTCGCGTTCCCTGCCCTCATTGCCAACCTTGCCCTCGATCTTGCACCTATCCGCGTCAATCTAATCGCCGCAGGCTTCGTCGATACGCAGCTTTCGGCGTCAATCCTCGGCGATGATCTCGACAAGCGACGCGACGAGCTGCGGGCGACGCTGCCCATCCGGCGTGTCGTCGGCCCGGCCGACGTCGCCGCTCTGGCCGTTCACATCATGAGCAACACGGCGCTGACAGGCGCTACATACGACATCGACGGTGGCCAGCAGCTCGTCTGCTAGATCGACGCTACGGACGGCCGCATTGGTGGGCAAGGCGCTGCATCGACATTAATCCTCGGCTGCCACCATCGCATCGCAAATGCTGAACGGCGTCTATGGTGGCACGAAAGGCTTCGTGCTCGCGCTCATGCCGACAAGAACGTCGCCTGCAGGCCGTCCTTTCGGGCGCGACCGCGACGAAATTCCGGGACACGGCAGTTCGTCACCATCCCTTCTCTGACGAACTCGTCCTGCTGGGACGCTTACCAACCGGCGCGGCAGAAGCTTGTCCCGAAACTCTCCCTCAGCTTCGCGCCCGACCTCAGAAGTTTCTTGCCAACCTTGGGCCGATTTTCCGTCAAGAATAAATAGGACGTTACATTGAGATTCTTTTTTTGTTTTTGCTATGTTCGATACCAAAGTATCGACGATACCATCGTGCAATATACTCCAACCCATTTTACGCCTGATAACACCTTGTCCCGGAGAACATCCGACCTGCTCACAAAAGAAACCATCACTGCAGTCGTCAAGCGGACGGTTGCTCAATCAAGAAGAGGACTTCGTCATGAACATCAAATCTATCTGCCTCGGTGGAGCAATTGCTCTTTCCGCATTTGGGGGCGTGGCACTTGCCGGCGCACTCGATGTCGTCGATAACATCCGGCCATTCTATACTGATGCAAGCATGACAACGTTGAAGCCGATCCCTGAGTTTAAGGCAACGTTTATGGCCGTCCCAAAGGCCAAGCGCGAGATGATGATGAGGGAATGCCAGGACGCAGCAATGAGCAAGCCCTATGCCGAATTCTGCGCGGACGTAAATGCGCTTGGTGGAATGAAGTAGAGGCTGCCTGTCATTCCAGCCAAAAGTCATGGCGGGCACAGGTGCCCGCCATGATAGCATAACCCGCCCTGTCGAATAGGCAGGATTGCTCAGCAACGTCGCGCATCGGGTTTGTTCGTTCCATTGCTTTCCACGCTGTAAGTGCGTTGGTCTTGGCTTCCAGCGACAGCGCACAGTGGATGGTTTGGCGACCGAGCATCAGATTGGTGATCGACCGCCAATGTTCGAGGACGTCAGGTCGACCCGGTTGGCTTCCAAAATTGCGAACGGTGCGGCAACAACGAGCTAACCCACTTCGAAACACAAGATCCATCGGCACAAAAGCCCATGCAATCGTGCGAAGGGCTGTAACCGAGAGCGCTCTGCCAACAAGTCATTCCTTCCGTGAGGGGTCGACATCCTTGGGCGGCTAATCGCGAGTGCCCGGCCCGCGACGGTGGGATCTTCCAGGCGGACGGCGTGGCGATGGGTCTGAAACCAATAGCCCGAAAATGCTGTTTCGCAGCGATGCTGCATCCGATCCTGGACTGGAATAGCGGCCGAGATCACTGACCTGCACGGCTCCGGGCGCCGCCCGGAGGATCTCAAGTAGAAACGGCCCCGCCTGACGGCGATATTGGAACAGATCGGCGGCCATGCCGTAGGCGGCTCAGGCAACAGCAGACGAGTTGCAAGCTGCATCTGTCGATCGACGAAAAGAGCTTGTGACCACTTTGATCCAGAAGGTCGTCCTGAATGCCGACTGTGTCACGGTCGAACTCAGCATCGTCGGACTGCTCAAGACGCTTGGCCTAAAGGTCGATGAAACCGACACAGTGTCCGCATACCACACAATCGCCATTCCGATCGATCTACGCCGCCGAGGCATCGAAACCAGGCCGGTCGTAAATGGCAAAGGTGCCGCCGAAGCATCCACCACCGATCCAGGGCTCTTGGATTTGCTGCGGCAGGCTCACCAACTTTTAGAAGCTCTAACAGATGGCTCGGATCTGACCATCGCAGATTTGGCAGAGCGCGAGCGGATGGACGTCTCCGACCTGAGCCGCGTCCTCCGATTTGCCTTCCCCGCTCCTGATATCTGCCAAGCAATCATCGAAGGCCGCCAGCCTACCGAGTTGACACGCAAGCGTTTGTCCCGGCTGTCAGAGCTTCCGAATTCGTGGACCGACCAACGCACTCTGCTTGGCTTCTGACGTACCATCGAAATTCGGACCGGCACTTTCCATCAGCGCGCCATCGTCTCCCATCTACCAGGAAATGTGCGGGACCCAAAAACGCGTCGACAGAGACCAAAGGCAAACATTGCCGCACTTATCTCAGCGTTGGCCGTCTCAGCGTCCGTATTTCCGAGCAGCAACCCACTAAAGGCCGGAAAAGAAGGAGTCTTTTCGGTAGGCTAAAAACACTGGGAAAAACAAGAGACTAGATGGTGGGTGTGCACAGGATCGAACTGTGGACCCGCTGATTAAGAGTCAGCTGCTCTACCAACTGAGCTACACACCCACACCGCCGGGAAAACCCAGCGTCGGCGGCGCATATAGCCGCCGCTTTCGGTGATGTCTAGCCCTGCCGGATCATTTCCCGACAAATCGACATGGCATGATCCCGAAAAGTGGATTCCGGTTTTCGGAAAGGATCATGCTCGCTCAAAAAAGCCCGCAGGCGTCAGACAAACAACCTGCCTTCAGCCACCTTGATGGCGTGGCCGCCGATGCGCGCGGAGGCCAGTTTTCCGCCATCGACGTTGAGCTCGAGCCGGATGCGCGACGGCCGGCCCATTTCCAGCCCTTGCTCGAGCCAGAGCTGCGCGGTGCCGTCGGTCGGGGCGTCGAAATGCATGATGGCGCCGGCGAAGGCCGCAGCGGCCGAACCGGTTGCGGGATCTTCGTAGGACGGATTGCCGGGCACGATCATGCGCACATGAAAGGCGCTGTCGTGGTTGACCCGCTCGCGGCAATAGACATACGGGCTGGCCATGGCCCATTCGCTCTTGCGGGGAGCCAATTCCGACCACGCCTGGTTATCGAGCCTGATCTTGGCCGCCGCTTCAAGGTCCGCAACCGGAATGGTGACGTAGGGCACGCCGGCCGACCAGAAGGCGACACGGTGATTCTCGAAGCCGATCTCGTGCGGGGCAAGGCCGAGCGCCGCGCCGATCGCTTCCGGGTCGGCCTTGAGCTCCAGCTGTTCCGGCAATTTCGCCAGATCGAACTCGGCGAAGGTCGAGCCGTCATGCTTGCTCACCGCGCAACGCACCGGTCCGATATTCTCCTCCAGCACGAAGATGCCGGTCGCCTCGCCGGCGAGCTCGGCCAGCGCGATCGCCGAGCCCACCGTCGGATGCCCCGCGAAAGGCATTTCATAGTCGGGCGTGAAGATGCGGATACGGTTGCGGTGCTTTGGATTGTCGGCAGGCAGCACGAACACCGTCTCGGAAAGATTGAACTCGCGCGCGATCGCCTGCATCCCGGCAGTGTCGAGCCCATCGCAGTCGAGCACCACCGCAAGCGGATTTCCGGCCAGCCTTTCGGTGGTAAACACATCGTAAAGCAAGTAATTGCGCGCCATGGAGAAGACCTTTCGCCTCGCCTCGAATTTCTGCCTGAATCCCAACATGAGGGAAATTTAATTTGAAATTCGAACCTTAAGGCCTGATTTGTGCAGGGATAGGGACATCGATTTCAGCATAGGGGTCCGGCGTGGACCAGCTTGTCAATCCGCCAAACGCGGAATCGGATACTTCCATAGAGGCCGCGCTCGGGCTCGACCGCAAGGGCGTAAGCCGCAAGCGTCGCCGATTCTGGACCTACGCGCTGCTGGCGATAGCGATCGTCGCGGCCGCCATTGCCTCCTATCAATGGTATGCCGCCGCGCCGCCCAGGATTGAATATTCCACCGTCCCGGCCGCGACGGCCGACCTCACCGTCGAAGTGTCGGCAACGGGCACGCTGCACCCGCTGACCCAGGTCGACATCTCCAGCGAGCTTTCCGGCATCGTCCGCTCGGTCGCGGCCAGTGAAAACCAGCAGGTCAAGAAGGGCGACGTGCTGGCGACGCTCGACACCGCCAAGCTGGAGGTCCAGATCGAACGCGCCACTGCCTCCGCCAAGGCGGCCGCGGCGGCCGTCGAGAACGCCAAGGTGACCTTGCAGGAAAACGAGAACGCGGTGGTGCGCGCCAACGCGCTCACCAAGCGCGGCATGGCGACGGACCAGTCGCTCGAAGCGGCGACCGCGACACGCGATCGTTCGAAGGCGGCACTCGACAGCGCCGAGGCCAATCTGGCCATCGCCCAGGCCGATCTCAAGGCGCAGCAGACCGATCTCGCGAAAAGCACCATCTATGCGCCGATCGACGGCATCGTGCTGACGCGCTCGGTCGATCCCGGCCAGACGGTCGCGTCCTCGCTACAGGCGCCCGTGCTCTTCATCATCGCCGCCGACCTTCGGAACATGGAATTGCAGGCCGCGGTCGACGAGGCCGATATCGGCGCGGTGAAGCCCGGCCAGCATGCCCGCTTCACCGTCGACGCTTTCCCGGACCGCCCCTTCGACGCCGAAATCCGCGACATCTCTTATGCCTCGGTCACCACAGACGGCGTCGTGACCTACAATGCGCGTCTCGAAGTCGACAATGGCGAGCTTCTCTTGAGGCCCGGAATGACGGCAACGGTTTCAGTCGTCACCCGGCAGGCCAAGGGCGTGCTTACCGTTCCCTCCACTGCCTTCCGCTATCGCCCGACACAACGGGCGGACCGCGGCTGGAGCCTGAGCGACCTCTTCACCGGCCGCATGGGCCGCCCCAACCGGCAGCGCGAGGTGACGAAGGCGACGACCGACGGCTCGCGCACGCTTTATGTGCTGGAGAACGGCCAACCGCATCCGGTCAACGTCAAGATCGGTTCGACCGACGGCGAGTTGACCGAGATCACGTCCGGCCTCGACGAGGGCGCGCAAGTCATCACCGGCGCCCAGCAGCGGAGCTGACCGGTGTCGGCTCCCCTGCTCATCACATTCGACAAGGTCTGGAAAAGCTACGGCGAAGGCGAAGCCCGCGTGCATGCGCTGGCCGGCGTCGATCTCGCCATCCGCAGAAGTGAATTCGTCGCCATCATGGGCCCCTCCGGCTCGGGCAAGTCGACCGCGATGAACATCATCGGCTGCCTCGATACCCCGACGGCCGGAACCTACAGCTTCATGGGTCTCGACGCGGGCCGGCTCGACCGCAACCGCCGCGCGCTTTTGCGCAACCTCTATGTCGGCTTCGTCTTCCAGGGCTACAATCTTCTGCCGCGCACGACCGCGGCGGAAAATGTCGAGCTGCCGCTGATCTATCGCGGCGTTGCCGCGCGCGAGCGCCGCGATCTCGCCATGCAGGCGCTGGCCCAGGTCGGCCTTGTCGGGCGCGAGCACCACACGCCTGCCGAGCTTTCGGGCGGCCAGCAGCAGCGCGTGGCGATCGCCCGCGCCATCGTCACCAGGCCGATGCTGCTCGTCGCCGACGAACCCACCGGCAATCTCGACACGGCGCGCACGCACGAGATCATGGAGTTGCTGACCAGGCTCAACGCCGATCTCGGGCTCTCCATCGTCATGGTCACGCATGAGGCCGACGTCGCGGACTATGCCGGCCGCACCGTCCGCTTCCTCGACGGCCATGTCGCTTCCGATACCTTCAAAGCGGAGGAAGCGGCATGATCTGGGAGACCGTCCGCCTCTCGCTGCGCTCGATCCGCCGCAACGTATTGCGTTCGTTCCTGACGCTGCTTGGCATCGTCATCGGCGTCGCGGCCGTTATCGCCATGCTCACCATCGGCTCCGGCACCACGGAGAAGGTCAAGGCCGATATTTCCAAGCTCGGCAGCAACCTGCTCGTCGTTCGCGCCGGCCGCCCGGCGGGGCCAGGCGGACCGGGAGGCCTCGACCAGGCGGTGAGGCCGCTGGCCGAAAAAGATGTCACCGCGCTCGTTGCGCATCTGAGCGGCGCGCGCGCGATTTCGCCCGCTTCGCAAAAACAGGTCCGCGTCATCTTCGGCACCGAAAGCCTGACCTCGGGCGTGACCGGAACCGACAGCGCCTATCTCGACGCCCGCGACTGGAAACTGGTGTCGGGACGGTCGTTCAGCGATTCCGAAACGCGCGCCGGCACCGGTGTGTGCCTGATCGGCGAAACGGTGCGCCAGCAATTCTTCGGCGCCGGCGATCCGGAGGGCGAGATCATCCGCGTCAACCGCACCTCCTGCAAGATCATCGGCCTGCTCGAGCCCAAGGGCTATACCGGCTTCGGCCAGGACCAGGACAATGTCGTGCTGATGCCGCTGCATGCCTATCAACGGCGGATCGCCGGCAACCGCGACATCGACAACATCTACATCGCCGCCGACGACCGCACGCCGACCACCGAGCTGCAGCCGCGCGTCGAGGACATCTTGCGCGACACGCGCCGCATCACGCCGGACCGCGATGCCGATTTCGCCATCCGCGACATGACCCAGATCGCCGATGCGATGACGAGCGCCACCACCACCATGACCGGCATGCTGGGCGCCGTCGCCGGCGTCAGCCTCCTGGTCGGCGGCATCGGCATCATGAACATCATGCTGGTCTCGGTCACCGAGCGCACGCGCGAGATCGGCATCAGGCTGGCCATCGGCGCGCATGAAAAACACATCCTCATCCAGTTCCTGGTCGAGGCGACGGTGCTGTCGCTGCTTGGCGGCATCATCGGCATCTTGATCGGGCTTTCGCTGGCCGGCCTCGCCTCGATGGCGCTGACGATACCCTTCGCGCCAAGTCCCGCCGTCGTGCTGCTTGCCGTCGGCTTTTCGGCGCTGATCGGCATGGTGTTCGGCTTCTTCCCGGCGCTGCGCGGCGCACGCCTCGACCCGATCGACGCGCTGCGGCACGAGTAGAGCGTACACGGCCTTTGCCGCGCCTTCGGATTTGCGGGACTGTCAAAACGGCAGCCGCGCGTTCTCTTTGACCTCCTTCATCACAAAGAAAGTCCTGGTTTGCCGGACGCCGGGCAGCGCGATCAGCTTCTGGCCGTGCAGCTTGTTGAAATCCGCCATGTCGCGCACGCGTATCTTCAACAGATAGTCGAAGTCGCCGGCCACGAGATTGCAATCCAGGACCTCCTTGAGCTTGAGGGCGGCCTCCTCGAAAGCGGCGAAGCTTTCAGGTGTCGAGCGGTCGAGCACGACGCCGACCATGACCAGCGCGCCGAGCCCGACCGCGGCTGGCGCGATCTCCGCCCTGACCCCGGTGATGTAGCCCTCTTCGAACAGGCGTTGCGTGCGCCGATGGCATGTGGCGGCGCTGACATTCACGCGGGCTGCCAGCTCGGCATTGGTCAGCCGCCCCTCGGCCTGAAGAGCCCGCAGGATCTTGATGTCGATCCGGTCGAACGTCTGGTTGGAAGACTCTTCCATTTGTGCCGACTTTGCTGAACGATCAAGCTAAATGTAGTCCATTCCTTTGCAAGGATGCAAGAAAACCCGAGGCCCCTTCGAGAGCACCTTTCGCCCCAATTCGTCTATTCTCTGCGTATCGAAAAACGAACACGGCAGAGGCAGGTCGATGTCACTTCTCGACAAGTTTGAACGGTATCCGCTGACCTTTGGCCCGACGCCGATCGAGCATCTGCCGCGCCTCAGCGCGGCGCTCGGCGGAAAACTGCAGGTCTACGCAAAGCGTGACGATTGCAATTCCGGGCTGGCAATGGGCGGCAACAAATTGCGCAAGCTCGAATATATCGTGCCCGATGCGATTGCGTCCGGCGCCGACACGCTGGTGTCGATCGGCGGCGTGCAGTCGAACCACACGCGCATGGTCGCCGCGACGGCGGCCAAGATCGGCATGAAATGCGTGGTCATCCAGGAGAAATGGGTGCCGCACTTTGATGCGGTCTACGACCGGGTCGGCAACATCCTGCTGACGCGCCTGATGGGCGCAGACAGCCGGCTCGTCGACGACGGCTTCGACATCGGCATTCGCAAAAGCTGGCAGGATGCGATCCAGTCGGTGAAGGATGCCGGCGGCAGGCCCTACCCTATTCCTGCCGGCGCCTCGGTCCACAAATTCGGCGGTCTGGGCTATGTTGGCTTTGCCGAGGAGGTCGCAAGGCAGGAGAGCGAGCTCGGCTTTGCCTTCGACTATATCATCGTCTGTGTCGTGACCGGGTCGACGCAGGCCGGCATGATCGTCGGCTTCGCCGCGCAAAACCGCGCCGACCGGGTGATCGGCATCGATGCCTCCGGCACACTCGACCGGACCCGCGCGCAGGTCCGCCGCATCGTCGACGACACCGCCGCTCTCGTCGGGCTGGGCCGCGGCGTGCGGGAGGACGAAATCGTGATCAATCCCGACTATGCCTATCCGGCCTATGGCGTTCCGTCGGACGCCACGAATGAGGCGATCCGGCTGGCGGCCCGTACCGAGGCGATGATCACCGATCCGGTCTACGAGGGAAAGTCGATGCAGGGCCTGATCGACTTGACCAGGAAAGGCTTCTTCCCCGAAGGCTCGAGAATCCTCTATGCGCATCTCGGCGGCGCGCCGGCCATCAACGGTTACAGCTACTACTACAAGGATGACGGCGCCCCCCGGGAAACCGCGCCGCATGACGACGCGCTGCCACCGCTTTTTCCATAGGGCGCCCACGGCGGCATCGATGCCGCAGGTCACGAAACCTTGTCTGTGCCCGCGAAATGCCACTCGATCAGCGACTTCATGTGCGGCATCAAGCCGTCGGGCAGATCGGTGGCATGGCGGATGATGACCGGCCCCTCGATCTCCGGCTCCGCCTCGGTGGCGACGAAGGCACTGATGCGGCGCGCCAACTCGTCGGCCGGCTCGGCAACCCGGTAGCGGCGGAAGATCACCGTGCCGGTTTCCCTCGATAGCGCATACCAGCGGCGCCCGCGTTCGGCCGTCGACAGGTCGAGCCCGGTCTCCTCGCTGACCTCGCGGATCATGTTGAAGTCGGCATCGACCAGGCCGTCACGGAAGTCGATCGGTTCGAACGAGCCGGCGGCGAAATAAACGCGGCCGGCATTGACCGTGTGCGGGCCCATGCGGATCGCCACCAGCGCGTTGTCCCCGGCGACCAGCATGGCATGCGCGTAGGCGTGCTCGGCGCCGGAATTCTCGCGCCGCTTGCGCCACAGCATGAAGGTCGAAAACTTCACCGCGTGGCAGCGGCCGACGAGGCGGTTGTCCCGGTAAGCAAGCTCGGAAAGCAGCACCACGGTGCCGTCGAACAACGCCGGATTGGCCGCTGTTTCCTGTCGCCAGTTCTCGGCGATCGCTTCTGCGTTGCTCAACGCGAATGGATGCGGGCCGGGATCGAGCCGCACGTCGATCGCGTCGACCGCCAGGATGACGTTGCGTGGCAGATCGAAACTCAAGCGGGTCACGCCATGTCCAGTGTGATCGCCACCGGGCAATGGTCCGACGCTTTCGGCCTGTCCCAGCCGGCGCGCGGAAACCGCTCGACCTCCTGTCCCGGCGGAAAGATGGTGCGCCAGGGTTGGCCGTTGCGAATGATCTCTGGAACGGCGGTGGCGTTCTTCGCGGCCAGCGCCTTCGACAGGAGGATATAGTCGAGCTGGCAGAGATGCCGCTCCTCCGGGCCGCGCGTGTGGTAGAAGGTCCAGCGGTCCATCTCCGGGCGCCGCTCTACGACGTTCTCGCAAAAGCCGCCGGCGGTCAGGGCATTGATCGAGGACCGGGCTTCGTCGACGATCTCGAACCGGTAGCCATCGATGGCCTCGCCATCGATCTTCACGCGCTGCCGGTAATCGTTCATGTCGCCGCAGATCGCCCAGCGCTTGTCGGCGGCATGGTCCTTGCCGAACCTTTCCTCGATGATGCGGCGCACCGCCTGCGCCTCGGCAATGCGCAGCGCCATCGTCGCCGCGCGGCCGTCCAGGCCGTTGCGCGGCGGACCCATCGATTTGAAATGCACGAGATAGAGCGTGAGCGGCGCGTTGCCGACCTTCACGTCGATCTCCAGGCAGTCGCGGCGAAAAATACGTTCACTCGCGAGATACCCGAGCGCGGCGAGTTCCGGCGTGAACAGGCCGAATTGTTCGAAGGTGACATAGGCATGGCTGGTCATGCGCACGAACTCGATCGGCTGCCCTTGCGCGGTCTCGTTGCGCATCATCAGGGCGACGTCGATGCCGCGCGCATCGTTGCCGGCGGTGGTGTATTTCTGCCGGTAGCCCTGCCCGACCATCTTGAACAGATAGCCATATTCGAACGCCTTCAGTGCCTCGATATTGTCGACCTCCTGCATGCAGATGATGTCCGCGCGGGTGGCTGCGATGGCGAGTGCCGTCAACTGGCGGGTGTCGTCGGACTGGGCGATCGTGCGGGCCTGCTCGAGAATCCGGTACTCGGCCTCGCTCTGGATGTCGAACAGCGCCAGCGTGCGGTCTTCATTGAGCTGGTTGCGATAGCCCGAGAAATCGAACCTGTTCATCAGGTTCTCGACATTGAAGGTGGCGAGACGCAGCGACATGGCGGTGACCTTTGCCCGCAAGCGAGAGTGAAAACAAGAGCCCGCGCATGCTCGTCATGGTTGACGGAACCTTTCTGTTCATCTTCCGTTCAGATGGAAAGTCCCATCAATAGGCCCATTCCCGAGTGTTCTGGGCGTGGGGCCTTACTCCGTGGAGTGTGAAATGAAACCGCTCTTGTCTTCCCTCGGATCCGGCCTTGTGGCCTTGGGTCTCGTCGCTGGGCTGACGGTGCCTTCGATTGCCGGCCCGATCCTGCAGCCCGACCTCTCGGCGGCGACCGCTACGGCAGTGCCCAATATCATTCCCGTCCGCGACAGCTGGGCCGGCGGCAACGACCGGCAGACTATGTATGACTGGCGCTGGCGGCGCGGCGGCGATTGGCGCGGCGGCGATTTAAGATGGCGCAACGACAATTTCCGCGAGCGCAATTTCTCCCGTAATTGGAATGGCGGCGATGGCAATTGGCGCTGGCGGCACCATCGCCATGATCGCGATTTCGATGGTGGCGACGCGGCCATTCTTGGGCTGGGGCTCGGGCTGGGCTTGGGCAGCCTGGCCTACAACAACTACTACGATCCTTATTATTACGATCCGTATCCGCGCTACTACCAGCCGCGGCGTATTTACCGGACCGAGCGGCTGTCCAGGTCGCATGTTCGGTGGTGCTACGACCGCTATCGGTCGTATCGGGCTTGGGACAACACCTTCCAGCCCAATTACGGCCCGCGCAGGCAGTGCATTTCGCCCTATATCTGAGCCGGCCGGCAGGAATAACGAAACGGCGCCCATCGCAGCGCCGTTTTGTTTTGCCGCAACCCTGTGCCCGCGACCGCTATAACCCTAAATTTATCAACGGCGCCTATTCATCCATGCCGGGGCTCCACATGCCGATTCGCTGCGAAAAATTCGCCAGGACGTACCCTGCAATGGCCGAAAACGAACTCAGAATCCAGCATCGGCAGCGCGTGCTGAAGGGCGCGGCAATCCTGACCGGCATCAACAATTCCGAGGTGAGATGCACGGTGCGCAACATGCATTCGAAGGGCGCCGAATTGAAAGTGCCGATCGACGCACGCGTGCCGGACGAATTCCTGCTCTATGTGCCGATCGACGGCATAGGCTACAGGGCAGTGGTGCGCTGGCGCCGCGAGGATCGCATCGGCGTCGAGTTCACCGGCACCGAGCCCAAGCCGCACTGGCACTACGGCTAAACCCGCACCCGATCGGACTGCCTGGCAAAATAAGGCCGGCGGATCGCTCCGCCGGCCCCGTCGGATGCAACGATGAAATCGAGAACTAATTCTTCGCCTTGTCGACAAGCTTGTTCTTGGCGGTCACCCGCGCGACCGCAGGGCAAAGCCCGAGGACGCGCAAGGCAAGAAAACGTGGATCGCCTTAGTTCTTCGCCTTGTCGACAAGCTTGTTCTTGGCGGTCACCCGCGCGACCGCAGGGCGAAGCCCGAGGACGCGCAAGGCAAGAAAAACGTGGATCGCCTTAGTTCTTCGCCTTGTCGACCAGCTTGTTCTTGGCGATCCACGGCATCATGGCGCGCAGCTTGGCACCCACTTCCTCGATCTGGTGGCTGTCGTTGTTGCGGCGGATGCCCTTGAAGCGCGACAGGCCGGCGCGATATTCCTGCATCCATTCCGAGGTGAACTTGCCGGTCTGGATGTCCTTCAGGATGCGCTTCATCTCGGCCTTGGTCTCGGCGGTGATGATGCGCGGACCCGAGACGTATTCGCCCCATTCGGCGGTGTTCGAGATCGAGTAGTTCATGTTGGCGATACCGCCCTCATAGATCAGGTCGACGATCAGCTTCACCTCGTGCAGGCACTCGAAATAGGCCATTTCCGGCGCGTAGCCGGCTTCCACCAGCGTCTCGAAGCCGGCGCGGATCAGCTCGACCAGGCCGCCGCACAGAACGACCTGCTCGCCGAAAAGGTCGGTCTCGCATTCCTCGCGAAAGTTGGTCTCGATGATGCCCGAACGGCCGCCGCCGACGCCGCAGGCATAGGACAGAGCGAGGTCGAGCGCATTGCCCGAAGCGTCCTGGTTGACGGCGACCAGGCACGGCACGCCGCCGCCCTTCTGATATTCGCCGCGCACCGTGTGGCCCGGACCCTTCGGCGCGATCATGACGACGTCGACCGAAGCCTTCGGCTCGATCAAGCCGAAATGCACGTTGAGGCCATGCGCAAAAGCGATCGCGGCACCGTCACGGATGTTCGGCGCGATCTCTGATCTGTAGATGTCGGCCTGCAATTCGTCGGGCGTGGCCATCATCATCAGGTCGGCCCATTTGGCGGCATCCGCCACGCTCATCACCTTGAGCCCGTCGGCCTCGACCTTCTTGGCGGTGGCGGAACCGGGCTTGAGACCGATGGCGATTTCCTTGACGCCGGAATCCTTGAGGTTGAGCGCATGCGCGCGGCCCTGGCTGCCATAGCCGATAATGGCAACCTTCTTGCCCTTGATCAGATTGAGATCGGCATCACGATCGTAATAGACACGCATTTGGTGTTCCTTCCCGTTTGAAGCTAGAGCAGATGCCGAAAAGTGTTAAGCGGTTTTCGGACGGCATCATGCTCTATCTCTTTGATTTAGAACCGGATTCAGATTTCAGATCCACTTGACCTGAAACCATCCGGCTCTAAGGGCCTCGCGGCCCGGTTTTTGCTCCGAAAAGAGCGAGAAACTGTTGCGTCGCGCGGCGGGCATCGCCGCCGATCGTCGCCCCAGTCAATTCCACCCGGTCGCCGAGCAGCAGACGTATCTGCACGTCGCGGCCGACCAGGCCGAAAAAGGTCCGGAACGCCGTCTCGGCGTCCTCGAAGTCGACCAGCCCGGCCTTCCGTCCGGCTTCGAGCACCGGCTTCAGGCGCTTCGCCAAGGCAAAGCGGCCGTTCTGCAGCACGACGGCGCCAAGATCGTCCTTGCCCGAACCGGCATGACTGACCGCGACGCGGTTGAGCGCGATCGAGGTGTCGCTGGAAATCACCTTGAGCCAGTCGGATGCGAAGCGTTCGAGGCTCGCTGTCAGCGAAGCAAGGTCGAGCCCTTTGCGATCGACCGACGCCACGCGCACCTTGGAGGCCTGCCATTGCACCGTCGCCGTCAGCAGCCCGTCGCGGTCGCCGAACCATTTGTAGAGCGTTTCCTTGGAACAGCTTGCCCGCCGCGCCACCGCCGTCATGGTCAGGTTGTCGCCCTCCTCGACCAACAGGCGGAGCGCCGCGTCCAGAACGGCCTGCTGCCGCTCGGTGAGCGCTTCGCTAGTGTCGATCTCTGCCGGCTGCAACACGACTGTTCCCAATTCCGCATACGCTTCAATAAATGCGTACCGTACGTTACGGTTCGGCTTATGACGCATTCCCGTTTTCAGCGCAAGGGGCGGCATCGAAAAATCGAGCCGACAGGGCTGGCGCAGGCCTGCGAGGCTAGTTTCCGATTGGCGGATGCCGCAGCCGCCCGAGTAGTGTCGCCAGCGCCTTGAGCTCTTCGGCTGAGAGCCTGTCGCCCATCAGATCCGCGATCGAGGCGCCATAGACAGCCCAGATACGGCGGCGCATGTCCCGACCGCTTGACGTGATGCGCACCGTCTGACCCCGGCCGTCATCCGAGACCGGCAGCTTTTCCACCAGGCCATCCGCTTCGAGCCGCGCCAGCAGCCTTGAGACGCCATACTGTGCCAAGAGAACGCGATCGACCAGTTCGAACGGCCGCAGTCCTCCCTCGCCCGCCTCCGCAAGCTCGTGCAGCACGTCGTACCATGCGAGCGGCGGCAGCCCACCGGCTTTCAGCGCACCCTCGGTCCTTTCGACCAGTTGGCGCGAGACGCGCATGAGGCGGGCCCAGGCGGTGACGGCTTCGGGTGATGGCGATGTTTTCGTCATCGGGACAGCTTAAGCGGTAGATGCAATTGCATCAAGCTTGACGATCGATGCATTTGCATCCATATAGATGCAGATGCATCGATGTGGAGCAACCCGATGAAACATGAAATCTGCAAGATCGCCGATATCCCGCAAACCGGCAGCCTGATCGCGCCCTTCTTCGGGCGTGAGGTGCATGTCTGGCGCAGTGGCGAGCGCATCCGCGCCGCGGCCAATGTCTGCCTGCATTTCGGCGGACCGCTGGACTGCAAGGACGGCGCTTTCGTCTGCCAGTGGCACGGCGCGAAGTTCGACATGGAAAGCGGCGAGCACCTCGAAGGCCCGGCGCCGAAGGGCTTGCGCCTGATGTTCCTGTCGACCCGGGTCGAGAACGACGCGCTCAACTATGTCTGGGGAGAATGAGATGCCTGCCAGGCTCACCCTCGTCAGCCACCACGTGTGCCCCTACGTCCAGCGCGCGGCGATCTCGCTTGCGGAGAAAGGCGTGCCGTTCGAACGGGTCGATGTCGACCTCTCCAACAAGCCGGACTGGTTCAAGGCCATATCGCCGCTCGGCAAGGTGCCGTTGCTCCGCGTCCGGCACCGCAATGCGGAAGAAGTCATTTTCGAATCCGCCGTCATCCTCGAATTCCTCGAGGAGACAGAGGCCAACCCCTTGCATCCGGCCGATCCGCTGACGCGGGCCAGGCATCGCGCCTGGATCGAATTCGGCTCGGCTGTCCTCAATGCCATCGGCCGCCTCTATTCCGCTGCCGATGAAGCCGCTTTCCTCCATGAAAGCAGAGGCTTGTCGGGGATGTTTGCGCGTGTGGAGGCGGAACTGCCGGCAAGGCAAAATGGTCCGTGGTTCGCCGGCGAGCGCTTCTCGCTCGTCGACGCCGTTTACGGGCCGGTCTTCCGCTATTTCGACACCTTCGACCGCATCTGCGATTTCGGCATTCTCGACGGCAAGCCGCTCGTCCAGGCCTGGCACGAGGCTTTGAGCGAACGGCGATCGGTCAAGGAAGCCGTCGGCCCGGACTATCCGCAGCGGCTGCATGCCTTTCTTCGGGCAAAGCAATCTTATCTGTCCGGGATCATCCGGCTGCAGGCCACTGCAACTCCGCAACCCCGATCCGCCTGAACGGGTCGATTACCGTTCCTGCGACCATGGCGGCGAGGAATTGCGGCCCCGGCGGGATCCTCGCCGCGATTGCCACCAATCGGTCGCGGATGAAGGGCAAGGTGGTGGAGTCCGACTGGTAGAACGGCGTCAGCGACAGCGACAGTGCCTGGAAGACGCGCACATGCCAACGGCGTGCGCCCGCATAGGTCTGCAGCGCTTCATCGATGCTGTTCGTCCGCGCCAGCGCATGGCTGAGCGCGGCCGCATCAAGCAGCGCCATGTTCGCGCCTTGCCCGAGTTGCGGACTGGTCGAATGCGCTGCGTCGCCAATGACGGCAAGCCGCCGGCCGGCCGGCAGCGTCATCGTGTGGTGGCCATAGCGGGCGAGAGAGAGCTGCTCGAAACTGTCGATCTGGCCGGTGAAAGCCTCGCATTGCGGCCACACCGAAACCACCCTCGCCTTCCATGCATCGAGCCCCTTGGCCTTTATCTGTTCGGCATCGGCCGGCTTGAGGCTCCAGAAGAAGGCCGCCATGTCTTGCGCGCCAGGCTCCGGCCTGCCGATCGGCAGCACGCCGATCATGATGCTTGCCTTGTCGTAGCGCTGCAGCAGCGCGCTTTTGTCGAAGCCGTCCCGCCAGCCGAGCGACGCCCAGAATGCCCCATAGGCGAGCGGCCGCGGCATGGCGGGATCGCCGAGATATTGCCGCAGCTTTGAGCGCGCGCCGCTGGCATCGACAATGAGGTCGAATGGTCCCAGGCGCCTGCCGTTGCCGCAAACGAGCGTCGCCCGCTCAGCCGTTTCCAGCGCCTCGACCTCGACATTGGTTTCGATGGCGATCGCTTGGCGCGAGGCAGCGCGGTAGAGCACCCCGAACAACGCCGCCCGGTGTACCGCGAGGCCGAAGCGGCGGCCACGGCTCGCATCGTAGCGGACTTCGAGCACGGTGCGTCCGCTCTTGGCATCGGTGCCGTGCAGCCGCTCGATGCGGCTGCCTAGCGCCAGAATGTCGTCGAGCAGGCCGAGATCGGCCAGCACGGCCAGTCCGGTCGGCTGCAGGATGAGGCCGGAGCCGACAGGCTTCGGCTCATCGAAGCGCTCGAAAATGGTGACGCGGTGCCCTGCCCGCTTGAGATAGAGCGCTGCCGCCAGCCCGGCCGGACCGGCGCCGGCAATCGCGATATCGAGATTCTTGCTCATTGCCGCCCAGACCCGACCGGCGAGCACCATCCCTGATTGACGGCGCCAAATCAACGTGGCGCCCAATCAACTTGGCGCTTTAACAGGTTGCTGAAAAAGTCGTGCACCGACTGCCAAGGAAGTCGGAATTGGAGTCCAAACGAGAATCGAAAAGCGAACAAAACAGAATCAAAGCCACGAGTCGGCCGGACCAAAAACGTTTTTCAGCAGCCTGTTAACGCTTACCGCCGGCAAGAGACCAGGCTCAAATCCGGGCGTCGAACGCGGCCCGCGCGTCGCGCACCGCGTCATGATTGAGCTCGGCCCATTGGACGAGATGATAGAGCGGAACGAACATCGATCGTCCGAGATCGGTCAGGCTGTATTCGACACTCGGCGGCTTGGTCGGGAACACTTCGCGATGCACATAGCCGTCGCGTTGCAGCTCATGCAGCGTCTGGGTCAGCATGCGCTGCGAGATGTCGGGAACCAGCCGCCGCAACTCGCCAAAGCGGTAGGGCTTCTCCGCAAGCGCCATGACCAGCAGCGGGCTCCATTTGCCGTTGATGCCATGGATGACATCGCGAACCGGGCAATCGGCGAAATTGGCGCCGTCCGTCATGGCTTTGTAGATCTCGATCTTCGATTTCACATTGACGATCTTGCCGTCCATCATGGTTCCCTGCCTGTGCCTACCTCCCGAAAAACTGCCTTCTTTACGGCCGGGGGTCAATTCCTAATTTAGTGCTGGTCTCTTTTCGAGACCACCAACAGCACCCGCCGATCGGCGCAATTCAGGAACCTCCCATGACCGAAACCCTCCTCGTCACCGGTGCCTCAGGCCAGCTTGGCCGCGCCGTCATCAACCACTTGCTGGATGCGCAAAAAATTGCGCCGGCCAGCATCATCGCCGCCACCCGCAATCCCGAAAACCTTGCGGATCTCGCGGCGCGCGGCGTCGACGTCAGGGCCGCCGATTTCAACGACAGAGCCTCGCTGGAGAAGGCATTCGAAGGCGCCGACCGGGTGCTGATCATCTCGACCGGCGACCTCGACCTCAAGACGGGCCGGCGCCTGAAGCAGCATGAGACTGCGGTGGCCGCGGCCAAGGCGGCAGGGGTTTCGCACCTGCTCTACACCTCGATGCCCAATCCGGAGCCCGGCTCGCCGGTGCTGTTTGCCGGCGACCACTACGGCACCGAGCAGGCGATCAAGGCGAGCGGGATTGCCTACACCATCTTTCGCAACGGCTGGTATCAGGAGAACCTGTTCATGGCGCTGCCGCACGCGATTTCGTCAGGCAAGTGGTACACGTCCGCAGGCGACGGCCGCGTCGCCCATGGCGCGCGTGACGACATGGCCGCCGCCATTGCCGCAAGCCTCGCTTCGCGCTCGAAGGAAAGCCACATCTACACGCTGACCGGCCCCCAGGCCTACACCACAAGCGAGGTCGCAGCGATCGTCAGCGACGTGACCGGCAAGCCGATCGAGGTCGTCCAGGTTCCGGACGAAGGCTTGACCGAAGGCATCAAGGCGAACGGCGTCCCGGAGGATTTCGCCCGCATCATCGTCTCCTTCGACGCCAACACCCGCGCCGGCCGCATCGGCGAGGTGACCGACACGGTCGAAAAGCTCTCCGGCCGCAAGTCGCGGACGCTGAGGCAGTTCCTCGAAGCAAACAAGGCCGCCCTGCTCGGCTAAATGCCGTGGCGCCCCGGGGGCCTGTCCCCGGGCGCGCTATTTCGGCTTCTTGAGCAATCCAAGCCGGATCAGGCTTTCGCCCGTCGCAACCAGCGCCTCCTCGCGCGATCGCGGCGTCCAGCCGAGCACGCGCATGGCCTTGGCGCTCGTTGCGTTCCTCGGCTTGCCCAGTTCCGTCACGATCTGGGCGGCCTGCCCGTCGAACAGCCCGACGATCCGGACCAGCCAGTCCGGCAGAACTCTCGTCGTAATGCGCGACGCCGCACTGCCCAGCCGCGCTTTCAGCGTCCGCGCGATCTCCAGCATCGTCATGAAATCACCGCTGATGGCTAGGAACCGCTCGCCCCTGGCGGCGGGATTGGTCATGGCGCGCAAGTGCAGGTCCGCCACGTCGCGCACATCGACCACGCCGAACACCATGCGCGGCAGGCCCGGCATCTCGCCATCCATCAGACGCCTGATGAAATCCGTCGACGTCGAATGATCTGGTCCCAGGACCGGTCCGAAGATGCCGACCGGATTGACGACCGCCAGTTCCAACGCGCCGCCTTGGGCGGCATTGAAATCCCAAGCCGCCCGCTCGGCAAGCGTCTTCGATTTCACATAGGCGCCCACCTTCTGCGATAGATTGGTCCAGTTCTCTTCCGTGAAGGGACCGCCGGCAACCGGCGCCTGGCCGTAGCCAACGGCGGCAAAGGACGAGGTGAGGACGACACGTTCGACGCCGGCATCGCGCGCGGCCCGCAGCACGCGCAACGCCCCTTCCCTGGCCGGGACGATCAGGTCGTCCTCATGCTTCGGCACGCCGGGTGGAAAAGGCGAAGCGACGTGGAGAACGTATCGGCACCCGCCGACTGCTTCCGCCCAGCCTTTGTCGCTCATGAGATCGGCATAGGCGAAGGAAAGCGCATCGCCGGGCTCGGCACCGCCGACCTTCAACATGGCAAGAACATCGGCTTCGCGCTTGGCCGAGCGGACGGTCGTGCGCACGCGGTAGCCTGCGTTCAAAAGCGCGAGGATGCAATGAGCGCCAAGGAAGCCGGACCCGCCGGTCACAAGCACCAACTCGCCGCTCATGCCCGCCTCCCGACCCTTACGCGCTGCAGCCCCTCAAATGGCGACCTGCGTGCCGATCTCCACGACGCGCCCCGTGGGGATCTGGAAGTACTCTGTCGCATCCGCCGCCGTTTTCGCAAGGCCGATGAACAACCTGTCTTGCCAGATTGGCATGCCGGAATTGGGCGAGGCCTTCAGCGAGCGCCGCGACAGGAAGAAGGACGTCGTCATGATGTCGAACTTCCAGCCCTGCTTGCGGCAGATCGCCAAAGCGCGCGGAATGTTGGGCTGCTCCATATAGCCGAAGGTCAGCGTCACGCGCATGAACAGCTCGTTGACCGTCTCCATCCTGACGCGCTCGCTGTCCGGCACCACCGGCTGCGGCGCCGTCACCACCGACAGGATGACGTTCTTTTCGTGCAGCACCTTGTAGTGCTTCAGGCTGTGCATCAGCGCCGTCGGCGCGCTCAGCGGATCGCTGGTCAGGAACACGGCCGTGCCGGATACGAGCTGCGGCTTCTTCTTCAGCAGGTTCGCCGCGAGGAAGTCGAGCGGGATCTCGTTGCGGCGGGTCTTGTCGAAAAGGTAGCGGCAGCCGCGCACCCAGGTCCACATGGCCATGATGATGGCGAAGGCCACCGCAAGCGAAGCCCAGCCGCCTTCGAACACCTTGACGATGTTGGAGGCGAAGAAGCCGACGTCGATGAGCGCGAACAATGCCGTCAACCCCAGGGCAGCGCCGAGCTGCCATTTCCAAATCCGTGTCATCACGACGAACAGCAGCGTGGTCGTCACCAGCATGTTGCCGGTGACGGAAATGCCGTACGCCGAAGCCAGTTTGCTGGATTCGCCGAAGCCGACCACCAGGAGCATCACCACCAGCGCCAGCAGCAGATTGACGCGCGGCATGAAAATCTGGCCGGACTGCCTTTCCGACGTGTGCAGGATTTCCAGGCGCGGCAGCATGTTGAGCTGCACGGCCTGTCGGGTCAGCGAAAAGGCGCCGGAGATCACCGCCTGACTGGCGATGACGGTCGCCGCCGTCGCCAGCACGACCATCGGTATCAGCGCCCAGCCCTGGTTCATCTCGAAGAACGGATGGCCGACCACCCCCTTGTTTGCCAGTATGAAGGCGCCCTGCCCGGCGTAATTGAGCAGCAAGCAGGGAAACACAATCGCCAGCCAGGCGAGCACAATGGGCTTGCGGCCGAAATGGCCGAGATCGGCGTAGAGCGCCTCGGCGCCGGTGACGGCCAGGAAGACAGCGCCTATGGTCACAAAAGAGACGTCAGGCGAATTGATCAGGAAGGCGATGATATAGTGCGGGCTGATTGCCCAAAGAATTTCCGGATCGTCGATGATGTGGTTGAGGCCGGACAGGCCGATGGCCAGGAACCACACGGCGGTCACTGGGCCGAACACCAATCCGACGCCGCCCGTGCCGAAGCGCTGCACCGCAAACAGTATCGCCAGAATGACCAATGTCAGCGGCACTACATAGGGCTGGAAGGTGGGCGTGACGACGTTCATGCCTTCGACCGCCGAAAGCACCGAAATTGCCGGCGTGATCACCGCATCGCCGAAGAACAGCGAGGCGCCTATGATGCCGATGCCGAGAATGATCGCCGAGCGCGTCGGAAAGCTGCCGCGCGCCAGCGCCATCAGCGACAGCACGCCGCCCTCGCCGCGGTTGTCGGCGCGCAGCACGAACATGATGTACTTTATCGTGACGGTTATAGTCAGCGACCAGATGATCAGCGACAGCACGCCGAGGATATCGCCACGTGTGGCCACGTCGCCGCCGGACGAGGCATGCAATGCCTCGCGCAACGCATAGATCGGGCTGGTCCCGATATCGCCGTAGACCACACCGAGCGCACCAAGCATCAGCACCTTGGTGCTGTGCTGCGCGACTTCAGAATGGCTCGATTGGTCGACGGGATCTGCCTCACTACCACTATTGGTAAGGGCCATAAACGACACTCCGATAAACGCGCGGTGCTCTACGCTTGCTGCGATGCAATATCAAGTGCCCCAACGTGATGGCTCCCATGCCTGACAGGCGCAGCTCACGGAGCTACCAGCCGCAGGCTTTCAGAAAGCGCTTCACCGTGCCGGCCATGCCATACTCCAGCGCATCCGCTGTCAACCCATGTCCGATCGATACTTCGGCCAATGCCGGAATGCGTTTGGCCAGCGCCGGCAGGTTCTTCACGGTCAGGTCGTGGCCGGCATTGACACCAAGCCCGGCCTCGAATGCGGCGTCCGCGGTTTTTCCCAATCTTTCCAGTTCTTTCGCCGCCTTTTCGGAATCGAGATGGAAGCCGCCATAGGGGCCGGTATAGAGCTCTATGCGGTCGGCGCCGGTATCGCGAGCCGCATTCACACCCGCAGGGTCCGCGTCGGAAAACAGCGACACGCGGAACCCATCCTTCTTCAACCGCTTGACGATCGGTGTCAGGAACGCCGCCTGGGCGACGAAGTTCCAGCCATGGTCCGAGGTTGCCTGCGCCGGGTCGTCCGGCACCAGCGTCACCTGCTCGGGCTGGCTCTTCTCGACAAGCGCCAGGAAATCCTCGGTCGGATAGCCCTCGATGTTGAATTCCGCCTTGGGAAACTCATCGTCGATCAGCGCCCTGATCTCGGGCAGGTCGGAGTGCCTGGTATGCCGCTCGTCGGGCCTCGGATGCACCGTCAGCCCGTGCGCGCCGGCGGCAAGCGCGATGCGGCCAAGCCCGGTGACGCTCGGCCATGGCAGGTCGCGACGGTTGCGCAGCATCGCGACGGCATTGAGATTGACCGAAAGCTTCGCAGGCATGAACGGAGGGTCCAGTGGGTCGGCGGGCATCTATACCGCCTTTAAAGGGAACAGATAGAGGGTTTCGAGTGTTCCAAAGGATGGATCGTGGCCAAGGCTCTCTGTTTTAACGCAATTCCGTACGGAAAACCGCTTCGCACTTTTCCTGGAATTGCTCTAACACAAGGATTTGCCAGTGAATTTCCTCGAAGCCGTGCCGGCGATCCGTCGCATCGAAACCAACCGCGACGCGCTTTTCGCCATCGATGTCGTCGGTGATGTCTCACCGGCCGACGCGGAAAATCTGTTCGGCCTGCTGGAGGCCGCCTATGCGCTCCATCCGAGGATCGACGTACTGGTGCGGTTGACCGACCATGAGAGCGTGGATTGGGCAAACATTTCGCAAGATACGCTCAAGCAGGGCATGGCCGACGCGATGGAACACGTCGTGCGCTGCGCGGTCATCGGCAAGCCGAATTGGGCTTCTCTCGTCACCGGCGTCTTCCCGAAGGCCCTGCCTTTCGAATTCAAACGCTTTGACGCCGACGACGAAGATGCAGCCTGGCAATGGCTTGGCGCAAGGCCGGCCTGATGCCCGCAACCGTCAACGCACAATGGTCAGCCGCTCGGCGGCGCGGGTGATGGCGGTATAGAGCCAGCGCTGCCGGGTCTCCTTGAACGCCCAGCTCTCGTCGAAAAGCACGACGTCGTTCCACTGCGAGCCCTGCGCCTTGTGCACGGTCAGCGCATAACCATAGTCGAAATCGTCGAAACGCTTCTTCTGCTGCCAGGGGACCTCGGCATCCGGATCCTCGAAAGCCGCCTTGAGCAGCTTGATCTTGGCGACGCCGCGGTCTGGATCGTCCTCTTCCGGCGAAACCAGCAGGTTGATGCCGGGCTTCACCGTCTCGCGCGACGAAGTCATCACCTTCCACAGCGAGCCGTTGAGCAGCCCCTTGGCCGGATCGTTGCGCAGGCAGACCAGCTTGTCGCCCGCCTGCGGAACGTCGGCATTGAATCCCTTCAGCTCGCGCAGCCTTTGATTGTAGCGCCGGCGCGTGCGGTTGGTGCCGACCAGCACCTGGTCGGCCTTGAGCACCAGATCCTGGTTGACGCCTTCCCTGCCGATCACCTGCGCCGTGCCGTAATCGCCATGCATGAATTCGCGGCCTTCGCGCACGTCGAGCGCCAGCCGGATGATGGGATTGTCGCGTGCCTGCCGATGGATCTCGGTCAACAGCACGTCCGGTTCGTGCTCGGTGAAGAAGCCGCCGCCCGAGATCGGCGGCAGCTGCGCCGGATCGCCAAGCACCAGGATCGGCGTACCGAAGCTCTGCAGGTCGCGGCCGAGCTGTTCGTCGACCATCGAGCATTCGTCGATGACGACGAGCTTGGCCCGCGAGATCGGGCTCTGCCGGTTGAGCGAAAAGGTCGGCGACATCGAGGTTTTGCCGGTCACCTCGTCGGCAACCGATTCCTCGCCCTTCGGCCGGTAGATCAGCGAATGGATGGTGCGGGCGTTGGTCGCGCCCTTCGAGCGCAGCACCTGCGCCGCCTTGCCGGTGAAGGCGGCGAACTGCACCTGGCCGTCGACATGCTCGGCGAAATAGCGCGCCAGCGTCGTCTTGCCGGTGCCGGCATAGCCGAACAGGCGAAAGACCTGCGGCCGGCCCTCCTTGAGCCAGCGCCCGACCGCTTTCAGAGCCTCGTCCTGTTGGGGAGAGAATTCCATCAGCGCGAGAGACCGGATTCGCAAGGGAAAGACAAGACGGCCGCCATCATCTCAACGGCATCGGCCGCGCATGAAGCGCCTTCGACAGCTCAGCCTATCAGCCACAAACGAGAACGTAAAGAGAACAAACCCTGGTGGTTATCTATCTGCCCGCGGCTGGGTCGTTCTCCAGCAGGATCGGTTTGCCATGCGGCGTGGCATGCGCGGCGCGTTCCCAGGCGGCGGCAAGCTCATCCACCTCGCCCTTGCCGGCAACGCCTTTTCGCGACAGCAATTTTTCCAGCGCCGCCAGCCAATGTTCGTAATAGTCGCGCCCGTCGCTCGCGGCGCCCGGCTGCTTCACCTCGGGGGACAAGGCCTCCGCCCATTCGCTCCACGAAAACAGGCCCTTGCCGTGCAGCGCGACCGTCAGGGCGAAGGCTTCGGCCTGCCACGGCTCGGCGAAGACCGGCTCGTCCAAACCCGCCGGCAACGCACCTTCATGCCGGCTCAAGATAGCTCTCCCAGGCATCGATCGAGACGTTGAGCGTCGGATCGGCGCCCTCGCCCCAGATTTCCGCCCCATCGAACAAGACCGTGTAGACCCATTGCGGGTTCTCGCCACGGCCATGCGCGTTGCTGTCGGGGAAGACGAAGCCGTCCCGCACCGCCTCGATCGTCCCGGTCTTGCCGCGCGCGTAGCGCGGCAGCCGCGTATGTCCGGTCGGGTTGAAATTCTTCGTGCGCACGCGATCGCCCGCCCGGAAGCGTGCCGGCGTAGCGACCGGCCGATCGCACGGGCCGCCCTTGGCGAGCACGGCCGGCACGTCCGCTGCCTTCAGCACTCTTTTCGGCGTCGCGGCCGCATCGACCGCCTTGCCGGCGGCAAGGTCGCGCTCGGTGACGAAACCGTGGCGCTTCAGCAGCGTTTCCAGCGCCTTGATCCAGATCTGGTAGTAGCTCGATGAATAATAGTCGGCCGGATGCAGCGATTCCCGCGCATGCCGGCTTTCGTCGATGTTCCAGGCGCCCATGGCGCCGGCCGTCAGCGTGACGCCGAGCGCCCGCCTTTCCCAGGCGGCATGGAAATAAGGTTCGTCCTTCTCAGGCGTGACCGGCCCGAAACCCATCTGCCCGCCGAGATCCTGCGGCCCGTTCATGCCGGCTCCCCTTCCGGCTCTTTGGCCAATGCGGTGCCGATCATCGCATCACGGCTGACCAACTCAGCCAGCCGTTCCTCGCTCCAGCCCTCGGTGCCTTCCGGCCGCATCGGCACCACCAGGTAGCGAAGCTCGGCGGTGGAATCCCAGACGCGGATTTTCTTGTCCTCGGGCAGCGTCAGCCCGAACTCCTCCAGCACGCCGCGCGGATCGATCACCGCCCGTGACCTGTAAGGTGGCGCCTTGTACCAGACCGGCGGCAGGCCGAGCACCGACCACGGATAGCAGGAGCAGAGCGTGCAGACGACAAGGTTATGCGTCTCCCTGGTGTTGAACACGGCCTGCATGTGCTCGCCCTGGCGGCCGGAATAGGAGAGCGATTCGATCGCCGCCGTCGCGTCGCGCTTCAGCCAGTCGGCATAAGCGGGATCGTTCCAGGCCTTCGCCACCACCCTGGCGCCGTTGCGCGGACCGATCTTCGTCTCATAGGTGTCGACGATGACGTCGATGGCCGCAGGATCGATCAGGCCCTTTTGGGTCAGGATCGTCTCCAGCGCGCGCACTCGCGCCGCGAACGGGTCGAGCTCGTTGTCGTGGTCATGGTCGTGGGACATGGCCACAGACTAGGATCGCGTGCGGTTGGCCGCAAGCGCCACGGTTTGGGCCAGACGCGGCCGCCTATTCGGCCGCCATTTTCTTCGGCTCGGCCTCGCCGTCGAACAGCGAGGGTTGCTCGCTGCTGTCCACCACATGCAGCGTCGGCTGGCTCTTCTTCGACGAGAAGCTGAGCAGCCAGCCGGAGAAGTTTTCGAAATAGACGTAGATCACCGGCGTCACGAACAGCGTCAGCGCCTGCGAGGCGAGCAGGCCGCCGACCACGGCGACGCCGAGCGGCTGGCGCAATTCGGCGCTGGCGCCGGTGCCCAGCGCGATCGGGAACGTGCCCATCAACGCGGCAAGCGTCGTCATCATGATCGGCCGGAAACGCATCAGGCAGGCTTTGTGAATGGACTCCTTCGCCGACATGCCCTGTCGCCTGAGTTCCAGCGCGACGTCGACCATCATGATGCCGTTCTTCTTGACGATGCCGATCAGCATCAGGATGCCGATCACCGCGATCACCGAAAGGTCCATGCCCGCGAAACGCAGCGCCACCACGGCGCCCAGCACCGCCGACGGCAGGCCGGTTAGGATGGTGAGCGGATGGATGAAGCTCTCATAGAGCATGCCGAGCACGATATAGATCGTCAGGATGGCGCCGCCGATCAGCAGGCCCTGGTTGGCCAGCGAATCCTGGAAAGTCTTGGCGGTGCCGGCGAAGCTGGTCGAGATCGCCGTCGGCATGCCGATCTGTTCTTTGAGCCGGTCGATGCGGGTCACTGTGTCGCCGAGCGATACGCCCTGCGGCAGATTGTAGGAAATCGTCACCGCTGGCAGCTGTCCAAGCTGGTTGACCGTCAAGGCGCCGGCCGTACGATCGACCCGGGCGAAGGCGCCGAGCGGCACCAGGCTGCCGCTTGCCGTCCGCACCTGAATGGCGAGCATCCGCTCGGGCGACCATTCGATCTTGGGATCGAGTTCGGTGATGACCGCATAGCTGTCGGCCGAACCGAAGATCGTCGAGACCTGGTCGGTGCCGAAGCCGCCATAGAGGGCCGAACGCAGCGTGTCGGTGTCGATGCCCAGATGGGCGGCCTTGTCGCGGTCGATCACAAGCGACGCCTGCAGGGAATTGTTCTGCAGATCGCTGGTGACATCCGTGAAGTTGGTATGGTCCGCCGCCATCGCGTCATTGAGCTTCTGCGCCCAGATATCGGTCTGGCCGGTGTCGAGCCCCTGAACCACGAGCTGGTAGGCGCTGGCCGACGACCGCGAACCCAGCCGCAGGTTCTGCACCGGCTGCATATAGGTCTCGATGCCCGCCACGCCGGCCAGCTGGCGCCTCAGATCCGACAGCACCTTCTCGATGTTGGGACGCTGATCCTTGCCCTTGAGCTGAACGAAGAGTTGCCCCTGGTTCAGCGCGTTGCCGCCGCTGCCTGCCGACCAGGCCACATGGTCGACATAGGGCGACTTCGAGAACACATTTGCCACCTGCCCTTGCAGCTTGGCCATGGCGTCGAACGAGATGTCCTGGCGCGCGATCGTCGTCACCGATATCTGGCCGATATCTTCCTGCGGGAAGAAGCCCTTCGGCGAGACCTGTATCACCCACACCGACGCCGCGGCGGTCGCGACGAAGACCAGGAAGATCAGGAAGGTGTGGCGCAGGCAGAAGCGCAGCAGCCAGTCATAGCTACGGGTGACGATGTCGTGCCTGTAGCCAGCGCCATGCGCCTCGCGATCCGCCTTGGTGACCGACAGCAGCCGCGAACAGAGCATCGGCGTCAGCGTCAGCGACACGAACATGGAGGCCAGGATGGCGACGGTGACCACGACGGCGAATTCGTTGAAGATGCGGCCGATGACGCCCCCCATCAGAAGCACGGGGATGAACACCGCCACCAGCGAGATCGAGATCGAGATGATGGTGAAGCCGATCTCGCGCGCGCCCTTCAGCGAGGCGTCGAAGGCCGACAGCCCATCCTCCTCCATGTGGCGGAAGATGTTTTCGAGCATGACGATGGCATCGTCGACGACGAGGCCGACCGCGAGCGTCAATCCCATCAGCGAGATGTTATCGATGGAAAAGCCGAACAGGAACATCGCGCCGAGGGTGGCGATCAGCGAGATCGGCACCGCCACCGCCGGGATGATCGTCGCCGTTACCCTGCGCAGGAACACGAAGATCACCATCACCACCAGCGCGATGGTCAACAGCAGCGTGAACTGAACGTCGTCGACGGCCTGGCGGATCGAGGTCGAGCGGTCGTTGAGCAGCTTGATCGAGGCCGCCGCCGGCATCTGGTCCTGGAAGGACGGCAGCATTGCCTTGACCTTGTCGACGACGTCGACCGTATTGGCGTCGGGCTGGCGCTGCACGGCCATGATGATCGCGCGCGTCCCGTCATACCAGCTCGCCGTTGTCGTGGTCTGCACGGAATCGACCACGCGGGTCACCTCCCCCAGCCGCACCGGATGGCCGTTCTTGGTGGCGATGATGAGGTTTGAGAATCCGGCGGCGTCGGTAAGCTGCGTGTTGGCGGTGATGGTCAGTTGCTGCTTGTTGTTCTGCAGCACGCCGAGCGGGGTGTTGCTGTTGGCGGAAGCGACGGCCGCCTGCAGCTGGTCGATCGAGATGCCGCGCGCGGCAAGCGCTGTCGGATCGATCTGGATGCGCACCGCGTATTTCTGCTGGCCGAAGATCGAGACCTGCGCCACGCCGTCGATGGTCGAGAGCGACGGCGAGATCACGTTTTCAGCGAAAGCGTCGAGATCGGTCAGCGGAACCGTGTCGCTGACCAGCGACATCAAAAGGATCGGCGCGTCGGCCGGGTTGACCTTGCGATAGCTTGGCGGCGCCGTCATCTGCGGCGGCAGCGATTTCTGCGTGCGCGCGATCGCCGCCTGCACGTCGGCGGCCGCCGCGTCGATATCGCGGTTGAGCACGAACTGGATTGCGATCGAGGTCTGGCCGAGCGAGTTGGTGGTCGAGATCGAATCGATGCCGGCGATCGTCGCGAACTGCTTGATAAGCGGCGTCGCCACCGATGTCGCCATCGTCTCCGGCGACGCACCGGGCAACGACGCGGAGACGTTGACCACCGGAAATTCGGCGCTGGGCAGGGCCGCCACCGGCAGGAAGTTGTAGGCAAAGATTCCGCCCAGTACGAGGGCGAACGACATCAGGAGGGTGGCGACTGGCTTGCGGATGCAGAATTCGGAGATCATCGGCTCGCCCCGCCGGCCTTGTCGGCTGCCGCAACCTTGGGTGATGCCCGGTCACCGGATCCGGCTGCCTTGCCTTCATGCACCGCCGCGCCGTTCTTCAATCGTGTCTGGCCTTCGACGACCACCTTCTCGCCGCTCTTCAGACCGCCGCTGATGGCGCTGTTTTGGCCCTCCGTCAGCGCCACCTGCACCGGACGCATCTCCACGGTGTTGTCCGGCTTGACGACATAGACGAACGGGCCCTTCTGGCTGGGCTGCACCGCGACCGTCGGAACCGAGGTCATCTGCGGCATCGTGCCGGCCTCGAGCACGACATTCACATACTGTCCGGGCCACAGCGAAAGATCCGGGTTCGGTATGCTCGCCCGCGTGGCGATGGTCCCGGAGGCCGTATCGACGCTTGAATCGACGAAATCGAGCGTGCCCTTGCCGATCGGCGTGGGATCGCTGCCCTTGATCAGCGTCACGCCGCCTTGCTGTGGGTCGGCGAGCGCCTTGTGCAACAAGGCAAGGTTGCTTTCCGGCAGCGTGAAATTCACCTGCAGCGGATCCATCTGCGTGATGGTGACCAGCGGCGTCGTGTTGCTTGAGTTGCCGTTGCTGCTGGTGACGAGGTCGCCGACCGAGACGTTGACGGCGCCCAACCGGCCCGCGATCGGCGCCGAGATGGTCGCGTAGCTCAATTGCACGGTATCGGCATCGATGGTCGCCTTGTCGGCGTCGATGGTCGCGGCCGCGGCTTTCTGCGCCGCCAGCGCCTGGTCGTAGGTCTGCTGCGTGCCGGCCTGCTTGGCGACAAGATCCTTGGCGCGCTGCAAATCGGCCTGGGCGCTCACCAGCATCGCCTGGTCCTTGACGAGCGTCGCCCGATCCTTGGCCAGTTGCGCCTTCAGCGCGCGATCATCGAGCGAAAGCAGGACATCGCCTGCCTTCACCATCTGACCGTCCTTGACGTCGATGGAAACGATCTGGCTGGAAATCCGGGCATTGATGCTCACCACTGACGGGGAGGAAACGAAGCCGATGGCATAGCGGCGGATCGGGAAATCGGCGGTTGTCGCGGCGACGGAAACGATCGAGGCGGAACGCGGACCGCCGCCTTTCGCATTGTCCGAGGCGCTCGCCGCCTTGTCGCCGCTCGCTGTCTTGTCCGAGGCTGCCGCGTCAGCCTGCTTGCCCGAAATCAACTGCTGGACCTTGGCTAACGTCGTGGGCGAAAAATAAAGCCCGGCGCCCGCCAGGCAGGCAAGCGCTACAATCGCAAAGGCAATTTTCCCGCGCATCGACAATAGCCCTTTACCCGACACGCCGATCCCGGTGGTCCATTCTAGCTCGATTCACAGCCTCGTGCCGCGATTTTCGTGGAGTAGATAGGACAAGCCTTTGGCGGAAAAGGGCCAGAACGCGGCATTACGAAGATTTAATGTGCAGTGCACAATAGTTGGGCAGCCGGCTAACGTGGCCGCGCACGGCTCTCCAGCCGATCCGAAAAGCTGCCCGGATGTGTTGAGATTCAGGTCAGGCCTCACCTGAATCTCAGCACATCTAGCGGAGCATCGGCCACAGCGTTGCCGCGAGCAGCACACCCATGGCGATGTTGAACCATTTCAGCCGCACCGGCTCCGACAGGAAACCGCGCAGCACCGTGCCGAAGCCGGCCCAGACGGACACGCTGGGCAGGTTGACGATGGCGAAGGCGGCGGAGATCAGCATCACCGAGATGAACGGGTGGTCGGAGTTGGTGTAGACGGCCATGGCGGTGATTGCCATCACCCATGCCTTGGGGTTGACCCACTGGAAGGCCGCCGCATCGATGAAGCGCATCGGCTTCGCCTCCGCCTCGCCCTTGCCGCTCAGCGACCGCGACATTGCGATCTTCCAGGCGAGGTAGAGCAGATAGGCCGCACCCGCGACCTTCAACGCTGTATGCAGTGAAGGCACTGCCGTGAGCACAGCGCCAAGGCCGAAGCCCACAGCCAAAAGCAGCACGAAGAAGCCGATGCTGATGCCCAGCATGTGCGGGATCGTTCTGACGATGCCGAAATTGACGCCGGACGCCAACAGCATGAAATTGTTCGGCCCCGGCGTGATCGATGTCACGAGGGCGTAGACCAAAAGGGCAAGGAACGCGTCAGCCGACATGATATCCTCCCAGATATGTCAGACTTGCTGTCCTTTTAGCGAACACGCAAAAGACAGAGGCGGGCAACAGCCGGGCCAAAAGCTGAAAACGGGCTGATCGCCCCCGATCACATTCCCTGCGGGCCGCGATTCATCGCCGCGACACCGGTGCGGCAGATCTCCACCAGGCCGAGCGGCTTCATGATGGCGATGAACTGGTCGAGCTTGGAGCCCTTGCCGGTGATCTCGAAGATGAAATGCTCGGTGTTGGCGTCGATGACCGAGGCGCGGAACGCGTCCGCGAGCCGAAGCGCCTCGACACGCGCATCGCCGGTGCCGGCGACCTTGACCAGCGCCAGCTCGCGCTCCAGCGGCCGCTCCTGCCCAAGCTCATGCGAGCGCACGGTCAGGTCGACCACCCGGTGCACCGGCACGATGCGCTCGAGCTGATTCTTGATCTGCTCCATCACATGCGGCGTGCCGCGCGTCACGATGGTGATGCGCGATAGGTGCTTCTCATGCTCGGTCTCGGAAACGGTCAGGCTTTCGATGTTGTAGCCGCGCCCGGAGAACAGTCCGATGACGCGGGCAAGCACGCCCGGTTCGTTGTCGACCAGCACCGAAAGCGTGTGCGTTTCCGGCTTCTCGGTTTCCTTGGCGATGAAATAGGCGGAGCCGGTCGGTTGAAGGTGCTGTGCGTTCATGACGTGAATCTCGATTTCAAATTCTTGAGCTAATTCTCTGTTTGCGCACGGCTTCTTGCGACAAGCCCCGCCTTTGTGGCTGCCTACACCAGTTCCCTGCCCTTGGCGTCGATGGCGTTGGCCACTGCCTCGTCGGTCGCCTCGTCCGGCAACAGCATTTCATTATGCGCCTTGCCGGACGGGATCATCGGGAAGCAGTTGGCCAAAGTCGCCACGCGGCAATCGAACAGCACCGGCTTCTTGACCGAGATCATTTCGCGGATCGCGTCGTCGAGCTGGTCCGGCTTGTCGCAGCGGATGCCGTGACCGCCATAGGCTTCCGCCAGCTTGACGAAGTCGGGCATTGCTTCGGTATAGGAATGCGACAGCCGGTTGCCGTGCAGCAGCTGCTGCCACTGCCGCACCATGCCCATATACTGGTTGTTCAAGATGAAGATCTTGATCGGCGCCTCATACTGCACCGCCGAGCTCATTTCCTGCATCGTCATCTGCACGGACGCGTCGCCGGCGATGTCGATGACCAGTGCGTCCGGATGCGCGATCTGCACCCCGAGGGCCGCCGGCAAGCCGTAGCCCATCGTTCCCAATCCGCCCGACGTCATCCAGCGGTTCGGCTTGTCGAAATGATAGTGCTGCGCCGCCCACATCTGGTGCTGGCCGACCTCGGTGGTGATGTAGGTGTCCATGTCCTTGGTCAGCGCGTAGAGCCGCTGGATCGCATATTGCGGCATGATGACGTCGCTGTTCATCTTGTAGGCGAGCGAGTCCCTGGCGCGCCATTTCGCGATCTGCTCCCACCACGGATAGAGCGCCTTCTTGTCGGTCTTGGCGGTCGCCCGCCATAGTCGCACCAGATCCTCCAGCACCCGGCCGACATCGCCGATGATCGGCACATCGGTGTGGACGTTCTTGTTGATCGACGACGGGTCGATGTCGATGTGGATCTTCTTCGAGTTCGGCGAGAACGCGGTGAGTCTCCCGGTGATGCGGTCGTCGAAGCGCGCGCCGATGCAGATCATCACATCGCAATCATGCATGGCCATGTTGGCTTCGTAGGTGCCGTGCATGCCGAGCATGCCGAGCCAGTTCTTGCCCGATGCCGGATAGGCGCCAAGCCCCATCAATGTCGAGGTGATCGGGAAGCCGGTGAGGTCGACCAGCTCGCGCAGCAGGTGGCTGGCTTCCGGACCCGAATTGATGACGCCGCCGCCCGAGTAGATGATCGGCTTCCTGGCTGCGGCCATCAATTCGACCGCGGCCTTGACCTTCTCCAAATCGCCCTGGACCTTGGGCTGGTAGCTGGTGCGCGGCGCCGTCTGCGGCGGCACATAGATGCCCTTGGCGAACTGAACGTCCTTCGGAATATCGACCACGACCGGACCGGGCCGGCCGGTCGTCGCGACATGGAAGGCTTCATGGATGGTGGCCGCGAGCTCGTTGACGTCCTTCACCAGCCAGTTGTGCTTGGTGCAGGGCCGCGTGATGCCGACAGTGTCGCATTCCTGGAAGGCGTCGGAGCCGATCAGCGAGGTCGGCACCTGGCCGGTGAGGCACACCAGCGGGATCGAATCCATCAGCGCGTCCTGCAGCGGCGTCACCGCATTGGTGGCGCCGGGGCCGGACGTCACCAGAAGCACGCCGGCCTTGCCGGTCGAGCGCGCATAGCCTTCGGCCGCGTGGCCGGCGCCCTGCTCGTGCCGGACCAGAATGTGCTCAACCTCGTCCTGTTGAAAAATTTCATCGTAAATCGGGAGAACCGCGCCGCCCGGATAACCGAAGATATGCTTGACGCCATTGTCCTTCAGCGCCTGCACCACCATTTCAGCGCCCGTCATCTCGCGCCGCTCGTTCTGTCCATTGTTCATCGGTCTGGTCCCGTACTGTCCGCCGTCTGGCGATTGCTGGTCGTTTAGTTGGATTTCAGGCAATAAAAAAGGCCCCCGAGGGAGCCTGTGTGATGCGCATGGGGGGGGT
>NZ_JBSKBP010000011.1:0-79801 GCF_053714275.1 Mesorhizobium sp. Arg314 | reverse complement strand
GATTGCTGGTCGTTTAGTTGGATTTCAGGCAATAAAAAAGGCCCCCGAGGGAGCCTGTGTGATGCGCATGGGGGGGGGTCGCCCGGCGGTTACACCGCCTTGCCCACGCGCAAGCCTACGAGAATGAGTGCCGTTTTCATGGGCGCGGACACTAAGGGCGTGAAAGGCAACCTGTCAACGGCAAAAATGACGCCTTTCCGTCACTTGCCCGCTCAAGCCATTGAAAACGCGCCAAACTATTGGGGGGCGTGACGCGACGGAGGTTTTGCCGAAATACTTTGCGTATGCCGGCGGTCCGATCGAGCCACGGCGCTTACCCAAGAAGCGATACCAAGCCCGGAGGAGAACAAATGCTCGAGAGAACACCCACCACCAAGGCGCAAGCGCTGCTCGACAAGTTCGGCAAGGCGCTGGAAGCCGGCGACATCGACAGCGCCGTCAACTGCTTCCAGGCCGACTGCTACTGGCGCGACCTCGTCACCTTCACCTGGAATTTGAAGACGATGGAAGGCCGCGACCAGGTTCGCGACATGCTGCAGGCGACGCTGGCCAACACCAAGCCGACCGGCTGGGCGGTAGCCAAAGGCGAGGAAGCAAGCGAGGACGGCGGCATCATCACCGCCTGGATCACCTTCGAGACGAATGTGGCGCGCGGCTTTGGCCTTGTGCGGTTCAAGGGCGACCTGATCTGGACCCTGCTCACCACGATGGCGGAGCTGAAAGACCATGAGGAGAAGGCAGGCTTCACCCGCCCCCTCGGCGCCAAGCACGGCCACGGCAAGGGCCGCAAGACGTGGCGCGAGGAGCGCGATGACGAAATCGCCGAGCTCGGCCATTCCCGGCAGCCCTATGTCGTCATCATCGGCGGCGGCCAGGGCGGAATTGCTCTTGGAGCTAGGCTGAAGCAGCTCGGCGTGCCTGCCATCATCGTGGAGAAGAACCAGCGTCCAGGCGATTCCTGGCGCAGGCGCTACAAGTCGCTCTGTCTGCACGACCCGGTCTGGTACGATCACCTGCCCTATATCGACTTTCCGAAGAATTGGCCGGTCTTCGCGCCGAAGGACAAGATCGGCGACTGGCTGGAGATGTACACCAAGGTGATGGAGCTGAACTACTGGGCCTCGACCACCGCGAAATCCGCCAAGTATGACGAGAAGGCCAAGGAATGGACAATCGTCGTCGAGCGCGACGGCAAGGAGATCGTGCTCAAGCCGAAGCAGCTGGTGCTGGCGACCGGCATGTCGGGCAAGGCGAACTGGCCGAAATACAGGGGCCAGGACATATTCAAGGGCGAGCAGCAGCACTCCTCGACCCATCCCGGCCCGGACAAGTACCGCGGCAAGAAGGTGGTGGTCATCGGCTCCAACAACTCGGCGCACGACATCTGCGCAGCACTATGGGAAGGCGGCGCGGACGTGACCATGGTGCAGCGCTCGTCCACCCACATCGTCAAATCCGACACGCTGATGGATATCGGCCTCGGCGCCCTGTATTCGGAGCAGGCGGTCGAGAACGGCATGACGACGCGCAAGGCGGACATGATCTTCGCTTCGCTCCCTTACCGCATCCTGCACGAGTTCCAGATTCCGCTTTACGAGCAGATGAAGGAACGCGACGCGAGATTCTACGAGGACCTGGAAAAGGCCGGCTTCATGCTCGACTGGGGCGATGACGATTCAGGCCTTTTCATGAAGTATCTGCGCCGCGGCTCCGGCTATTACATCGACGTCGGCGCCTGCGACCTCGTCATCGACGGTTCGATCAAGCTGAAAAGCGGACCCGGCGCGGCAGTGCAGGAGCTCACGGAGACCGGCGTAAAATTCGTCGACGGCACCGAATTGCCGGCCGACCTGGTGATCTATGCCACCGGCTACGGCTCGATGAACGGATGGGCCGCGGACCTTATCTCGCAGGAGGTGGCCGACAAGGTCGGCAAGGTCTGGGGTCTGGGTTCCAACACCACAAAAGATCCCGGCCCATGGGAAGGCGAGCAACGCAACATGTGGAAGCCGACGCAGCAGGAAGCGCTCTGGTTCCACGGCGGCAACCTCCACCAGTCGCGGCACTATTCGCAGTATCTGTCGCTGCAGCTCAAAGCCAGGCAGGTCGGCGTGCCGACGCCTGTCTATGGGCTGCAGGAGGTGCATCACAAGGGATAGATCGCTCCCGAACCTATACCAGCAAAGGCGTGGCTCTCGCCGCGCCCCGGCTTAACGGCCGACGAGGCTTTTCCTTCAGCCGGACGCAACGCGCTGGGTGCTCTCAGCCGGCTGGGATTCACTGCATTCATCCGGCCGATATGCTACCAGCGCGCTTTCGCCGTCGAAGCGGAAACACATCGGCTTCTCCTCCCGTGCTTTGCCGCCGGCCAGCTAGAGCAATTCCAGGAAAAGTGTGAGCGGTTTTCCGTACGGAATTGCGTCAAAACAAAGAGATAGAGTTCGCCGTTTCCGTGAAACGGTGAAACGCTCTAAGCGGCCTTTTCGGCGGCGAACCGTTCCACCACCCGCTCCAGCAACGGCACGTAATCGCGAAAGGCGCGCGTCTTCATGCCGGCGATCTTGCCGCCCTCGTCCCAGATGCGCACGCGTACCGCTTCCTCGTGAAACGGATTGCTGCGGAACCCCTCTACTTCCTCGGCACTCATCGGCCCGCCTTGCAGCGACAGCGTATGGACCGAGGCCGGCGACAGCTTGCTGAAATAGGTCGGATCGGTGGCGCACAGGTAACGCTTGGCCGAGACATGCAGCCTGACGCATTCGACGATGACCGGCGGAAAGAACGGCGCAAGCACCTCGCCGCCCGCCTCGTCATGGTGCTTGTCCTCGACGTCGTCCGGCGAATAGGTGCCGAACTCGCTGGTATAGTGGCCGATGTCGTGCAGCAGCGCCGCTGCCACCAGTTCCTCCGGCGCGCCGTCCTGCTCGGCCAGCCACGCGCCCTGCAGCATATGTTCCGACATTGTGACCGGTTCGCCGAGATAGGATTCCGCCCCGCGGCGCTCGAAAATATCGGCGATGAATTCGACGATGTTGCCGGTGTTCAATTTGTTCGGGTTCATTCGGCCGCCTCTTTGAAATCGTGTTCGATCGCCGCCAGCGTCGACAGCAGGCCGTCCTTGTCGGCGTAGCAGCCTTGCAGCCAGCGCTTGCCGCTGCCGGAAAACGCCTTGCGCGCATGCATGACGCGGGTGTTGTCGACGATGAAGGACTGCCCCGCTTCGAGTTTGAACGTCACCTCGAAGGTCGGATCCTCGATCAATTCTGCGAACCGGCGATAGGCCGCGTAGTATTTGTCCATGTCGGCGAACGGCACGTCGACGGCCGGCGCCAGCGAACGGTTGTTGAAGCGGATGCAGATGAGCTCGCCGTCGGGTCCGAGCTCGATCATCGGCCGCTTGGACTGCAGCCGCACGCCCGGTGAGCCGGCATATTCGAAGCGTGCCGGATAGGAACAGAGCAGCTGGAATCCCGCGGGGTTTTCCGCCCGAAGTGCTCCCGCCACCGCAAATCCGTCGACGATGCTGGATTCGCCGCCTTCGACCGTGTTCTCGATGCAGGCCAGGATCTGCAGCGTCGGCACCGGGTCGCGATAAGGATTGTCGGTGTGCGCCTGCAGGCCGAGATTGGTGTAGGCGAGATTGTTCGGGTTGACCTCGGCGCGCACCTCGAACCAGCGCCCGTAATTGGTCTCCCGGATATAGCCGAAAAGATCGGCCACCTTGCACAGCGCGCCGGATTCGGCAGGCAAGCCGTCCATGACGGCAAAGCCATGGCTGCGTACCGCGGCCAACCATTGCCGCAGCACATCGCTGTCGCGACTGGCGTCGGCATAGGCCGCGCGCGGCACGGAATTCTGCATCGTGGCTTTCGTCCAGCGCTGTATGTCGCCTCCGGTCCAGCCGGGCTCGCGAGCCCCCTGGCGATCGTAAGCATGGCTGCGAAGCCAGCCTGCGGGAAAGCCGACGGTCTTGCCTTCGGGAGCGAACGTGACTTCGAGCACCTCGCCCTTGATCGAGGCCGCGCCGATCCAGGTCTCGGCCGGAATGTCGAGGATGGTGATCAGCCTCTGGCCGTTGCCGGCGCTGCGTGTCTTGTCATCCAACGCATTGTCGCGCAGCCACATGGCGTGGAAACGGCTGCGCTCTCCATCCTTCCAGCCAAGCTCGATCGTTCGTCCCTCATCGCTTGGCGTTGCTCTCGTCAGCATGTCCCGGAAGCTCCCATCTCTACCCGCCACTGCGAGCACGGATTGCATCCTGACTTCGTCAAAGGCATAATTCAAATTATCGTTTTGCAGGTAATGGCACTAAATTTATGATGGCTGGAAGGACGTTCGATCCGATGCCTCCACTCGACTGGCTGCGCAGTTTCGAGGCAGCCGCCCGCCTGTCGAATTTTACCGCCGCTGCCACCGAACTCGGCCTGACGCAGGCCGCCGTCAGCCAGCACATCCGCTTCCTGGAAGAGCGGCTTAGGACGCGATTGTTCGCGCGCCTGGCACGGGGCGTGGCACTGTCGCCGGAGGGCGCGGCCTACCTTCCGCACATTCAGTCGGCATTCGCGACCATCGGCAACAGCACGAGCGAGTTGTTCGAGCCGCGCGCGGTGCAGACCGTCAGCATCCGCGTCCCCATCTCCTTCGCCCTGCTGGTGCTGGTCCCGGCTCTTCCCGACCTGGCAAAGGCGCTGCCGCGAGTGAGGCTCGATCTGGTGACAATCCATCGGCCGACCGATTACGACCAGCCGGGCTCAACACTCGACATACGCTTCGGCAAAGGATCGTTTCCCGGGCGCGAGGCCGACCGGCTGACCGTCGAGCGGCTTCTCCCGGTCGCTGCTCCGACACTCGCCCGTGATGGCGACTGGACATCGTTGCCGCTGCTCTTGGTGGCCGGCGCGCGCGAGATGTGGGCGGAATGGTTTGCGGCCTCCGGGCGTGCCGGCCATTCCCGGCGCTCACATCGCTTCGACAGTTTCGTCGCCGCCATGGAAGCGGCGAAGGCCGGCGCCGGAGCGCTGCTGGGCTCTCGGCCGCTGGTCGATACCGCGCTCAAGGATAATGTTCTCGTCAGGCTTTCGGATTTCGAGCTTTCGAGCCCATCGGGTCATTTCCTGACAAGGCCGTCATCGTCGCGGCTATCCGGTGCCGAGCAGGATTTTCGCCGCTGGCTTCTGTCGCGCATTGCCGGAACCTCAGGATAGGGCCGCTGCTCCTATCCGCTTCCAGTAGATAAGGGTGCCGGTCAGCCCGCCATGCGGCTTCAGCGCATAGTCCGGTATCTCGCCGGTCAAGGTGAAACCAAGTTTCTCATAGAGCCCGGCCGCGCCCTCTTCGCTCGCCGTGTCCAGTACCAGCAGCGTACGGTCTTTCTCGATAGCCAGTTCTTCGGCGGCTCGCATCAGGCGGGTCGCGACGCCCTTGCCGCGATGGTCCCGGCCGGTCATCAGCTTGGCGATCTCGGCGCGGTGCGGTTGATTGGACGGGAAGTCGAAGAGCAGCGTGACGGTGCCGGCAAGGGCCTCGCCCTGCCATGCGCCCAGCACCGCCCTTTCGCCGCGCGGCCGCGGCAAGCGACTTGCGCCAGAAGTCCCGAGCTGCTTCCGGCGACAATGGATGCATGAAGCTCACCGATCCGCCGGCGGCGACGGTCTCGATCAAAAGGTCGGCCAGCATTGCGGTGGTTGCCACGTCGCCGGTCAACGCCCGGATTTCAAGGGAGTTCATGCTGGTGCTCTCCAGGTGACGAGGCGTCGGGGGCAAGGTCATTCGCTGATCCGCCCGCGTCGTCGCGACCGTCTAATTTCAGCGATACGCTCGGCGTCGTCCTCGCTGAGATAGCGGCCGCGCTCCAGTATCTCGAGCGTATATTCCGCATAGGTCAGCCCGAGCCGCTCGGCCCTTGCCAGCCGCATCAGCATGACGGCATGGCTCGGCGCCTTCCAGGCCTTGTCGTAGGCGGCTCGCCAGGCGAGGAAAATATATGCATCCCCCTTGCCCCAGGGCGGGCCGTCATAGTCGTCGAGCGTCGGCCCGCCATTATGCGAGCGTTTTGGTCGGCGAGACATCGGGATCAGTCCCTGACCAGCGCAACGAGATACTCCGCCGCATCCGGTCCGGGAGCATGAAAGACGCAGTCCGAGGGGGCGCCCAGTGCAAGGCAGTCGCCGGGCTCAAGCCTGTGCACTACATCGCCCTCGGTGAAATCCAGCCTTCCGTCGATCAGCCATATCTGCTGCTTGATGAAGGCGTAGGATGCGGCCGGAAGACTTACCTTGGCGCCTGCCGGCAGGCTGACCCTGATCAGCTCGAGCGGCATTTGCGATGCCGGCGACAGATGCCGCCTGATGTAACCGGTTGCCGGATCCTGCCAGACCGGCTGCTCGTCCTTGCGCGAAACGCCGCCCCCTTGCATCTCGGCCCGCGCGATCAGCGTCGACAGCGTCATGCCGAAGGCCGCCGCGATGCGCACCAGGAGCGCCGCGGTCGGACTGGTCGTACCGCGTTCGATGGCGCTCAGCATCGCCTTCGACACGTCCGAGCGCTCGGCAAGCCCGGCCAGCGACCAGCCCCTCACCGTTCTTTCGGAGTGTACCCGTCTACCGATCGTCGCCGTGATGTCATTCGATATATCGTCCATTTGTCCAATATATCGGAATTGCGCAGCCTGAGAAGAGGCTATTCGATCGAATTGTCGCGGCTGGCTTAACACCGCCTACACCATTCGACCTCACCTGACTTTAACCCCGGTTGGGTAGGGTCGACGCTCCAGGGAATGGGACCAGGTCAGCCATGTTTGTCGAACGCGAAGCCTCCGTTGGCGAACCGATTTCGCAGGAGCGCCGCAATGCCCTGCAGAGCGACAAGCGCATTCTCGGCAATGTCGTGCAATGCGACGGCGCGCGCGCCACAATCAGCGCCTATGCCGAGGATGCCGACGGAACGGTCACCGGCCAGTGGACGGTCGGCAAGATGATCTCCATCAATCTCGGCACCACGCGCACGGTCGGCCTTGTCTATGAGATCGGCAAATCGGATCGCGCCTGGAGCAACGAGGGCCAGAACCCGATCGAGGTCAGCATCGAATTGATCGGTGAAGTGCGCGACGGCGTCGAACCCGGCGCCAAGCCGGTCTTCGACCGCGGCATCACCGCCTATCCGCATATCGGCGCTGTCGCCCATCGCATCCGAACGCGCGACCTGCAGGCGGTCTACGATCTCGCCGGGCGCCATTCGGTCACCATCGGCACGCTGTCGCAGGATGAGTCGATCGATGCCAACATCGCCATCGACGACACGCTGGCGCGCCATTTCGCCATCGTCGGCACAACCGGCGTCGGCAAATCCACGGCGGTCTCGCTGCTCTTGCGCAAGTCCATCGAGGCGCGGCCGGATCTGCGGGTGCTTATCCTCGATCCGCACAACGAGTTCGCCGCCTCGCTGCCGGAATATTGCGTCAAGGTCGATTCCAAGACGCTCGACCTGCCGTTCTGGATGTTCAGGCTGGAGGAATTCGCCGAAGTGCTGTTTCGCGGCCGCGAGACCGTGCCTGAGGAAGTGGATGTCCTGCGCGACCTGATCCCGGCCGCCAAGAACCTCTACCGCAACCCGAGTTCCGGAACCTATGTCAGGCGCGGCAGCGACGCGCTGACGGCGGACACGCCGGTGCCTTACCGCATCGCCGATCTCATCAAGCAGATCGACGAGCGCATGGGCATGCTCGAAAGCAAGAACGATCGACCGACGCTGAAGTCGCTGAAGACGCGTATCGAATCGGCGGCCGCCGACCCGCGTTACCGCTTCATGTTCAATTCGCGCCTGATCGAGGACACGATCCACGAAACGATCGGCAATATTTTCCGGGTCCCCAGCCATGGCCGCCCGGTAACCTGCTTCGAGATGGCGGGCATGCCTTCGGAAGTCGTCAATTCGGTCTGCTCGGTGCTGGCGCGCCTGGCCTTCGACCTGGCCTTGTGGAGCGAGGGCCGCCTGAGGCTGCTCCTGCTTTGCGAGGAAGCGCACCGTTACATGCCGGCCGATCCGCGCCTCGGCTTCGCGCCGACAAGGCACGCGCTGTCGCGTATCGCCAAGGAAGGCCGCAAATATGGCTGCTATCTGGGCGTCGTCACCCAGCGCCCCGGCGAGCTCGACCCGACCATCCTGTCGCAGTGCTCGACGTTTTTCGCCATGCGGCTTGCCAACGAGCAGGATCAGGCAATCATCCGTTCGGCGATCGCCGATTCCTCGGCTTCGACGCTGGCGTTCCTGTCCTCGATGGGGCAGCGGGAAGCCATCGCCTTCGGCGAAGGCGTGGCGACGACCATGCGGCTGAAATTCGAGAAGCTGTCGCAGGAGTTCATCCCCGGTACCGCGAAAGGCGAGCAGATCGAGCCCTCCGTGGACGGCAACGACGTCGATCTCGCCATCATTGTCGAGCGGCTTCGCAACGTGCCGAAGCCGCAGCAGGCCATGGCCTTCGCCGAGGCGGTGGACTCCTCCCGCCAGGCCGGCGACCCGGACTATAAGAAGCCTGCTAGCGCCTCGCGCGTGCAGCCGGACGACGACTTCGACACACGCTACGGCCTGAAGCCCTCAACCTTCGGCATGCGCCAGCTGAACGACTGAACCTGCAGCGTCGCAAGGTAGGTAAATTCCGACAGGGAATTCGTCAGGCCGAGTCGGATGGTGCCGTTTGCGAGAACCGGCCTACGCCGGCCGTAGCCTTCATGGACGGAGACACTTGTGAGGGCTTCGGCCGGCGAAGGCCAGAGCGGAGCGGACATCAAGTCCGTGAGCACCGGAAGCACAGCAAACGGCGGCATACGGCCGGCCTCACGAATTCATCTTCGGAATTTTAGGCGCAGACGCGGTTGCGGCCTTGCTTCTTCGCCTCATAGAGCTGTCGGTCGGCGCGGCGGTAGAAATCCTCCGCGCTCTCCTTGTGGTCCCAGACGGCAAGGCCGACGCTGGTGGTGACCTTCAGCCGCACATTGCCCGACAGGATCGACATGCTGGCGATCGCCTTGCGGATGCGCTCGGCGAATCTGGCAAGCAGTTCGACATCCATGTTGGGCGTGACGACGGCAAACTCCTCGCCACCCAGCCGCGCCACCACATCGTGATAGCGCGTCATGCCTCTCAGGCAGGTGGCGACGGCCCTCAGCACTTCGTCGCCGACATCGTGACCATGCGTGTCGTTGACCTGTTTGAAATGATCGAGGTCGAGGATCATCAGCCCGACCGGCCTGTCGATGCGGCGAAACTCCTGGAGATATTCACGCAGCGCATCGTCGAAATAGCGGCGGTTCTGCATGCCGGTCAGGCCGTCGGTGAGCGCTGCCTGCTCGAAAGTTTGCGAACGGGCGCTGAGCGAAACCGTCATGGCCCTGAGCTTGCCCTCTTCCCGCACCTGGCCGCGGATCAGCGGGTAGATGAAGAAGGTCCCGAAGAACAGCGCGGTTGCCAGCAGCGCACCGGTGACGAACAGCAATTTGTTGAGATAGACGATTTTGTCGACGCGCGACGCGGCATCGAGGTCGGAGGCGATGTCCTGCAATTGGCCATAGGCATGGAAGGTCACCAGGCCGGCGGCCAGGATCACGAAAATAAAGACGAAAAATGCGGATTCCGCCTTATGGAAACGCATCAACTCCCCGCGGCTCTGTAACCGCTGAGGTTATGGCATGGCGGGCCTTACGGACCGTTAACCCGGACAACCTTGGCGAGAATTAGAGCTAAGGATATTAAGGTGCTGATTGAAAAAGCTTTTAGTCAGTCCAGGACCGCCGGTTCGTCGCCCGGCCGCAGCCTGCGCCACTCCGCGCCCAGCTGGTGCCTGAACCAGGTCGACTGACGCTTGGCGTACTGCCGGGTCGCGATCTTGGCGCGTTCGATCGCTTGAGGAAAACCCGATTGTCCGGCCATCGCCGCCTGCAGCTCGCGCACGCCGATCGCTTTCATCGCCGGCAGGTCCGGGTCGAGCCCAAGCGCCGTAAGCTGACGCACTTCCTCAAGCGCGCCCTTGTCGAGCATCTGGTCGAAACGCGCCTCTATGCGCCGGATCAGTTGCTCACGGTCCGGCTCGAGGACCAGGAAGCGTGCGCTGTCCCGATCGATCAGCGGGCGGCCGCGCGCCGCCTGCCATTCCAGGATCGAGCGTCCCGAAGCGTCAAGCACTTCGAGTGCCCGCACGATACGCTGGCCGTCGGTCGGCCTGAGCTGCGTGGCCACCGCCGAATCTTCATGCATCAGCAGGCGATGCAGCCTTTCGGCCCCTTGTTCCTTGAGCTCGTAGCGCCAGCGCTCGCGGACGGACGCCGGAATGCCCGGCATATCCGAGATGCCTTCGGCCAGCGCGCGGAAATAGAGCCCGGTGCCGCCGACGAAAACGACTGGTCGGCCCGACAGGACGCCGTCTTCTATCAGCCTCGTCACATCGCGCAGCCAGGCGCCGGTGGAATAGGCCGTGGAGGGATGCACATGGCCGTATAGGAAATGAGGAACGCGTGCCATTTCGGAGGCGGTCGGCCGCGCCGTCAAGACATCGAGCACCGAATAGCCCTGCATGGAATCGGTGTTGACGATGACGCCGCCGCCACGTTCGGCAAGATCGAGCGCCAGCGCCGACTTGCCGCTGGCTGTCGGCCCAGCTATCAGGATCGCGTTCTTGACGCGGCCTTCGCCCGCCTGCCTGCCGGAATTCTCGATGCCGCTGATCGCCACGCTAGTGTCCCGCCCAGAAGCCCGCGCCGTGCCGGCCTCGCTTGCGAATATGGCAATGCGGATTGCCGGCGCAAGCGCCGTTCATTGGCTGGCTGAAGACGTTGCCTGCGATCTCGTTTTGCCGCAGACGCCCGGTATCGGCGAAATGACCGCCAATTTGCGCGCCGCACTTGCTTCCGAACCGGTCGACGTCATCGTCCAACCCGCCGAAGGCAGGAGGAAGAAGATCCTGCTTGCCGATATGGATTCGACGATGATCGACCAGGAATGCATCGACGAGCTCGCCGATGAAATCGGCGTCAAGGACCATGTGGCGGCGATCACCGCGCGCTCGATGAATGGCGAGATCGCCTTCGAGCCCGCCTTGCGCGAGCGCGTCGCCTTGCTGAAAGGTCTCGACACCGCCGTGGTCGACCGCATCATCGCCAGCCGGCTGACGCTCGCCGCCGGCGGCCGCGCCTTGGTGCGGACGATGCGCGCCAACGACGCCTGGACGGCACTGGTCTCGGGCGGCTTCGACGTCTTCACCAGCCGCATCGCCGATATGCTGGGCTTCCAGGAAAACCGGGCCAACCACCTGGTCGAGAAAGACGGCAAGTTCACCGGCACGGTGGCGGAGCCCATCCTCGGCCGCGCCGCCAAGGCCGAAGCGCTCCTCGACATTGCGGCGAGGCTCGGACTGACGACCGAGGATGCCATCGCCGTCGGCGACGGCGCCAACGATCTCGACATGATCCGCCTTGCCGGCACCGGGGTCGCCCTGCACGCCAAGCCGACGGTGGCGGAGCAGGCGCGGATCCGCATCGATCACGGCGACCTGACCGCGTTACTCTTTCTCCAGGGTTACCGCCGGGATGAGTTCGTCGAATGACGCCGATCCGCACCGAGCGCCTGATCCTGCGCAATTGGGAGGAGCGCGACTGCACGCTGTTCCACCGCATCAACTCCGACGAGCAGGTGATGGAATTCTTCCCGTTCCGCCGCGATCGTACGGCGGCGGATGCCAAGATGGACGAGGTGCGCGCCTGGATCGAGGACGATGGCTACGGCTTCGCCGCGGCCGAGATCGCTGCCACGGGCGAATGCATCGGCTTCGTTGGATTGTCCGGAACGGAGGACATAGACGTACTGGTGCCCGGCACGATCGAGATCGGCTGGCGGCTGGCGCCCGAATTCTGGGGCAAAGGCTATGTCACGGAAGCGGCCGAAGCCTGGCTCGACTACGGCTTCGAAGTGCTTGGCGTGGACGAAATCGTGTCGTTCGCGGTCGCCGAAAATCATCGCTCCACCGCCGTTATGAAGCGGCTCGGCATGCAAGTCGATCCCAGCGCCGAGTTCGATCACCCAGCCGTTCCGGACAGCCATCAGCATCTCAAGCGCCATGTCTTGTACCGGCTGTTGCGCGAGGATTGGCAGGCACGAAAAAGGGCGGTCGGCTAGCCGCCTTTTTCATTGAACCTCAGCCGATTGGACCGTTTTCCGGAATCAATCCATCCGGATCGTCACGAAGCGCAGTTCGCCGGTCTTCGAGGCCAGCATCAAGAGCGCATTCTTGCGGCCCTGCTCCTTCAGCGCGCCGATCCGGTCCATCACATCCTTCGGCGTGCCGACCGATTCCTGCGCGATCTCGGTGATCACCTCGCCGGGCTGGATGCCGCGTTCGGCCGCGGCCGAATCCTTGGCGACATCGGTGATGACCACGCCCGACACGTCGGCGGCGATGCCGAACTTCTGCCGCGTCTGGTCGTTCAGCTCGCCGACCGTCATGCCGAGCACCGAGGCCGTCGACACCGGAGGGGTCGCCTTGTCGCCTTTGCCCTGGTCGGTGTTGCCGTTCTTGCCGCTGGCCAGCTTCTCGCCGTCCTCGAGGCGGCCGAGCGTCACCTTGACGGTCTGCTCGACGCCCTTGCGCACGATGACGACGTCGACCGCCTTGCCGACCGGGCTTTCGGCGACGACGCGCGGCAGGTCGCGCATTTCATGGATGTCCTTGCCGTCGAACTTGATGATGACGTCGCCGGCCTGCACGGAACCGTTGTCCACCGGCCCGCCCTTGATGACGCCGGCCACCAGCGCGCCCTTGGCGGTTGCCATGCCGAGGCTTTCGGCGATGTCGTCCGTCACCGGCTGGATGCGAACGCCAAGCCAGCCGCGCCGAGTCTCGCCATATTGGCGGAGCTGGTCGACCACACCGGCGGCAAGCTGCGAGGGGATGGAGAAACCGATACCGATCGAGCCGCCCGACGGCGAGATGATCGCCGTGTTGATGCCGATGACTTCACCGTTGGCGTTGAACAGCGGGCCGCCGGAATTGCCGCGGTTGATGGCGGCGTCAGTCTGGATGAAGTCGTCATAGGGGCCGGAATTGATATCGCGGTTGCGCGCCGAGACGATGCCGACCGTCACCGTGCCGCCGAGCCCGAACGGGTTGCCGATCGCCATCACCCAGTCGCCGACGCGCATCTTGGTGGAATCGCCGAACTTCACCGCCGTCAGCTTGTGGCCCTTGGGATCGACCTTCAGCACGGCGACATCGGTCTTGGTGTCGGTGCCGACAAGCTTCGCCTTCAGCGTGATACCGTCGGAGAAATTGACCTCGATATCGTCGGCATCGGCAATGACGTGGTTGTTGGTCACCACGATGCCCTGGTCGGCGTCTACAACGAAGCCGGAGCCGAGCGACTGCACTTTCTGACCGCCGCCACCGCCCTTGTCGCCACCGCGGTTCTTGAAGAAATCGTCGAAAAAGTCCTGGAACGGCGAGCCCTCGGGCAGTTGCGGCATCGGCACCGCGCCCGGCCCCTCCGTGCCTTTCACCGTCTGCGAGGTCGAGATGTTGACCACCGCGCCAAGCAGGCGCTCGGCAAGATCGGCCACCGAGGGCGGCCCGTCGGAGGAGGCGATCGTCGGCGTGACGAAGGACGGAACGGCAACAATGCCGACCACGAATGCGGTGGCGCCGGCGAAGACCATGCGTCGCGCCGCGCGCAACAGGGTGTCGGATATCATCGTGGCCTCCCGGCGTTTTCAAGAAAATGTAAGGCGCGCTTCCGCAAAGACGCCCGTCCGCTTCATGTTGGAAAAAAATACGGCACGTTTGCGGCTATGGCTATCGGGGAAGGATAAATCGTCAATTGCCGCGGCACTAGGGCATCATGCCGAAAAGTGTGAAGCGGTTTTCGGACGACATCATGCCCCATTTCCTTGATTTAGAGACGAATTCAGATTTCAGGTCGAACAGACCTGAAATCATCCGGCTCTGAAGAATTTCTTCAGCCGCGAACCGACCAGACAATGGCGACGCCGACGGCGATCGCGACCAGTCCTCCGATGCGAAGCGCATTCTCCGGCATCGACAGCACTTCGGTTGCGAGTTTCCGGGCCAGCCCCGGAAACCCACCATAGACCAGGCCCTCGATCACCAGGACCAGGCCGATAGCCGCCAGAAAATCCTGCACCGCCCGTTACTTGGCGGTGCTGGGTTGCGTGGCCGGAGCCGCCGGCGCGGTGGAAGCGGCCGGAGCCGGTAGCGGTGTCGCCGGCAGTCCCGGCTTGGGCTTGCTGTCCGGATCGCGGAAGTAGCGGAAGAACTCGGACTGGGGCGACAGCACCATCGTCGTGCCGCTGTTGTCGAGCGCCGTGCCATAGGCATTCATCGAGCGATAGAAATCGAAGAAGGCCGGATCGCGCTTGTAGGCGTCGGCGAAGGTCGCGGCGCGCTGCGCCTCGCCCTCGCCACGCAGGATTTCCGAATCCTTCTGCGCCTCGGCGACGGTCACAACCACATCACGGTCGGCCCGCGCCCTGATGGTTTGCGCCGCCACGTTGCCTTGCGCCCTCAGACGCTCGGCTTCCGCCAGGCGTTCGGCCTTCATTCGGTCATAGGTCTGCTGTGAGACCTCCGCCGTCAAATCCGTCCGGCGGATGCGCACATCCTCGACGTCGAGACCGAGCGAGGTCGCGTCCGGACGCAGTTGATCGCGCACCTCGCGCATCATGTTGCCGCGCTGTTCCGAAAGTGCGGCCTCGAAATCGCGCAGACCGTAGACGCGGCGCAGCGCCGCATCGAGTCGGGTCCTGAGCCGCGCTTCGGCAAGCTCCACCTGCCCCGACACGGCCGCGCGGAAGGTGCGCGGATCCGAGATGCGGTAAGCGATGAAGGCGTCGACCTCGTAGAATTTGCCGCCGGAAACCTGGACGCGGATGTTATCGAGATCCAGGCGCATCACCTTCTTTTCGATCATTTGCACGCTGTCGGCATCGAAGAAGGCGAATGGTGCCTTGAAATAGATGCCAGGATCGTTCTTGACGTCGATGATCTCGCCGAACCTCAAAACAATCGCCTGCTGGCCGGCATTGACCACGAACACCGCCGAATAGAGCAGGAACAGAAGAACGGCCGCGATAACCGCGAAGATGGGAAGACGGTTGACCATTACTGGTTACCTCCGGTCGTGGCGCCCAGCGGGGCCGGCACCGGCGGCGCCTTCGGCTGCAATGCCGGCAGCGGCAGATAAGGCAGCACGCCCTGGCCATTGCCCTGTTCGACGACGACCTTGTTCGAGTCCTTCAGGATCTTCTCCATGGTTTCGAGATAGAGACGCTTGCGCGTTACGTCGGGCGCCTTGGCATATTCATCGTAGACGGAGATGAAGCGCTTCGCCTCGCCTTCCGCCTCCTGCACGACGCGGTTCTTGTAGGCGGTCGCGTCTTCGCGAATCTGCGCCGCCTCGCCGCGTGCCTGACCGAGCTTCTGGTTGGAATACTGCTGGGCCTGCGCGACGAATTTGTCCTGGTCCTGCTCGGCGCGTTGCACTTCGTCGAAGGCATCGGCTACCTCGCGCGGCGGCGACGCGTCCTCGATCGAAACCGCGTTGACCTGCAGGCCGGTCTTGTAGCCGTCGAGTGTGCCCTGGATGATCTCGCGCACGGAGGTTGCGATGCCTTGGCGATCGTCGCGGAAGATGTCAAAGGCCGGGCGCCGGCCAACGACTTCGCGCATCGCGCTTTCGGCGACCTGCGCCAGCATGCCGTCGGGATCGGAGACGTCGAACAGGTAGGCCTTTGGGTCGGAGACCTGATAGGCGACCGAGAACTGCACGTTGACGATGTTCTGGTCGCCGGAAAGCATCAGTCCGGAGCCGCTGGCCGAGCCACCGCCGATGCTGACAAGCTGCTCGGAGATCTTGACCGTCTCGACCGTTTCGACCGGCCACCAATGGAAATGCAGGCCTGGCTCCGAAAGCTGGGCCTTAGGCTTGCCGAAGCGCAGTTCGACCGCGACCTCGTCCGGCTGGACGGTATAGATCGCCTTGAAGGCCCACAGCACGACGAGTGCCAGCGCGATCAGTCCGAGCACCGCCGGACTGGCCCCGCCACCTCCCGGAAGCGCGCGACGCAGCCTGTCCTGGCCACGACGGATGATATCCTCAAGATCGGGAGGCGAACCCTGCGGGCCGCTCGGCCCTTTCGGTCCCTGCCCCCAGGGCCCCTGATTGCCGCCGCCGCCCCATGGGCCGCCGCCACCGCTTTTGTCGTTCCAGGGCATGAATGTCCTTTCGCTTCGGTTCCCTCAGGCCTTACGGCGCAATCCTAGCGCATGACCCCGAAAACCCATATCGGTTTTCGGAAAGGAAACATGCGCCAAAATCAAAGTTTTACAGCGACCTCTTGCGCGTCCGGTTGGACGCGCGCCGCTGTAGCATCGTTCTTCTATAGGGACGCCTTGACCCGCTTTCAACGCGGTCCGCCGCCAGCACCATCCGATTTGGGCTTGCAGCGACCCTTTGTCGTCGTCAATGACCGTCGCGCCGGCGCTCGTACACCGTATAGCGCGTGGCATGGCTATCCTTCTCGCCGGCGGGAAAATCCTCGGCGCTGACGACTTGCCAGGTGCTTGGGTCGATCGGCGGGAAATGTGCGTCGCCATCGACGCTGGCCAGCACATGCGTCACATGCAGCCGGTCGGCAAGCGGCAAAGCCTGCGCATAGATCTCGCCGCCGCCGACAACGCAGATCTCCCCGGCGCCCGCCATGCAGCGGCCGCGCACCTTGGCCAGCGCGATCGCGTCATGCAGCGAGTGGACCACCTCGATGCCTTCGGCGCGCCAGGCCTTGTCGCGCGTAACCACGATGTTGAGCCGGCCGGGCAGCGGCCGGCCTATGCCTTCATAGGTCTTGCGGCCCATGATGATCGGCTTGCCCATCGTGTCGGCCTTGAAGCGCTTGAGATCGGCGGAAAGCCGCCACGGCAGGCCGCCTTCGCGTCCGATCACGCCGTTTTCGGCGATGGCGACATAGATCGCGATGTCCATCAGCCGCCGTTCCCCCCCTTGTCCGAAGGCTCGAGCAGCAGGATGTCGATGTCGTGGTCGGGATAGAAGTCCTTCGCCGTCATCTCGAACGTCGTCGGGCCGACCTTGCGGACATTGTCGCCGCAGAAGGATACCAGATTGTCGGCGCTGCCCTTGTCGATGGTCAGCTTGAAGTCGCCTATCGTCCCGGTCGCCCAGTTGCCGCCGGTGGTCAGGATATAGGCGATGCGGTTCTCGTAATATTTCGGATAACCGTCCGGATTTGCCTTGGCCGCCTTGCGCACCGCGTTGTCGAATGTCTGATCCATGCAATAGCGGGTCTTGTAGGTGTCGTATTGCGGGCTCTGGAACTGGCCGTCGGAGAAGAAGCTGACCGAGGACGTGCCGCCGACGCTCGGCTTGTAGCGGTGCGAAACGTGGACCTCCTTGCTGGCAGGGAAGGTCGAGCGCCACCAATAGGTCGAGCGCAGCTGCCAGAACGGCGTGTAGGAAGGCGTGGCGCCCTGGCCGTTGTCCGCTTCCGGGTCCTCGATGATGATGCCGCGGTTCTCCCAATCCTCGGCAACCGCCTTCGGCAATTTCGCCAGGGCCGCCTTGGCGGCATCGCCGAACGGGTTGAACGGCACATTCTGCGCTTTCAGGTCGGCACTGATGTCGATACCCAGCGCGAAAACCTTCTGTTCGAGCTGCGGTTTGGCCGCGACGCCGTCGATGGTCACCTCGAAGCCGAGGAAATTGTCGCTCTGGTTCTCGGGGATCGCCGGCATTTCTTCGGAATCGCCCGAAATGTCGGGCATCGGGAAGGCGACGATCGCATCGACATCCTTGTCGGTGTTGTTGCGAAACACATAGTCGACGGTTACCTTTTCCGGCGAGATGAAAAGGTCCTCGCTTTGCATGGCGACGGCGTCGCTGCGTGACAGGATCAGGCCGCCGGTGCCGAGTTCGGCGACGGAATCATTGGCGAAGGCCGGAGCGGCCATGACTGCCAGCGCTGCGGTCAGTACGGTGCGTAACATGGACTCCCCTCTCTGCGGCGATACCGGGATCGGCCGGATGCGTCCTTCCATCTATCCGTTTCAAGACGGCGTTTCAAAGCCCATCGTCACCGGGTAGCAGGACTTCTGGACACCGCGCCGCCGATCGGGCAGGAGATCGCCATGCGCAAGCTTCTCGTCATCGGCATCGGTGCCGGCAATCCCGACCACATGACGGTCCAGGCCATCAACGGCCTGAATCGCGCCGACGTGCTGTTCATTCCCGACAAGGGAGCGAAGAAGAACGATCTCGCTGATTTACGCCGGCAGATCTGCGACCGCTTCGTGACCAATCCGAAATCGCGCCGGGTCGAGTTCGACGTGCCGGTTCGCGACGAGCCGACATCGTCCTACCGCGTGACCGTCGACGACTGGCACCAAGCGATCGCCGAAATCTATGAGACCCTGATCCGCGACGAGCTTGCCGAAAACGGCTGCGGCGCCTTCCTGATCTGGGGCGACCCCTCACTCTACGACAGCGCGCTGCGCATCCTCGAACGCGTTCGCCTGAGAGCCAATGTCGGTTTCGAGCTCGAAGTCATCCCCGGCATCACCGCGATCCAGGCGCTCGCCGCGAGCCATGCGACCGCGCTCAACCGCATCGGCGATTCGATCCTGGTCACCACCGGCCGGCGGCTGACGGAAGAAGGTCTGCCGGCCAATGCCGGGTCGGCGGTGGTCATGCTCGACGGCAAATGCGCCTTCAACACGCTGGCCGACAAGGATGTCTTCATCCAGTGGGGCGCCTATCTCGGCACGCCGGACGAAATCATCATCTCCGGCCGGCTGGGCGATGTCGGCGCAGAGATCGAGAAAGTCCGCGAAGAAGCCCGGCGAAAGAAGGGCTGGATCATGGACACCTATCTGCTGAGGAAATCAGGGGAGTAGGGAGTAGAGAGTAGGGCAATAGGGAGACGCGAATCGCGTGTGCAAGCACTCTAGGACATCACATCCTACTGCCCTACTGCCCTACTGCCCTACTGCCCTACTGCCCTACTGCCCTACTGCCCTACTGCCCTACTGCCCTACTGCCCTACTGCCTCATCCCGCATCGATCTCCGCCTGCAAGGCCTGCATATGGACGGCGGCGGCCGATGACGCGGCTCTCTCTATGGCCCGAAACCGGCTGACGACCGCCAAACCCACCGATGTCAGTTGCGCGCCGCCGCCTTTCCGGCCGCCGGTCTGCGCCGCGACCAGCGGCTTGCCGAACACGCGGTTCATGTCTTCGACCAGGTCCCAGGCATGCTTGTAGGACATCTCCATGCCGCGCGCCGCAGCCGAGATCGACCCGAAGGCGGCTATCTGCTCCAGAAGTTCGATCTTGCCCGGGCCGATCCGCCCGTCGGGGTCGAGATTTATCCGCAGGCTGAGCGACGGCATTTCATCTCCTCGGATTTCACGGCACGACAATAGTCCCTACGGGAAGACAGCGCTATTCCAAATATACATAGCGACATGATTGAACTCGTCAAACGTCGGCTTCGGCCGGCAGGCCGCCGCCGGTGTTTGCGCGATCGAAACTCACGGTCTTGACGACCGCAAAGACCTGGCTTCCCAGCTTGAGACCAAGCGTCTGCCGCGATTGTTCGGTGATCCGCGCGACCACAACCGCGCCGTGGCAGTCGATGCCGACCTCGACCTCGGGCCCCTCGCCCGGCTTCATGCTGACGATTGTTCCCGGCAGGATATTGAGCGCACTGAGGCCGACGGGTTTCTCTATGGCGACCATCACGTCACGGGCGCGGATGCGGATGCGAACCGGAGCGCCGGCCGCCCTCGCCAGTTTCGGCACGCGGATTTCGCCGGCCTGCGAGACAAGCACCGTCATGCCGAAGGCCTCGTCGTGGCGCAGGACTTTGGCATCGAGCACTGCCCCGCCCTCGCCGCGCTCTTCCGCCGGCAGCAGGTCCAGGCGCCGCATGATCGCCTCGGTCGGGCCTGAGGCCATAACCTTTCCCTGCGAAAGCACCACGACATCGCGTGCCAGCCGCGCCACCTCGGCGATGGAATGGCTGACATAGACGATCGGGATTTTCGTCTCGTCGCGCAGCCGTTCGACATAGGGCAGGATCTCGGCCTTGCGCGCCTCGTCGAGCGAGGCGAGCGGCTCGTCCATCAAAAGCAGTTTCGGGCTGGCAAGCAACGCACGGCCGATGGCGACGCGCTGCTTTTCGCCGCCCGACAGTTTCGCCGGCCGCCGGTCGAGCAGATGACCGATACCGAGCAGCTCGACCACCGCATCCAACTTGGCGTAGCGCTCGGAAGACGGGGTGAACCAGCGGCCGTAGCGCAGATTGCCGGCGACGCTCATATGCGGAAACAGCCGTGCATCCTGGAACACCATGCCGATCCGCCGCTTGTGCATCGGCACGAAGGCGCGCGCGGCAGCGTCGACCAGCACGCGCCCGTCGACAGCGATGCGGCCCTTGTCCGGGCGGATCAGGCCCGCGATCAGGTTGATCAGCGTCGACTTGCCGGAGCCCGACGGCCCGAACAGCGCCGTCAGCCGGCCGGCGCTCTCGAAACGCGCTTCCAAGGCGAATTCCCCAAGCCGATGGTGGATGTCGACAGAGAGCATCATTCGATGTCCATCCGCCGGCCGACGCGCCGCGCCAGCACTTCCGACGCGACCAGCGCGACCATCGAGATGGCGATCGAGATCAGCGTCAGCCTGAGCGCGCCTTCATCGCCGCCAGGCACCTGCGTGAAAGTGTAGATCGCCGTGGGCAGCGTCTGCGTTTCGTTGGGGATGTTGGAGACGAAGGTGATGGTGGCGCCGAACTCGCCCATCGCCTTGGCGAAGGAAAGGATCGCGCCGGCAATAACGCCGGGCAGGATCAGCGGCAGCGTGATGGTGGTAAACACCCAGAGCGGATTGGCGCCGAGCGTGCCGGCCGCCGCCTCGATTCTGCGGTCGACAGCCTCGATCGAGAGCCGGATTGCCCGCACCATCAGCGGAAAGCCCATCACCCCGCAGGCCAATGCCGCACCCGTCCAGCGGAACGAAAAGACGATGCCGAAATGCTCGGCGAGGAAGGCTCCGGCCGGCCCACGCCGGCCGAAGGTGAGCAAGAGCAGATAGCCCGTCACCACCGGCGGCAGGATCAGCGGCAGATGCACCAGCCCGTTGAGCAGGGTCTTGCCCCAAAAGCGCCCCCGCGCGAGCAGAAGCGCGAGCAAGATGCCGGGCGGCAGGCTGGCGATCATCGCCGCCGCCGCCACCTTGATGGACAGCCGGACCGCATTCCATTCGTCGGGAGTGAGGTCCAGCAGCCAGTTCATATGCGGTGCAAGGTCTTTCTCAGTTGCTCGGTGCGAGCACCGTAAAACCCTGTTCCTTGAAGAGCGCGGCGGCCTTGGCCGACTCGACGCACTGCAGGAAGGCAGCCGCATCCTTGTCCTTCGAATCCGCGGTCTGGGCAATCGGGTAGATGATCGGCGGATGCGAATCTTCCGGGAAGGTGCCGACGACCTTGACGCCCTTCTCGGCATGCGCGTCGGTGGCGTAAACGATGCCAAGCGGGGCTTCGCCCGTCGACACCAGCTTCAGCGCGGCGCGTACGTTCTCGGCCTGTGCGACCTTGCCCTCGACCGACGACCAGACGCCCAGCGATTCCAGCGCCGCCTTGCCGTATTTGCCGGCAGGCACGGCCTTGAAATCGCCCATGGCAAGCTTGCCGTCGCCGATGAGATTGGCAAGGTCGAAGCCCTTTTCGACCTTGGTCTCGACCTTGGAGTCCTTCGGCGCCACCAGCACGATCTGGTTGCCGAGCAGCTTCACTTCGGTGTCCGGCTTGGTCAGCTTCTTGTCCGAGAGATACCTCATCCAGTCGAGGTCGGCCGAGACGAAGATGTCGGCCGGCGCGCCGCCTTCGATCTGCTTAGCCAGTGCCGAGCTTGCCGCGTAGGAAATGGTCGCCGCCTCACCGACCTCCGGCTCGCAAGCCTTGTTGACCGCATCGAGCGCGTCCTTGAGGCTCGCCGCGGCAAATACGACCACCTTGTCGTCGGCATGGGCCGCCGGCACCGCGGCCATCAGCATTGCCGCCAGACCGCCAACGGCGATCGCCTGCAATCCAAAACCCTTGCCCGTCATGAAGTCTCTCCCGTGGTTTCAAAAATCCGTACGGCCCAAAGCCTTGGACCGATATATCCGGATGAACATAACAAGGAAAGGCTTTTCACCTGTCGTGGCATTGTGCGCCAGCATGGTCTCAGCCTACGATGAATGCGAAACAGCGAAGCTCAAGGAGAGACGCATGAAGATCAGCGCGCGCAATATCCTCAAGGGCAAAGTCACCGAGATCGTCAAGGGAGCCACCACCTCGCATGTCAGAATCGACATCGGCGGCGGCGTCATCGTCACCGCGTCGATCACCAACGAGGCGGTCGCCGACCTCGCGCTCGAAAAAGGCGAGCAGGCCTATGCGGTGATCAAGGCCTCGGATGTCATGGTCGGCATCGACTGATGCAACTTCCGATGGCTCAGGCGGCAAGCCTATGGATTAAGGCGTCTTCGACATATATGCCGTTGACAGTGTTGTGCGAAAATCGCACTTCACCAAGACCATCAATTCGCATGGCAATACCTAGCCCCGCGATGAGCCGGTCATCTGCTGATGTGATCTTTACTTTACTAAGATCTAAAATAGGCTCTTGCGGATGTACCTTGCGCCAGTCAGCGGCAATAGTTGCTGCGTCTAGATATTTCTTTTCAAGCTCTTTTCGTGGACCCCGATAGGCGACGATCATCCTCCAGTTGTCAACGTCGCTATTGTACAACCACAGCGCAGCGGCGACACCAAATCCCTTTTCATCAAGCGCACGAATTAGGTTGATGCCGGCATCGATGTCCGTTCTTACCAACGTTCCTGAAGCCATCTGAATATTCCTTGCTTCTCGTCGACCATGGCGTTTCGCATCGCCGTCGCCTCAAACACATCTATTATATCGTAACGAGAAGCCTCGTTCCAATCTGAGACAGCCGACCAATGGCCATCGAAAGCCGGCGACGCGGCCCGGCTCTCGGTGAGTTCCGCAGACAAGCCGGCCAAGGCTATAAGCCTGTTGAGGTCATGGCTATAAATATCTTGGACAAATTTCTTGTCAGGAATCGTATCGGACTGGAAAAGCCTCGAAATACGCGACTTGATCGCGATTTCTGCGGCATAGCCGAAGAGATAGTAAGCGTTCGAATAACGTTCGTTTTGAAATAAAAGCTCAGCATCCTGTAGCTTTGCGTTGGCTATCGCTTGGAGCGAGGTCCTTTCCAGCGTCATACCGCGATAGGCGCCTTGATATTCGCGTCCGCAAAATAGTTTTCGAGGCGGAAATCCTCGAAACGGAAGGCGAAAAGATCCTTCACCTCCGGATTGATCCACATCGTCGGCAAGGCCTTGGGCGTGCGCCGCATCTGCTCGCGCGCCTGCTCGAAATGGTTCGAATAAAGATGCGCGTCGCCCAGCGTGTGGACGAAGTCGCCGGCCTTCAGTCCGGTCACCTGCGCCACCATCATGGTGAGCAAGGCATAGGAAGCGACGTTGAAGGGCACGCCGAGGAAGATATCGCCCGAGCGCTGGTAAAGCTGGCAGGAGAGTCGGCCCTCCGAGACGTAGAATTGGAACAAGCAATGGCAGGGCGGCAGCGCCATGGCCTCCACCTCGGCCGGGTTCCAGGCCGAGACGATCAGCCGGCGCGAATTAGGATTCTTGCGTATCTCCTTCAAAAGATTCGCAATCTGGTCGATCGCGCCGCCATGCCCGTCCGGCCATGAGCGCCACTGCTTGCCATAGACCGGGCCAAGATCGCCGTTCTCGTCGGCCCATTCGTCCCAGATGCTGACGCCGTTGTCGTTGAGATATTTGATGTTGGTGTCGCCGGCCAGGAACCACAGAAGCTCGTGGATGATCGACTTCAGATGCAGCTTCTTGGTGGTCGTGACCGGAAAGCCGCGCGAAAGGTCGAAGCGCATCTGGTAGCCGAACACCGAGCGCGTGCCGGTCCCGGTACGGTCGCCGCGGTCGGCGCCGTTCTCCAGTACATGCTTCAACAGGTCGAGATATTGGCGCATCGGCTTTGCCTCGATTCGGGCTTACAGGCAATCATACCCGACTGACAGCAGGTCGAACACCGCAAAGCGAACCACTGATGTGGATCGCGCCAGAAAGCCCACTGAGCCGGTACGGTCTCGTGCCGGCCGCCTTGTGGCAGTGCCTTTAGAGCGAGGCCAGTTTGCCGAGATCCTTGGCAACCAGATAGTAGAAGGTCACGCGGCTCTTGCTGTGGTCCGCATGCATCGCCTTGCAGGTCTTCTCGATCGAGGCGTTGGCTTTTGCGGCGTCGGCAATGCCGAGCTTCTTGCCGATCCAGTTTTCCCGCACTCGATCGAGTTCCTTTGGGTCGGTGCAGGACACCAGCGAGGAATCGCGGTTCCGCAACGCAATGCCCAGATGCTTGACGATCTTATCGACCACGTCGGCGCTGGCGCCGGCATCGTATTTCTTCACATCCGCAAGATAGTCGGCCATCAAACTTCCCCTCGTCAGCGCCACGGATCCGGTCGATGAGGGTTGCGGCGCGTTGCGCAACTTGTGCGCTAGGTCAGAGTCTCCTCACCGTGAGCGAGATTTGATTGTGTCAGCGCGCAAGTCAACCCTTGGCTGCGCTGTTTGGCATAACCGGATAAGCGCCGGTTTGGCCTTTCTTTTTCCGTTATCGGTCCCTATATTCGCTTCGTCGGCTTGACCGACTATGGCGATAAACAGGCGATGAAATAAGCCGTTCGGACCCGGGGGCGGTACCCGGCGCCTCCACCAAAAACCGCTCCGGCTGACGGAGCGGCTTTTGCTGGGGGCGAAATAGGATCGACGAAGGTGTAAAGATCGTACTTTTGCCCGGCATTGTACCACCGTCATCGGGCTAAACTTATAGTTGCCAACGACAACTATGCGGAAGCTCGTCTCGCTGCTTAATGCGGCGCGAACGCTTCAAATCAAGCCCTAGCGGTTCGCACTTCTAGGCGGGGTTCGGAGGTACCTGGCAACAGAAACCTCCACCTTTCTCTTGCTTCTCTCCCAATCGACCGAACGGCCATGGCTCGTCCGGCGCCTGATGCGCATCGACGAGGCCGAGCGCACATTCCGCTCGGTGACCGGCGTCTATGCGGAGCTGGGCTACGAACTCGTTCCCTTGCCTCTCGCTTCGGTCGAAGAGCGGCTGGACTTCGTCATCGGTCAGGCAGGCTCGCGACGGACATGAAAAAGGCCGGGCAAGCCCGGCCTTTTCGTTGTTTTGAGGGGCCTACTCCGCCGGCGCTTCGACCGCTTCGCGCGCGCGGCCGAGCGTCAGCTTGGCCAGCGTGAACGAGATCACCGCGCAAAGCGTGATGCCGGCCACCATCGGCAGCGGCGTGCCGTCGAAGAAGATGCCGGCGACACCCATCGCCAGCGCGCCGATGGCGAAGTGCAGCGTGCCCATCAGCGCCGAGGCCGTGCCGGCGATCTCGCCATGCTCTTCCATCGCCAGTACCGAGGTGGACGGGATGACCAGGCCAAGGAAGCCGTACCCGACGAACAGCAGCGCCGCCATCACATCCAGCCGGTCGACGCCTGAGGCCATGATCGCGAACAGCGCCACCATCACCGTGGCATAGCCGGTGACCGCCACCCAGACGACGCGCTTCAACCCGAAACGATCGGCCAGCAGCCCGGTCAGCTGCGACATGCCGATGAAGGCGACCGCGTTGATCGAGAAGAACACGCTGTAGACCGACGGCGACAGGCCGTAATGGTCGATCAGGATGAAGGACGAGCTGGACAAATAGACGAAGAAGCTCGCAATACCGAAGCCGGCGATCGCCACCAGGCCGAGGAAGTTGCGGTCGCCCATCAGGTAGCGATAGCCGGCCAAAGCCGTGCCGAAGGACGAGTTGGCCCGCTCCTCCGCCGACCGGGTTTCCTTGAGCGAGGTGGCGAGCAGGATGGTGGCGAGTGCGGCGGCGCCAGTCACGGTCCAGAACACGGCACGCCAGCCGAAGCTCTCGATGATCTGGCTGCCGGTCAGCGGCGCGAGGATAGGCGACACCGAGAACACCAGCATCAGCAGCGACATCAGCTTGGCGGCCTCGTTGCCGGTGTGCAGGTCGCGCACGATCGCCCGCGGTATGGCCATGCCGGCACTGGCGCCAAGGCCTTGCAGGAAGCGGAAGGCGATCAGCCACTCGATTGTCGGCGCCATCGCCGAGCCGACGCCGCCGACCATGAACAACGCCAGGCCCGCGTAAAGCGGCACCTTGCGCCCGACCATGTCGGAGATCGGACCGACGACGATCTGGCCGAAGCCCATCGACAGGAAGAAGATCAAAAGGCTCATCTGCACGGCGGCGGTGCCGGCATGCAGGTCCTGCCCGATCGAAGGCAGCGCGGGAAGATACATATCGATGGCGAACGGGCCGATTGCGGACAACAAGCCGAGCACGACCGCGATGCGGAAGAATTTGGGACTCATGATAAGGCTCTTTTCGGATCTGGTTGCCGCCGCGAAATACCGGCGTCTGAACCCAGGACGTTCCATCCCGCGAAAATCCGACATCCGAGAGCGACGTTGATCGCCGAATCAGCGCGAATTTCCCTTTGTTGTGTCCACAAATTTAGACAGTCTTGTCCAATTCGTCAATCACCGCTATATAGATTTTCATGAAGCCCGGTGTTTCTCCTGACACTTTCCCGCCACGCAGCCATGAGGCCAAGCGCGTGTCGGTGGTCGATGCCGCCGCTAGCGTGTTCTGTCGGGAAGGCTATGCCGGCGCCAATATCGACCTGATCGCGGCCGAGGCCGGCGTTTCTCGGCAGACCGTCTACAACCATCACGGCGACAAGGAAAAGCTCTTCGTCGCCGTCGTGCGTGATCTGACGGAGCGCTGCAATGCCGGTATCTTCGCCACCATCGCCACGTTCCCCGACCAGCCTACGGACCTGAAAGACGACTTGGTCGCCTTCGCCGTACGCATGAACCGCAATTGCATCTGCAACCGCGATGGCCGTTTCCTGCGCAAGCTGATTCAGGCCGAAGGCGAGCGTTATCCGGAACTCTTTGCCGAATGGCGCGAACAAGGCCCGGGCCGCACATGGTCGGCGCTTGCCGCCCGCTTCGCCCGGCTTGCCTTCGCCGGACATCTCTCGATCGGCGACCCCGACGTCGCGGCGCGTCAGTTCCTTGCCCTCGTCAATGCCGAGCTTCAGATCACCTTCATGCTGGGCGGCGCGCCGACCGAGGAAGAGGTGCTGCGTTCCGCCACCAACGGCGTGCGCACCTTTCTCAGCGCCTTCGCCAAAAAGAAATCGCCAGCCGGCAAACAGGTTATGCTCGTCCACGCCTGAGCGATCAAATCGCCGGCACCCCTCTTGGCCTCTGCGCTTTGCGCCTATATGCGGTTTACGCCGCGCCCAAGCTTGATTACAGCTATGCGGACGATTCAACGGAACCCGACCATCACATGGCCGACGACCACATCCGCTACGACATTCTGGCCCAGGAGGCCCTGCGCGGCGTCATGCGCAAGGTCCTGGCCGAGGTCGCGCGCACCGGCCTTCCGGGCAATCATCATTTCTTCATCACCTTCCTGACCGGCGCGCCGGGCGTGCGCATTTCGTCCCGGCTGCGCGAGCGCTATCCGGAGCAGATGACCATCGTCATCCAGTTCCAGTATTGGGACCTGAAGGTGACGGATGCCGGCTTCGAGGTCGGACTTTCCTTCTCCGACGTTCCGGAAAAGCTCGAAATCCCCTTCTCCGCCGTGCGCGGCTTCTACGATCCGTCGGTGAATTTCGAACTCGAGTTCGACGTCAAGACGGAGAGCGCGGAGGACGAGGCGGCCGCCCCGGCACCGGAACCTATCGCTGTCGTTCCGGAAAAGAAGCCGGAAGCCAAGAAAAAGGCCGCCGATGCGGAAAAGAAGCCAGCCGTCGCCGAGACCGGAGGCAAGGGCGCCGACGTGGTTTCGCTCGACGCCTTCCGCAAGAAATAGCCCGGCACCATGGGCGAGGTCGTCAATCTCCGCCAGGCCCGCAAGCAGAAAGCGCGCACCGAGAAGGAACGCCAGGCCGGCGAGAACCGGGCGCTGCATGGCCGGTCGAAGACAGAGCGGGAGCGTGATCGGCTGACATCCGAAAAGGCGGAAAAATTCGTGGCCGGCCATCGTCGTGAAAAGCCTGACGACCCTGGCGAGCGCTGAGTCCGGCAATGGCCGCGGTCGAAAAACGTTCGGTAACGATCCGCGGTCACCGCACCAGCTTCTCGCTGGAACAGCCCTTCTATGACGATCTCGTCACCATCGCCGCGGAGCGCTCGCTGTCGCTCGCGGCTTTGGTCGCGGAGATCGACGAAACGCGTACCCGGGATGCGAACCTGTCATCCGCGCTGAGGCTCCACGTGCTGGCCTGGGCGAAGCGCGGCGGCGCCCCGCCCTGAGGATGATGCCTAAACTAATGCATGTCGCCCAGAAGTGTACGCGGTTCTGGGAAAACGACATGCGTAAAAACAAGGACTTAAGCGCGTCGCCTGAATCCGTTTCAGCGCGACGCGCTTTAAGCCGGATCGCCGACGCCTTGCCCTGCCTTGCGCCTGGCGCCGAAACAGAGCAGCGCCGAACGGTCGCGCTCCTGCGCCAGCGTCTTCGAGCGCGCCCGCATCAGGTCCTTCCAGCCGACATAGCCGACCAGCCGCGCATCCTCGCGCGAGACGACCGGCAGATGCGAGACATTGGCGGTGAGGAGCTTGTCCGAAAGCCCTTCCAGATATTCGTCGGGATAAGCCAGCATGACCTTGCTGCCGGCGAGCAATTCGCCGAGCGTCGCCTTGCGGTGCATGCCGGCCCGCCGCCAGCGCAGGATCGCGGGCGGATCGATGAGGCCGAGCACATGTCCCGCTTCGTCGATCACCGGGAAGCTCGGGTGCTGCGTGTCCGGAGCGGTCAGGAACGTTGCAGCGCAAAGACCGTCCGGTTTCAGGTGGCCTCATATCGTAATGCGATATAAATCTTCGAGGCCGTTTTCAATCGCTGCTCCGCGTCATTTTGGGACAGGGATCGCGACAGCCAGTTGAGCTTTCGCGGGAAAGGACCATAAGTCGGGGAATGACGCCGCCGAAACCACGCCCCGCCATCAGCCAGGCCGACTACCAGCGGCTATCCGAGTTCCGTTATCTGATCCGCCGCTTTCTCGAATTCAGCCAGGTCCAGGCCAATGAGGCCGGCCTCACGCCGCGCCAGCATCAGGCGCTGCTGGCGATCAAGGGATTTCCCGGCGGCGGACCAGTGGCGGTGGGCGAGCTCGCCGAGCGGCTGCGCATCCGCCATCACAGCGCGGTGGAACTGGTGAACCGGCTTGCCGAGGCAGGCCTGGTCATACGCGATCAGGACAAGGGCGATCACCGGCGCGTGCTGCTGCAGCTCACCCCTTTGGCCGACGATCACCTGGCCGACTTGTCGGCCGCGCATCTCGACGAGCTTTCGCGGATAGAGCCGATGCTGCGGCGTCTCCTCTCGCGCCAGGAAGAGTCCTAGGCGCCAAAATATTCAACTAGTTCCCCGACACAGGGATTTTGGAAGGTTGCCGTTTGTCTTGGTGCAAGATTTTCCGTTCATTTCCGTGAAATCAGCGCAAACGCCGGAGATTGGTTGAAGCCGCCGCAACGTCGTCATTCTATGGCGGAGCAAGGAGCGAAGCGACGCGCGCAGACCATAGAATCCATTCCGTGACTTCGAAGCGTTGCTGCGTGCAGAATTCTGCTCCGCAGCGCCTTCGATCAAGGCCACGGGGTGGGCGTTTCGGCCAATCTCCAAGGCATGCCACCTGCCAACGCAAACAGGGCCGACCGGTCAAAATACCGGTGCTGGGGAACTAGGTCCGCCACGCGTGCAGCGTGAAGCTTAACCGCCGTCGAGCGACTTCAACAGATTGTCGATTGTGAACGGATTGGCCTTCGGATTCGCCGGCGCTGAATTCGAACCGTCGTTGACGCCGGGAAGCGACCGGTCGACTTTCGGCGTCTGCTCGGCCGCCTTGCGCTCTGCTTCCAGCTTCGCCTTCTCCGCCTTCTTGCGATCGGCCTCGGCCTGCGCTTTGGCCGCCTCGTCGGCGGCCCGCTGCTCAGCCTCGGCCTTAGCCTGTGCATCCGCCTTGGCCTTGGCGTCCGCCTCGGCCTGAGCAACGGCGTCGGCTTCCGCCTTGGCCCTGGCCTCTTCGTCCGCCTTCGCTTTCGCGTCGGCTTCAGCCTTTGCCTGAGCTTCCGCTTCGGCTTTCGCCTTGGCTTCGGCCTCGGCCTTCAGCCGCGCCTCTTCCTCTTGCCGGCGCAACTCTTCGGCCGCGTTGTCGCGCTCCGTCTGCAGCGACGCGTAGTAGCGCACCTCGCGCCGCAGCCGCTGCTTCTCCAGGAGCGCCGCCTGCATCGCCTCGACCCGCTGCTGTTCCTTCTCCAGCGCGCGCTGCGTCAGGAACTGCGCCAGCGGGCCGCTGTCGAACTGGGGCGCGGTCGCCCCAAGCGGACCGGCCAGGCTGAAATTGACGGCCGGCTCGGAGCCGACCAGCGCCTCGTCGCCGGGACGGTAGGTCAGCGTACCCTTTGCCGTGACGGTGCTTGTGTTGAGATCGGCTGTGACGTCGGCGGACAATGTCGCACCCGGATTGTCGAGACTGATCGGCGGCGCCCGCAGCGTGCCGTTGGCGACGGTGAAAGCCACATCCGAATCACCGGCGGCGAAGCTGCCCTGCCCGGCAATCTGCGGCGCGAAGCCCGCTGTCTTGACCGTGTCGATATCGCGTCCGATCGCGTCGGCCTTGGCGATGATGGCGGCAAAGCCGTCCGGATTGACGCCGTCGACTTTCAATCCCTTCAGCGCCGCGGTGCCTGATCCGGACAGGGCTGCAATCATGGCATCGACCGATTTGCCACTGGTCGACAGCGCCACCGAAAGATCGCCGCCGCCGCCGATACCGGCACCCGGCAGGACAACGGAAAGGTCGCTGCCGGCAAGCCTCATCTGGCCGGAGAACAGGCCGGTACCCTCCGTGTTCTTCAGGTCGAGCAGACCGGTCAAATCACCGCCGTAAAGCTTCGCCTTGAGGTCGGAGACATGGATGCCTTCGCGATCGAGCTTCAGCGAGAAGGCCGCGTCATGCGCGGTGGCGAATGGCCCGACGGCGAGCGCCGATGTGTTGAGATCGAGGTCGGCGTTGAACGGCAGCGTCGACTTCTGGCTGAACGGCGTCGTCGGCCATCCGCCCTTGGCGGGAGCGAAGGACTGGTCGCCGAACAGCGAGACCGCCAGCGGATCGAGGTCGAGTTCGTCGAGCGCCAGCGCTCCGGCGAGATGCGGCAGCCCATCCTTGGCATCGATATTGACGTCGCCGGAAACCGCGGCCTTGTTGATCGAACCGGTAAGACCACTCAGCACCAGAAGCCCGTTGCCGAAATCGGCATCGGCCGCCAGCGACGTCGAAGTCCCGGTTCCCATGCCGGGCAGGCCTACGCCGGTCGTCATCAACCACGGCTCTATATCGGTGGCGTCGAGATTGATCTTGCCTTTGGCGGTGGCGCCTTGCGCCGTCTCGGCGACGGTTCCGTCGAAGGCCGCCTTGAAGTCATCTGCCGTCAGGTTGAAGCTGGTCGCGAGACCGCCGGCAACCGAGCCTTTCGCCGAGATGTCGGTGTTGGCGTGACCGAGTATGCCGAGCGGCAGCGCCGGCAGGCCGTAAAGCGCGAGCAGCGTGGTGGCATTGTCGTTGCGGGCGTTGAAGGTGATCGATACAGGCGCCTCGGAGAGCTTATCCGCGGTTCCCTTGCCGGAAAGCGAAGCCGAGAAGGCCGAACCGCCGGCCTTGCCCTGGGCTGAGAGCGCGAGCCCGGTGCTGCCGTCTCCGTTGTCGGCGGCGCTGGTCAATAGATCGATGCGCGCATCCTGGAACAGTTCGGGATAGGCCGCCGCCCGGCTGGCCAGGCCCTTGAGCACGGCATTGTCGGGATAGTGCTGGGCCGCGACGTCGATCAGCGGCTTGAGATCCACCGCCACGACGGAAGCGTTGAGCTTGCCGGTCGGGCTCTGCGGGAAATCCTTGACCCGGCCCGTGGCGCTGATCGATGCGCCGGCGAGGCCGCCGATCGACAGCCGATCGATATCGAGCAGGCCCTCACGCAGCCGCAGCGCCGTGTCGACGGTGTCGGCGCTGAGCCCGACGGCGCTGACCGGGCCTGCCTTGATCTGGAAATCGAGATCGCGATCGGAAAAGCGGTTGGCGCCCTTGTCGCTGATGAAGATGGAGGCGAAAGCGGCCAGCCCATCGAGGTCCATCTCGCCGCCCGTCAGCCGCATCAGCACGGAAGGCCTGGCGCCATCCGGCTGGCTGGAATCGATGCTGCCCGAAAATTTCGCCTTGCCCAGAATGAGTTCGAGATCGCTGAAGGACTGCCGGTTCTCGCTGAGATCGACCTTGGCCTTGAAGCCTGCCGCGGGTAGCCGGCGGATGGCCTCGTCGACATCCTTCGACAGCCAGGCCGCAAAGCCGGAAGGCTGTCCGACGGCCAACAGCAACGAACCGGTGAAGCCGAAATGGTCTTCCACGCTCAGCATACCGTCGGCTTCGAGCGTCGTGCGGCCCGGCAGCGTCGCGGCCAACGATTTGACGGACCAGCCGCCTTCGACAGGCTCGGCCGACAACCGCACGTCACGCACCGTCGTATCGCCCGCCACCACCGCCGGCAGCCTGACCTCGAGCGTGCCTGGTATGGTCGGCTTCGGCATATGCTGCAGCGTCTGCTCGAATGCCGCGATGCGCTGGTCGAGCGTAAAGCCGGCTCCGGCGGCCCCGCCGACAGCCTCGTCGAACTGGACTTGCGCGCCGCTGGCCTCGACCGAGAAATGCGGCTTTAGGGCGAGATCGACCGAGGCCTTGCCGTCGGCGGTGTAGGGATTGTCGAGTGGCCCGGTCTCGAAGCGGAACGCGTCGACATCGAGCTTCTGGTGGTCGAGCGCGAACTTGCCGTTCAACCGGAAGCCCGGGTCGGGCTTGCCGGTGCTGATCTTGACCGGCTCGCCATCGTTGCCGCGCAGCTCGGCCGAATTCCTGTCAGCCCCATTCTTGTCAGCGGCCGAAATTTTGAACTGGCCGGAATAGACCGCGGCGCCCTTGACGATGCCGGCATTGCCGTCGGCTTCGATGATCAGCGGATAGGCATCGGGATCGGCTTTCAGCCTGAGCCGCATCTGGCCGTCGGGCTCCACCTTGCCGGTCGAGGCCGAGATGTCAGTGCGCATGCCATCGAAGCGCAGTGTTCCGTCCATCCGCCAGGGGCCGATGAGCGCTTTGGCGGAAATCGTCGAGTTGATCTCGGAAACCAGGTGGCTGCGCCCGCCGGCGGCGTGGCGCAGTTCGATCTGCCCCTCCGTTATGGTCAGTTTCTCGATCGCGATCTGTCCGGGGTCGAGCCGCGTCGAGGGCCGGATCGCCCAGTCCACCGTACCGTCACCGGCGACATCGATGATGGCCTTGGGGTGCACCAGCCGCATGTCGAAGATCAGCACCTCGCCGCGCAGGAAAGGCGCCAGCTCCGCATCCATGGAGAAGGTCTCGACCGTCATTGCCGGCCGGCCTACCGGCCCGCCCGAGACCTCGACATTGGAGAAGGTCACCGACGGAAACGGCAACAGCCGCGCCGTCGCATCGCCCTTGACCGTCACCTTGCGGCCGAGGATGGCGCTTGCCTCGCGCTCGAAGTCGGCCCGGTAGCCCGTCCAGTCGATGAAATACGGCACCACCAGCGCCGCGCACAGCACCAGCACGAACAGGCCACCGAAGATCACGAACAGGCGGGCGAGCATCTGTTTCCCGGGTTGAAAGTCAGCCGCACTCTACCCGCATCCGCGTGTCGATAAAGAGGCAATTCCATTAGCAACGGCCAGCAGTGCGGGCAATGTCCGCTGTTGCGCGACTGCTCGCGGTCGCGATATCTTTTTCCCGACCATCCCTCCCCGCGGTCATGTCCTTGGCTGCCGCATCTCACCCCAGCATGGAGCATTCCGAATGTCAGGCAAGAACTGGGACAGAGTGCCCATCGACGCGCAGAGCGTCGACGCTCCGCTTTCGATGGCCGCGATTTTCCTCGTCGTCACCGTCGGTAGCGACAAGGCGGCGCTTTCGAAGGTCGCATCGGTACTCGGCGAACTTGACGACCTGGTCAAGAATGTCGGCTTCCGCGACCTGTCGGGCCGGCTGTCCTGCATCGCCGGCATCGGCGCCGAGCTCTGGAGCCGTCTGTCGCCCAACCGGCGGCCGCACGAGTTGAAGCCCTTCGCGGCGATCGATGGCTCGGCGCATTCGGCGCCCTCGACGCCGGGCGATCTGCTCTTCCACATCCGCGCCGAGCGGCCCGATATGTGCTTCGAGTTCGAGCGCATCCTGCTGAACGGCCTGGGCGACGGCGTGACTGTCGTCGATGAAGTCTCGGGCTTTCGCTATTTCGACGCACGCGATCTGCTGGGCTTCGTCGACGGCACCGCCAATCCGACCGGCCTCGACCTGCCTGCCTCCGCTTTGGTCGGCGATGAGGACGCCGACTTTGCCGGCGGCAGCTACGTCGTGGTGCAGAAATACCTGCACGACATGGCTGCCTGGGGCAAAACGCCGACGCACGTCCAGGAAGAAATCATCGGCCGCACCAAGATCGACAACATCGAGATCGATGACGACGACAAGCCGCGCAAGTCGCACAAGTCGCTGGCCACGATCGAGGACGATGCCGGCAACGAATACGACATCCTGCGCGACAACATGCCGTTCGGCCGCCCGGGGCAGAACGAGTTCGGCACCTATTTCATCGGCTACACGCGCTATCTTTGGGTGATCGAGAAGATGCTGCAGCGCATGTATGTCGGCGAGCCGCCCGGCGCCTACGACCGGCTGCTCGACTTCTCCACCCCACATACCGGCACGACCTTCTTTGCGCCGACCCGGCCGATGCTGCAGAAGCTTGTCGAGCGGGTGCAGGAATAGTCTGCACCCAGCCGTAGAGGAATTCCTACCGCGCGTCGCGCTTGGCCTGAGCCACCGCCGCCGCCTTTCGCTGGCGGCCACGCTCCGCCGGCCGAACAAGGTTCTGTGCCTTCTCGTTTGCTATCGCCCGCATCCCCCTGTGCGCCGTCCGCGCGTTGAAATCCGGCCCATTGGCGGCGGCCTGTTTGCTGGCCAGTGCCTTGCGGGCGTTCTCGACCAATGAAAGGCGCGCGGCAAGCTGGCGGCGTCGCTCGGCCTCACCGTTTAGCCGCCGCATGGCCATTGCGAGGACTTCCAGCTTCAGTTGCGAGCCGCCGTCGGCTTTCGACGCCACGGCACCTTTCGGCGCGCCCTTGCCGCGCATTTCGCGGCGCCGCCGATGCGCCTCGGTCTGCGCCTTGTCGCGCCGTTCCCGCAACAGCTTGACCAGATTGGTAAGTTCGGCGTCCGCGAGCTCCTGCACCACGGGATGGTGCGACTTCGCAACCAGATCCTGTTCGTCCGCGCTAAGCGCGCGAGCTTCTTCCTTGCGTGAAATCGCCATGGCGTTGTTCCTCCTTTGTGGAGCCTGCGTCTTCGCCGACCGAGTCTGCGATCAAGCGCGAGGATTATCTATGTCGACGGCAGGATCTTGCCAGGGTTCATGATGTTGAGCGGATCGAGCGCCTGCTTGATCGTGCGCATGACATCGACGCCGTGGCCGAGTTCGTGGCGCAGGAAGCCGACCTTGCCCTGTCCGATGCCGTGCTCGCCGGAGCAGGTGCCGTCCATGGCGATGGCGCGCATGTTGAGCCTGGCGACGAATGTCTCGGCGAGCGCGATCTCATCCGGGCTGTCGACATCCATCAGCACGAGCACATGGAAATTGCCGTCGCCGGCGTGACCGACGATCGGCGCGATCAGCCCCATCTCGGCGATGTCAGCCTCGGTTTCGGTAACGCATTCGGCGAGCCGCGAGATCGGCACGCAGACGTCGGTCGATAGCCCCTTGGCGCCAGGGCGCAGTGTCAGCGACGACCAGTAGGCGTCGTGCCGCGCCTTCCAGAGCTTGGTCCGCTCTTCCGCGACGCTGGTCCACAGGAACGGCCCGCCGCCCTGCTCCTCGGCGATCATGCCGAACGTCTCGGCCTGCTCGGCGACGCCGGCGTCGCTGCCGTGGAATTCGACGAACAGGCACGGGCTCTCCGGGTAGTCGAGCTTGGAATAATTCTTCATCGCCCGCATCTGCAGCGCGTTGACCAGCTCGATGCGCGCCACCGGTATGCCCATCTGGATGGTCGCGATCACCGTGTTGCAGGCGGCCTCCAGGCTGGGGAACGGGCAGACGCCGCCGGAGATCGCCTGCGGAATGCCCTGCAACCTCAGCGTCAGCGAGGTGATGATGCCGAGCGTGCCTTCGGAACCGACCAGAAGCCGCGTCAGGTCGTAGCCGGCGGAGCTTTTCTTCGCCCGCTTGCCGGTCGTCACCGTCTCGCCGTCGGCCATGACGGCGGTCAGCGACAGCACGTTCTCGCGCATGGTGCCATAGCGAACGGCGTTGGTGCCGGAGGCCCTGGTTGCCGCCATGCCGCCGAGCGAGGCATTGGCGCCCGGATCGATCGGAAAGAACAGGCCGGTGTCGCGCAGGTGCCGGTTGAGGTCCTCGCGCGTCACCCCGGGCTCGACCGTGCAGTCGAGGTCCTGCGGATTGACCGAAAGGATGCGGTTCATGCGCGACGTATCGATCGAAATGCCGCCGCCCGGCGCATTGGTGTGGCCCTCAAGCGAGGAGCCGACGCCGAAGGCGATCACCGGAACACGGTGGGCGGCGCAGGCGCGCACGATCTCCTGCACCTCCGCCGTCGTCTCGACGAACGCGACGCCGTCGGGCGCCTGGGTCGGGATATAGGTGGTGGTGTGCGCGTGCTGGCTGCGGATCGATTCGCCGGTCTGAAAACGTTCGCCGAACTGCTGCTTGAGGATGCCGAGCACCGCGGCGATGCCTTCCTCGTTGCGTTCGACGGGGTTGAGGTCGCTCAAAGCCATGAATTCCTCCGCGAATGGACCAGCCTTACATGCCGGAGCGGCTCTATGCTACTTGCTGCACCAGTTTCCATTGTCTATCGACGGACCAGGGTCCAGAAGCAAATTGATGCCGGGGAGAGTCTGACTTGAAGCAGGCCGCATGGATAGGCGTGATTACGCTGCTTGTCATCCTATTGCCGGCTTGGGCTGTAAAGTCTGCTTCTCAGCAAAGCCGGATCGGTTGGGCAGGATTTGTGCTACTCATGGCGTTCGTAAGCTTGGCAATAGCGGCAGCCAAGGCACGAAACCCAAGATCGCGCGTGGTTTTGGGGCCATATGTGCAACGAAATTTCCGTTACTTGAGCACCGTCTTCGCGGCAAGCTTTTTAATTGCCGGAGGCCTCGCTATCGCGACTACCTATGCGCAACCAGGCGTCGGCTTCATCGGGGAACTGGGACTTATGTTGTCGAAAAAGGCAGCAAGCTTAGTTCCGGTTGTTGCAAAATACGAGACCGCGATGGATCCGCCGCTTTCCTCCGAAGCACTGTTTAAAGTCCAGTCAATTGTCACCGCATTCCTGCTTGCAGGAACTTTGAGTTTTGCTTGCTATGCGGTCTATCTGGTTCGAATGCCAAGGGCCGAGCGCATTGCAATTTATGCATCGAGACAGGTCACGCGGCATTCTGCGGCGTTTCTGTGCTTCTGTTCGGCTTTTGCGGTTTACGTGTCGTTTGCTGCCTTCGCTGGTTTTTTCGAGTTTGAGGCTGCGAAGGCGAAATGGTGGTGCGCGCTGCAGGCGAGTTGCTACGCAAGAGGCGATGATCTGACAATCATCGCGGCTGCTATGTTGAAAGTCTTTGCAGTGTTCGGCTTCCCGTTTGGGGCCGCGGTACTCGTCGATTCTGCAAGGCTTCTGCCCAGAGAATCATAGCCATTCAAATCAAGGAAAACCAAGATGATGATCCCCGTACCGATCACTTCCGGCCCAATGGCGATCGAGAAGGAATGGATCGACTATAACGGCCATCTCAACATGGCCTACTACAACGTGCTGTTCGACCGCTGCTCGGACCAGGCGTTCGATCTGATGGGCATGGGGCCGAACTACGTCAAGGAGCGGCGCCTCACCATCTACACGGCCGAGGTTCATGTCTGCTACGTGCAGGAGCTGCACCTCGAGCACAAGGTGAACGTCTCGTTCCAGCTGATCGACCATGATGAGAAGCGCCTGCGCGCCTACCAGGAAATCCGTCATGTCGACGGCTGGCTGGCAGCAACGTCCGAAACGCTGTCGCTGCATGTCGACATGGACGGCCCCAAGGTCGCTCCCTTCCCCGCCGATGTGCTTGCCAACATTGAAGCCATGCGCGCCGCCCATGCGGCGCTGCCGATGCCGGAGCGTGCCGGCCGTTCGATCGGCATCAAACGCAAGAGCGCTTGAAGCCCCCCACCGCCCGCGTTAACCTTACCAAGGTTTTAACGTGAACAAGCCATTTGCGCCGTTGAACGACTCAGAGGCGCGTTCGAAAACCGTCGTACCGGGTTTGCACGCGGGCGGCTGGCGGAATGCGGTGCGAGGACAGTGCATGAAAACCGACATCAAGGTCGAAGTGGAGCGGCTGGCGGCCGACCCACGCATCACCGACTATGATTTCTGGCGATCGCTGAAGAACGTCAACAACGAGATCTTCCATATCGCCAACAACAACGAACCTATTCCGTTCGACATGATCCGCTGGCGCGCGATTCTCAAGCAGGCGCGCATGAAGCGCGGCCACGCTTGATCTGTTTTTTCTTACGAAATTCCGGGCGAAAGGCTACGGCGAAGTCGCCGAGCCTGACCGCGAGGCCTTTTCCTGGAATTGCTCTATCTCAGCCCAGTCACTTCTGCTTGAAACCGCGGAGCGGGGAACGCGGCTCGACGGGCGATGACTGGATGATCGCGGTGTTGGTCATCGCATAGGGAATGATCCGGTCGATCACGCGCTCGAGCTCGCTCACCGAGCCGACATGAGCGAGCGCGATGAAGCAGTCCTCACCCGTCACCCGGTCGCATTGCGCGATTTCCGGCAGTTCTCGAATGATGTCCGCTACCACGGAAAGCTGTCCCGGCACCGGCCTGATCCTCAGCCATGCCGACAGTTTCAGCCCGAGCGCGGCAGGATTGATCCTGACCGTATAGGCCTCGATCACGCCGTTCTCCTGCAGCTTGCGGATGCGCTCCGCCACGCTCGGCGCCGACAGCCCGACCGCGCGAGCCAGTTCCGCCGTGCTGACGCGCGCATCCTTTTCCAGGAGCCGCAGGATCTTCAGGTCCACGGCATCCGGACCCGAAATTTCATTCCGAAGGTTTTTCAAGCTGAATCTCTTCCTTCAGAAAGCGAAGTGGCCTTTCAGACCGTTCATCCTACATATAGATCGCGGGTTTCACCTGCGATAATGCTCCCATGAAAGCTCAAACGCAAATTCCGGCTGCAAGCCAGGCCGGCGCCGATGCGCGCCCTGCCCTCGCCGGCCCTACCTCTGCTGGGTTTGCCAACGCGTTGCCGCCGCATGTCTGGTTCTGCGTCAGCGCCGTGTTCCACTACCTCGGGCCGGCCTTCGCGGTGCTGCTTTTCGACCAGGTCGGCGTGCTCGGCATGGCTTGGCTGCGCATCGCCACCGCCGCCCTCATCTTCGCCCCCTTGACCAGGCCCTGGCGCGTTTTCGCCCGCGCCGATCGCGCTCAGCGACTGCTGCTGCTGGCCTTCGGCGCCTGCCTGGCGGTGATGAACTGCTCGTTCTATCTGGCGCTCGACCGCCTGCCGATGTCGCTGGTGGCGGCGATCGAATTCGTCGGCACGATCGCAGTGGCGCTGGTTGGCCTGCGCAGCCGGCGCAACTTTGCTGCGCTGGCTGTTGCGGTTATCGGCACCTTGCTGCTCATCGACGTGAAGTGGTCCAGCGATCCGGTCGGCCTGTCCTGGGCGTTCTTGAATGGCGCCCTGTTCGTCGGCTACATCGTGATCGGCCACCGCGTCGCCCAGGCCGGCATCGGCATTGCCGGCCTCGGCACCGCCATGGCGATTGCGTTCCTCATCGTGTTGCCCGTCGGCTTCAGCGAAGCGCTGCCGGCCTTCTCAGCGCCGCAACTGCTCATCGCCGCGATCGGCGTCGGCGTCTGCTCTTCGGTCATCCCTTACATCTGCGACCAGTTCGCCATGGCGAGACTGCCGCGCGCGAGCTTTGCGCTGATGCTGTCCCTCCTGCCACTCACGGCAACGCTCATCGGCGTCATCGTGCTGCGCCAGGTGCCGAGCATCCCAGACTGCCTGGGTATCGCAATGGTGATAGCCGGCGTCGCCTTTCATAAACCGGCGCTGGAGTGATCCGCCGAAATTGCCGTTGAGGTGTGTTGAACTTCAGGTCACCTGAATATCGGCACGCCTCAGGCCAGCTTCTCCTTCAGGAAAGCGACCGTCCGACCCCAGGCGAGATCGGCGGCCTTCTTGTCATAGCGCGCGGCCGAGGTATCGTTGTTGAAGGCGTGGTTGGCGCCGTCATAGACATAGACCGTGTATTCGACATGCGCGGCGTCGAGCGCCTTCTTGTAGGCATCGATACCGGCATTGGTCCGCTCGTCCAGCCCGGCATAGTGCAAGAGCAGCGCCGCCTTGATCTTTTGAACGTCCTCGGCCTTGGGTTGCATGCCGTAATAGGCGACGCCGGCGCTGAGGTCGGGCGCATGGACAGCAAGCTGGTTCACGGCGCCGCCGCCCCAACAGAAGCCGACCGCCCCGACCTTGCCGTTGCCGTCCTTGAGGCTCTTGAGGTAGGCGACCGTCGCCACGCCGTCGGCCGCGACTTGGGCGGCATCGAGCTTGGTGAACATGTCGCGCGCCTTGTCCTCGTCGGACGGCGTGCCGCCAAGGGGCGACAGGAAGTCCGGCGCCAAGGCGACGAACCCCTCCAGCGCCACGCGCCGGGCGACATCGCGGATATGCGGGTTGAGGCCCCTGTTCTCGTGGATGACGATGACGGCGCCGCGCTTGCCGGACTGATCGGCCGGCCTGACTAGGTAGCCTTTCATCTCGCCGCCGCTGCCGGGATATGTGATGTCCTCGCCCTTCACCCGGCTGTCGTCCTCGGCGACGATCGCCGCCTCGGCGGAATTTGCTGCCAGCATCGGCGCGATCGCGGCCGCCGCCGCGCCCGAGCCCGCCAGCCTCGTCAGTTGCTCCATGAAGCGGCGCCTATCGAGCGTCAGATGCGTATACCCGTCATAGGCGTCGATCATCGCCTGGGTAATCAAGGGCTGAGTGATGATGGGCCGCGTGACGACGGGCTTGGCAACGGGTTCGGTCATGGCTCTCCTCGACGATTGGCGGGTCGATCCGCAAGATAGGGTCGAGATTTATACGGTCCAGTCACGCCCGGATGACGATCCGGCGAGCCGGGGCTCGCCCATCACATTTTGGTCATTTCCGAAGCCTTGATGGTGCTGTCACATTAGGAAGCAAAGCTGTCAGTGCAGCTTTGTCTGATCGACGAAAAGGGGAATGCCATGAATGTCCAGGACATCGTCAACACCGTCTCGCAAAAAGCAGGACTTGATGAGCCCACCACCGAGAAGGTTGTCGGCACCATTTTTTCCGTGCTCGAGCACGAGGCCGAAGGCGCCAGCGTTTCGTCTTTCTTCGCCCAGATCCCCGGCGCTGACGCGCTGGCGCAGAAATATGATGTGATGGCCGCCGGCGCGGCAGCCAATTCGGGCGGCGGCCTTTTGTCGTCGCTGCAGGGCGCGCTTGGCGGCGTGCTCGGCGAAAAGGCCGGCGCGCTGATCAACGGCGTCGCCGCCCTCAAGGCGTCCGGTCTCGACATGGCGCAGATCCGGCAGGCCGGCGAGACCCTGATCAAGCAGGCCGAAGCCGCCGCCGGCCCTGACCTGACCAACCAGGTGCTGGATCAGGTGCCCAGCCTGAGAGGCCATCTCGGGCTTTGAAGCTTGCGCTTCCTTACTTAGGCAGCGTGTAGGCCATCACGTAATCGCCCGGCTTGGTGCCAACCGAGCCGTGGCCGCCGGCGACGATGACGACGAACTGGCGGCCGTCGGCCACCGTGTAGGTCATCGGTGTCGACTGTCCGCCCGCCGGCAGCCTCGCCTGCCAGAGCTGCCTGCCGGTGGTGAGGTCATAGGCGCGCAGATAATCGTCGACAGCGGCGGCCAGGAAAGCGACGCCGCCGCCCGTGATCATCGGCCCGCCGATACCGGGCACGCCGACCTTGAGCGGTAGCGGCAGCGGCGTCATGTCATAGACGGTGCCGTTGCGGTGCTTGTAGGCGATGTTTCCGGTCTTGAGATCGACGCCGGCGACATAGCCCCAGGGCGGCGCCTGGCAGGGAATGCCGAGCGGCGACAGGAACGGTCCCATCACCACCGCGTAAGGCGCGCCCTCGTTGCGGTTCAGCCCCTGCTCGCTGCCCTTGGTATTGTCGCCCGGCGGCGGCACGTCGGCACGCGGGATGAGCTTCGAGGTGAAGGCGAGGTAGGTCGGCATGCCGAACATCACCTGCCGCACCGGATCGACCGCGACGCCACCCCAGTTGAAGACGCCGAAATTGCCGGGATAGATCAGCGAGCCCTGCAGCGAGGGCGGCGTGTAGCGCCCCTCATAGCGCAGCTTCGTCAGCTCGATCCGGCACGCCAGTTGGTCGAACATGGTGATGCCCCACATGTCGGCGCCGGTCAGCGGTTTGGGATTGAAGGACAGGTCGGAGGCCGGCTGTGTCGGCGAGGCGTGGTCGCCCTCGATCGCGCCGCCGGGCGCCGGCACTTCCTTGACCGGAATGATCGGCTCGCCGGTTCGCCGGTCGAGTACGTAGAGATCGCCCTGCTTGGTCGGCCCGACCAGCGCCGGCACCACGCCGCTTGCCGTGGTGATGTCGACCAGCGTCGGCTGCGCCGGCACGTCCATGTCCCACAGATCGTGATGCACGGTCTGCCGCACCCAGCGCAGTTGCCCGGTGTTTAGGTCGAGCGCGGTGATCGAGGAGGAGAATTTCTCGACATCGGCGCTGCGGCCCATGCCGAGCTGGTCCGGCGTCTGGTTGCCGAGCGGCACGTAGAGCAGCCCGAGCTTTTCGTCGGCGCTCGCCGTCGACCACATGTTGGGCGAGTTGTGCGTGTAGGTTCGCCCGGCGGGCAGCGGCGTCGTCACATCCGGATTGCCCGAATCCCAATTCCACAACAGCGCGCCCGTGCCGGCGTCATAGGCGCGGATGACACCCGACGGCTCTTCGGTCGAATAATTGTCGTTGACCGCGCCGCCGACGATGATCTTGCCGCCAATGATCAGCGGCGCCGACGTCGAATAGTAGTAGCCAGGCTTCGGATAGGGCATGTTGGCCATCAGGTTCAGCGTGCCGCCCTCGGCGAAGGACGGACATACCTGCCCGTTCGCGGCGTCGAGCGCGATCAGCCTCGCGTCGGAGGTCGGCAGATAGACGCGCGCGGCGCAGGGTTGGCCGGCGGCGATCTTGGCGTCGGCGTAGTAGGACACGCCGCGGCACGTCTGGTGCTGGCGGTTGGGATCCAGCTTGATCTTCGGATCGTAGCGCCATTTCTCCTTGCCGCTCGCGGCATCGATGGCGATGGCGAAATTATGCGGCGTGCAGATGAACAGCGCGTCGCCGATCTTGAGTGGCGTCACCTGATAGGTTGTCTCGCCGATATCGTCGGGACCTTTCACGTCGCCGGTGCGATAGGTCCACGCAGGCTGCAATTTGGCGACATTGTCCGGCGTGATCTGGTCGAGCGGCGAATAGCGCTGGCCGAAGGGCGTGCGACCGTAGAAGTGCCACTCGCCGGCCGGCATGTCGCCGCCGAGATTGGCCGCCGTGGCCACCTTCTCGGTGCCCAGCGTGCCGCCGATATCCTTGGGATCGGCGGTCATCGAGTAGCCGGCCACGGCCAGCGAGGCGAGCACGGCAAGGATCAGCGGCGCGCGCCCGTCAGGACCGGTCAAGCCGCGCCTTGCCCATGGCGTCAGCAGCCATAAGGCGATCAGCACGATGATGCCGCCGCGCGGACCGAGCTGCCACCAGTCGAAGCCGATTTCCCAAACCGCCCAGCACAGCGTGGCGAGCACGAACAGCGCGTAGAGCCAAAGCGATGTCGACCTGCGCCTGAACAGCAGCCAGGCGGTGATCAGGAAAACCAGGCCGGCGATCAGGTAGTACCAGCTGCCGCCCAGCACGGCGAGCCAGACGCCGCCGCCGCCCAGAATGAGACCGACGAGGAAGAGGACGAGGGAGGTGATGGTGACAGCCAAGACGGTGCTCCTTCGACTGTTGCGCGCATCAAGCAATTCCAGGAAACGTGTGAAGCGGTTTTCCGTCCGGAATTGCGTCAAATAAAGATAAAGCCGCCCAGGCGACGGCACGCCGTCCCTGCCCTGCCGCCAGCTTTCCCTTGCCCGCTCCGGCTGTCAAGTTGGTCCGGGACACGCGAAACTAGAACAAAACGTAGACAGTTCTGGTCTTTCGCCCCCGAATCACTACATTCGGGGGCGATGTCGGGCTTTTCCGAGGACATGCCTTTTTTCGATGAACCGAATGCGCGGCCCGCGGCCCCGTCCGGCATAGCCGCGCGCGCCATGGCGGCGCGCAGCGGCCAGAACGGCGCGCCCGATTATCTGAAGGGCCTGAACCCGGAACAGCGGCTCGCCGTCGAAACGACCGAAGGCCCGGTTCTGGTGCTGGCCGGCGCCGGCACCGGCAAGACGCGGGTGCTGACCACGCGCATCGCCCACATCCTCAACACCAGAAAGGCCTGGCCCTCAGAAATTCTTGCCGTCACCTTCACCAACAAGGCCGCGCGCGAGATGAAGCAGCGCATCGGCCTCCTGATCGGCGAGGAAAATGTCGAGGGCATGCCCTGGCTCGGCACTTTCCACTCGATCGGCGTCAAGCTCTTGCGTCGCCACGCCGAGCTTGCCGGGCTGAAATCGGGCTTCACCATCCTCGACACCGACGACGTGGTGCGGCTGATCAAGCAATTGATCCAGGCCGAAGGGCTGGACGACAAGCGCTGGCCGGCCAAGACCTTCGCCCAGATGCTCGACAACTGGAAGAACAAGGGCCTCGGCCCAGACGAGATTGCCGAAGGCGATGCGCGCAGTTTCGGCAACGGCAAGGGTCGCCAGCTCTACAAGGCCTATCAGGAACGGCTGCAGACGCTGAACTCCTGCGATTTCGGCGACCTGCTCTACCATCCGATTCGCATCTTCCGCGCCTATCCGGACGTGCTGAAGGAATATCACCGCAAGTTCAAATACATACTGGTCGACGAGTACCAGGACACCAACACCGCCCAATACATGTGGCTGCGCCTGCTGGCCCAGCGGCCGAGCGCTGGTCGATCCTCAACGCAGGCGGATTCGCATTCGGCCGAAGGCCGCAAGCCCGACCGGGCGTCCGAGCCGTTGCGAGGCCCCCGCGGAGGGCCCGCGCCGGCAGGCGCGGAACAGCCCGTGAGCGTGAATATTTGCTGCGTCGGCGATGACGACCAGTCGATCTATGGCTGGCGCGGCGCCGAGGTCGACAACATCCTGCGCTTCGACAAGGATTTCCCGGGCGCCACCATCATTCGGCTGGAGCGCAACTATCGCTCCACCGCGCACATACTGGGCGCGGCCTCGCATCTCATCGCCCACAATGAGGGCCGCTTCGGCAAGACGCTGTTCACAGACCGCAACGACCCCGAGGACGACAAGGTGCATGTCCATGCCGCCTGGGACTCGGAGGAAGAGGCCAGAGCCATCGGCGACGCCATCGAGGCCTATCAGCGCCCCGATAGACAAGGCAATCGGCACAAGCTCAACGACATGGCGATCCTGGTGCGCGCGTCCTTCCAGATGCGCGCCTTCGAAGACCGCTTCATCACGCTGGGCTTGAATTACCGCGTCATCGGCGGCCCGCGCTTCTACGAGCGCCTGGAAATCCGCGATGCATTGGCCTTCTTCCGCGTCGTTGCCAACGGCGGCGACGACCTCGCCTTCGAGCGCATCGTCAACGTACCGAAGCGCGGCCTAGGCGAAGCCACCATCCGCCAGATTCACGACACGGCGCGCGCGCTGCGCGTCCCGATGCTGGAGGCCGCAGCCTCGCTCGCCGAAAGCGACGAGCTGAAGCCGAAGCCGCGCGCCGCGCTGCGCGAGGTCGCGGCCAATTTCGAGCGGTGGCAGAAGGCGCTGGAAGCCACGCCTCACACCGAGCTCGCCGAGACCATCCTGGAGGAAAGCGGCTACACCGACATGTGGAAGAACGACCGCTCGGCGGAAGCGCCCGGGCGGTTGGAAAACCTGAAAGAGCTGATCCGCTCCATGGAGGAGTACGAGTCGCTGCGCGCCTTCCTCGAGCATGTCGCGCTGGTCATGGAGGCTGAGCAGGGCGAGTCGCAAGATGCTGTGAGCATCATGACGCTGCATTCGGCCAAGGGTCTCGAATTCGAGACGGTTTTTCTCCCCGGCTGGGAGGAAGGCCTGTTTCCGCATCAGCGCGCGCTGGATGAAGGTGGGCGCTCGGGTCTCGAGGAGGAACGTCGCCTCGCCTATGTCGGCCTGACGCGCGCCAAGAAGAACCTGCACATCTGGTTCGTCTCCAACCGCCAGATTCATGGGTTGTGGCAATCGACGATCCCGTCGCGCTTCGTCAACGAGTTGCCGGAAACGCATGTCGATGTCGCCGATGGCGGCAGTAGCTACGGCGGCTACGGCAATCCCTATGGTGGCGGCTCATTCGCCTCCGGCCGCGGCGGTGGCGGCCGGCAGAACCCCTATGGCGCCTCGCGCTTCGACAATGTCGGCGCCAAGGATCAGGGCAGCTTCTCCAACACCTATGCGACGCCCGGCTGGCAGCGCGCGCAGGCAAACCGCACCGAGGCCACCGACCGCAACTGGGGCACCCGCTCCGGCCACCAGGTCGAGCGCATCGGCTATGGCGAGACCGACTCCGGCTACGGCGCCGGCCGCACCAGCGTGAAAGGCCGCACCATCGAAGGCGAGCTGGTCGCCAAATCGGTCGCCGATACGCCGTCCGCCTTCAGCGTCGGCGACCGCGTCTTCCACCAGAAATTCGGCAACGGCAACATTGCCGCGATCGACGGCAACAAGCTCACCATCGACTTCGACAAGGCCGGCCAGAAACGCGTGCTCGACGGGTTTGTTGTCGGGGTTTGAGCGGCCGCCGCCCGCAAATCATAGCCCCTCACCGATACCGTGCCTGGTTCCACTTGTGGCCGAGCAGCGACAGGATGATGATTAGCCCGTTGAAGAACTGGACGTAGAAGCCGCTCAGGCCCGCCGCTACGACACCGGTCTGGATGAACGACACCGTGACGGCGCCGATCGCGCCGCCGACGACGGTGCCGATGCCGCCCCAGGTCGGTGTGCCGCCGACAAACACAGACGCCAGCACCGGCAACAGATAGCCGTCTCCAGCCGTCGGCCACCAGGTGAAGTTGATCATCACCGAGAAGGTGCCGGCGATCGCCGCCCCTATGCCGGTGAAGACAAACACTTTCACCCGCACGAGCTTGACGTCGATGCCCATCTGCTTGGCGCTGTCGGGATTGTCGCCGACCACTTTGACCTGCGCGCCGAAGCGGTGGCGGTTGTAGAGCAGCGCCGCAAAGACGACGAAAGCGATCGCCCAGAAGATCTGCACCGGGATGCCCCAGAGTTGGCTGGAGAAGATCGCGTAAGCCCAGCTGTCGGCAAGGCTGGTCAGCGCCGTCGACTTGCCCTCGTTGATGATCTGGATCAGGCCGCGCAGCAAAAAATTCATGCCGAGCGTGGCGATCAGCGACGACAGCCCGCCATAGACCACCAGCGACCCGACGAGGAAACCGAGCAGCGTGCCGGTGACGAGCGCCGCCGCAATGCCGAGGAACGGATCGTAGCCGGCCTGCACCACCAGCGCGAAGACCCAGGAGGCGAAGCCCATCGTCGCCGGGAACGACAGGTCGATCTCGCCGCAGGTGACGACGAAGACCAGCGGCACCACCACGAACAGCGCCACCGGAAGCGTCGTCAGCACCGAACTGTAGAGATACCAGGTGGTGAAGACCGTCGGGTTGGCGATCATGAACACCGCCATCATGACTATGAACACGGCTAGCGTGCCGAGGGCCGCGCGGTTGTCGAGGACGAAGCCGCGCAGCCAGTGGTTCGACGGATGGCTCCATTCCTTGCCTGCCTGGCCGCTTGCTCTTCCCAGGGGAGACTGCAGATCGGGTTCCATGGCCTTGCTCATCACGCTCTCTGCTCCGCGCCCTCGTGCAGCCCCGGCAAGCCGCTGGGATGCGCCACGTCTTCCATGAAGTTGATCAGGTCCTCGGCCGACTTCACCTCGCTGCGGTCGGCCGTCAGCGCCACCTTGCCGCGATCGAGCACCACGAAACGGTCGGCGATGTCGAAGACGTGGTGGATATTGTGGCCGATGAACAGGATCGATCGGCCGCTCGCCCGCACCTGGCGCACGAAATGGAAGACCTTGGCGGTCTCGGTCAGCGACAGTGCCGTCGTCGGCTCGTCGAGGATGATCAGCTCCGCCTGCTTGTAGATGGCGCGCGCGATCGCCACGCCCTGGCGCTCGCCGCCCGAGAGCTGGCCGACGATCGAGTGTGGCGTGAACACTTTCGAGGTGAAGCCGATCTCGCGCATCAGCCGGCTCGCCTCCTCGATTTCCTTGCTGACCTTCAGCCAGCCCATGAAGCTGGTCAGCTCGCGGCCCATGAAGATGTTGCGCACGATCGTCTGCTGCACGGCCAGGGCCCGGTCCTGGAACACCGTCTCGATGCCGGCGTCGCGCGAGCGTGCCGCGCTCCATCCACTGACCGGCTTGCCGCGCACGAGAATATCGCCGCTGGTCGGCTTCACCACGCCGGACAGGATCTTGATCAGCGTCGACTTGCCGGCGCCGTTGTCGCCGACCAGGCCGACCACCTCGCCGCGATCGACGCTGAGGTTGACCCCGCCCAGCGCATAGACCTGGCCATAGGATTTCTTGATGTCGCGCAGTTCGATGATGTGTTCGCTCATGCGATCCTCGCTTGAATTGTCTGTCTGCCGGTCGTCTCGCCGGCCGGGCAACAATCCCGGCCGGCAGCCTGGGAGGTCAACGCAGCGCCTGCTTGGCGAGCTCGGCGACGATCTCGTAGTTCTGAGGCGTGACGAAACCGGCGCCGGTGTCGACATTCATCGGCGCCAGCCCGAGCACCACCTGCTGGCAAAGGCTGAGGATCGGCAGATAGCCTTGCAGGAAGGGCTGCTGGTCGGCGGTCAGCTGCACCCAGCCGCCCTTGAAACCTTCGACGATCTGCGGGCTGGTGTCGAAGCCGAAGTTGAAGATATCGCCGGGCTTGCGTCCCGCCGCCCGCATGTAGGTGGCCACATTGCCGAGCATCTGCCCGCCGGGATAGCCGACCGCCTTGACGTCCGGGTGGTTGAGAAGCGCCGCGGTGATCACCGGAATGGCGAGGTTGGGATCGGACGCCCATTCGCCGCTCGGTGGCGAGGACAGCTGGATGACCTCGACGCCCGCCTCCTTCAGCGCCGCCACCGTGCCGCGTTCGCGCGCGCCGCGGTTCTCGTTCTCGAATGGACCGATCATGATAGCCTTGTCGCCGGCCCTGAGCTTGCCGAGCTTGAACGCCTCGGCGCCGAGCGCGCGGCCCTGCTGCTCCTGCTGCGCGCCGACATAGCCGCCGCCGAACGCCGCCGTCACCTTCGGCACCGGCACGTTCTGGTACATCATCTTGATGCCGTCCTTGTGTGCCTGTTCGGCCAGCGGCATGATCGCGGCGTCGCCCGGATGGCCCATCATGGCGATGCCCTGGGGCTTGACCGCGACCGCTTCGCGCAATTGCTGCACCATCTTCTCGACGTCCCACTGGGAGAAGATGTAGTCGACCTTTGGCCCGAGATCGGCGGCCGCCTGCTTGGCGCCATTGTAGACAATGGTACCGAAGGCGTCGCCCTCAGCGCCGCCAACGAAAAAGCGGATGTGGACGTCCTTGCACCATTGGGCGTCGAGCGCCTGCGCCGGCAAGGTCGAGATCGAGGCGCAGAACGCCGTGGCGGCCGCCACGACGGTCGAGCGCAGAACAGTCCTTCTGGTCGTCATGCTCATGCACGTTCCTCCCTTTTTGATCCCTCCAAACGGAGGGTTTGCGACATGGATCGGCGTAGCGCCGCAGTTCCTGGCCGGCTCCTCCCGCCGGCCGGTACTCAAGTCGGATTGGGCAGGTAGCTTGCCCCTCCCCTGCATTGTTTCAGATAGTCGAGCGCCCGCGCCTGGCCGGTGATCTCGAGGTCGCCGCGGTAGACCGGATCGTGCCAGCCTTCGATGTCGATGGCCCCCTTGTAACCGGCCAGCCTCAATTCGCCGATCACCCGCGTCCAGTCGCTGTCGCCGAAACCCGGCGTGCGCATCTGCACGAAGGGCAGGCGCCCGAACACGCCATGCTCGCGGATCACGTCCCAGCGCACCGTCGCGTCCTTGCCGTGCACGTGGAAGATGCGCGGCGCCCATTTGCGGATCTGCGGAATCGGGTCGATCAGGTAGACGAGCTGATGACAAGGCTCCCATTCGAGGCCGAGATTGTCGTCCGGCAATTCGTTGAACATCAGCTCCCAGGCGTCGGGATTGTGGGCGATGTTCCAGTCGCCGCTCGCCCAGTTGCCGTCCATGGCGCAGTTCTCGAAGGCGATCCGCACGCCCTTGTCGGCGGCCCGCTTGGCCAGCGGCCCCCACACCTCACGGAAACGCGGCAGGCTGTCGGTCAGCTTCTTGCCGCGGATGCGGCCGGTGAAACCGCTGACCGTGGAAGCGCCGAACAGATGCGCATTGTCGATGACGGTTTCCCAGGCCGCGAGCACGCCGCGATCGACCTCGCCGCCTTCCAGCGGATTGCCGAACACGCCGATCGACGACACCGTCACGTCGGCGTCGCCGATCGCCTCGCTTATCTGACCGGCCAGCCGCGGCAGGTCCTTGCCGCCGAGCGTCTGCCAGAAGAAGGGCTGGATGCTCTCGAAGCCGAGCGGCAGGATCTGCTTGATGTAGGCGGCCGGGTCGTCGAGATTGGCCCGCACCATGGTGCCGATCCTGATGTCGAGAAGCGGGTTTGGGATCATTGTGCTTCCTTGGCGATCATGACCCGGCGTCCGGTCTCGGCGCTCTCGATCGCGCCGAAGACCATGGCCAGGCTGTTGGTGTTGTCAGTGCCGCGCGTCTCCGGCTCGGTGCCGGTCTCGACCGCCTGCATGAAATCCTGGATGATGCCGAGATGGCCGTCGACCCGGTCGGCGGGATCGAGCGCCGGCACCTCGATCGGCCGGGTCTTGTCGAACAGGCCGTCGCGGCCCGGCACCACCACCTCAGCTTTCAGCCCGTCATGGCCGTCCCATATGAGGCTGCCGCGCTCGGCGACGATGCGCCAGTTGCCCTCCCAACTGGTGCGCAAACCGTCGGCGCACCAGGAGCCGGCATAGGTGAAGACCTTCCCCTCTCCGAGATCGAAGACGGCGCTGGCCGACGATCCCTGCCGGTACCAGGAACTGGCCGGCTCCCATTCCTGGCAGTAGACGCTGGCCGGCTCGCCGGCGACCATGTAGCGGGCGGCATCGAAAGTGTGGATCGCCATATCGAGCAGCAGCACATGCGCCATCTCCTCGCGAAAGCCGCCGAAATGCGGCGCGACGAAGAAGTCGGCATGGATGCTGGTCGGCTTGCCGATGGCGCCGGAATCGAGGAACCGCCTGATCCGCCTGACATCGGCGACATAGCGTCGGTTCTGGACGACGGCGTGAACGCGTCCGGCGCGACGCGCCGCCTCGATAATGGCGCGTGCGTTCTCCGGGCTGTCGGCCAGAGGCTTTTCGGTGAGCAGGTGGCAGTGATGGGCAAAGGCTGAAAGCGCGACGTCACGGCGGGCAGCCGGCACCACGACGTCGAACACGGCGTCGGGCTTCGTTTGATCGAGAACGGTATCGAGACTGGTGCCGATGACGGCGCTGGCGAGTCCGTATTCGCGCGCCCTCGCCTGCGCCCGCTCGGCATCGAGATCGACAAGGCCGACAATGGCAAGCCTGTCGATCCGCCTTGCGGCATCGAGCCATTGCTTGCTCATGGCTCCGCACCCGACCAGGACGACCTTCATCATCCAGCGCTCCTCCTCCGCTCGGCCCCTCCAGGCCAAGTGTCACGGCATCCACGGCATCACCGTAAACGTTTTTCCGTAAACGTTTACGAGAACACACCCGATGGCGTAGAATGTCAACGGCTGCTTCTCGAAAATCATCGCAAAGCCTTGGCCCGGGCGGCAGCCAGTGGTAGCCAAGGCGGGGGAGAACAGTTCTTGGCGTCCAGCATCCACGATCTTGCGCGTCATCTGAATATTTCGATCGGCACCGTGTCGCGCGCGCTGAACGGCCGGGCCGACGTCAACGCCGACACGCGCCAGCGTGTGCTGGAAGCGGCGAGGGAGCTGAACTATTCGCCCAACCAGTCCGGCCGCAGCCTCAGGCAGGGCGCCACCCGCTCCATCGCCTTCATGCTGCAGCCGCATCCGGGCGACCAGCAATATGGCGAGCCATTCTTCATCCCGTTCCTGACCGGGCTGCAGGCGCGGCTCGCCGAGCATGGCCTGGATCTGATGGTCGTCATGGGTGAGCCCGGCCAATATCAGCCGGAGAGGCTGCGCCGCGTGGTTGAGACGCGCCGGGCCGACGCGGTCGTGTTGGCCAACACACGGCGGAAAGACGATCGGATCGACTATCTCAGCAAGGCCGGCTTTCCCTTCGCCACACTTGGCCGAAGTCAGTCCGGCGGCGACACCTATCCTTCGCTCGATATCGATTTCGAGAGGGCGGGTGATGAAGCCGTCGACCGGCTGGTCGCGCGCGGCCACCGCCGCATTGCCGCCATCCGCCCTTCGCTTGATCTCAACTTCGGCTACCTGTTCCTCGACGGCTACCGCAAGGCGCTGAAGCGGCACGGCATCGAAGTCGACCCCGGCCTGATCGCCGACGGCTTCATCAACGAGGCCGGCGGCTACCAGGTGACGCCGCGCGTGATGGTCTCCAGGGACAGGCCGACGGCAATCATCTTCAACAATGACGCCATGGCCCTCGGCGGTTGCAAGGCACTGGCCGAGATGGGCATCAGGCCCGGCCACGACGTCGCGGTGATCGTCATCGTCGACACGCCGCTTTGCCGCTACTTCTCCCCGGCGCTGACCGCCTTCCGTCCGTCGCTGGAGCCGATGGGAAGGCGTCTGGCCGAGATGCTGCTCGCCTCCCTTCCCGCCTTCGCCGGCCCCGAAGGCACGAGGATCATACGCGAGGTCTGGCCGCTGGAACTGATCGCAAGGGAGAGCGATTGAGCATACCTTTTCCCTTCTCCCCCTTGTGGGAGAAGGTGGATCGGCGCGCAGCACCGAGACGGATGAGGGGTGTTCCAGCGGAGTGAGACGTTGACGTTCCCTGGAACACCCCTCATCCGACCGAGCTTCGCTCGGCCACCTTCTCCCACAAGGGGGAGAAGGAGAAGCGCACCCAGCCTGTCACGCAACCATCACGTTCAAGTCCTAGACCGCTCGACGGCAAGGGCTGGCCGCAACGTCGATGCCGCGCCCTTTTGAGCCATTGGCCGCTCTGCTCGTCAAGAAGGGGATACCGATGAAACATCTCAACCGAACCGTCGTGCTCGGCGCGGCACTTGCCCTGTTCACCGCCATGACGCCGGCGCTTGCCGACGGCGTCGTCTATGTCAACAAGGGCCTCGTCGGCGTCGGCCGCATTCCGGCCAGCCAGAAGGACAAGTTCGGCGAGACCTTCGGTTCGGGTTCCGGCATGGCGATCGACACCAAGGGCTGGACGCGCGACGGCGCAAGCTACAAAGGCTCGCTCTGGCTGCTGCCGGATCGCGGCTACAATGTCGTCGGCACCACCGATTATCGCGCCCGCCTCAACACGATCGCGATCGAGCTGACGCCGACCGCGCCGGGCGCCGCACCCGCCGCCGGTCAGGAGCAGACGGGCGTCAAGGCGACGCTTGCCGACACGACCCTTCTGACCGACGAAAAAGGCGCCGATACCACCGGCCTCGATCCATTGAACGGCGTACGTGAGGCCGCCGGCGACATGCCGATCCTGCCGCAGGCCGACAACGGCAAGCTGGCGCTGGACGACGAAGCGATCGTGCGGCTGTCCGACGGCACCATGTTCATCTCCGACGAGTATGGCCCCAACATCTACCGCTTCACGGCCGACGGCCGCCTGATGTCGGCGACGCAGCCGCCGGCCGCGCTTGTGCCGATGCGCCATGGCAAGCCGAACTTCGCTTCCGACAATCCTGGTCCGGGTGCGGCCGAGCCCGATCCGAAGGATCCCGAGACCGGGCGCCAGAACAACCAGGGCCTCGAAGGCATGTCGATGACCCCGGACGGCAAGTTCCTGATCGCCGTGCTGCAATCGGCGACCCGCCAGGACGGCGGCGATTCCGGCTCGACCCGTCAGAACACCCGCGCGCTGGTCTATGACGCCTCCGACCTCGCCCGCCTCAAGCTGGCGCACGAATACGTCGTGCCGCTGCCGGTGTTCAAGGACGCCAAGGGCAAGACCAAGGTGGCCGCGCAGAGCGAGATCGTGGCGCTCACCGACAAGAGCTTCCTGATGCTGGCGCGCGACTCAGGCAACGGCCAGGGCGTGAAGGGCGACGGGTCGCTCTACCGCAAGATCGAGATCGTCGACCTCTCCGCCGCCACCGATATCGCCAACGGCCCGTTCGACGCCGCCGACAAGCCCGTAGCGCCGAAGGGCGTGCTCGATCCGTCGGTGACCGCTGCCAAGCTGACACCGTTCATCGACATCAACGACAAGGGCGAGCTCGGCCGCTTCGGCCTGCACAATGGCGCGCCGAACGACAAGAACAACCTTTCGGAGAAGTGGGAGGCGATGTCGCTGGCTCCGGTGCTCGATCCGAAGCTGCCCGACGACTATTTCCTGTTCGTCGCCAACGACAATGATTTTCTCACTCAGGACGGCTTCCAGGTCGGCGCTTCGTACAAGGCCGAGGGCGGCGCCGATGTCGACACCACCTTCCTGGTCTATCAGGTCACCCTGCCCGGCCTGTCGGGAAACACCACCCAGTAATGGAATGCGGACGGCTGCTGCGGCAGCCGCCCCAACTGTAATGGGATGCATGCGCATCAGGCCTGCGATAGCATCGCGGGCCTGATTCATTTTCGGTGCCTACCCACAATGGATAACAGCATGGAAGACAAAAAGCCCACACGCCAGCGCGTCGGCGACCTGACCAGCGGCCCGATCCCGCGCACGCTGCTGTTGTTCGCGCTGCCGGTGCTGGGCTCCAACGTGCTGCAGTCGCTCAACGGCTCGATCAATGCGGTCTGGGTCGGCCGCTTCCTCGGCGAGGCGGCGCTGACCGCCACCTCCAACGCCAATCTCGTGCTGTTCCTCATCCTCGGCACCGTCTTCGGCATCGGCATGGCGGCGACCATTCTGGTGGCGCAATCGGTCGGCGCCCGCGATCTGCCCGAGGCGAAGCGGATCGTCGGCACCAGCGCCACCTTCTTCTTCCTCGTCTCGGTGGTGTTCGCCGTCTGCGGCTGGATCTGGGTCGATGCCATCCTGACCGGGCTCGGCACGCCGGCGGATGCCTTGCCGCTGGCGCGGGCCTACCTGCGCATCATCTTCGTCGCCGTGCCGATGATGAACCTCTTGTCCTTCGTCATGACCGTGCTGCGCGGCGCCGGCGACTCACGAACCCCGTTTGTCTTCATGGCGCTGGCGGTCGTCCTTGACGTCGTGCTCAATCCGCTGCTGATCCGCGGCCTCGGCCCCTTCCCCGAGCTCGGCATTGCCGGCTCGGCCACCTCGACGCTTGTAGGCCAGACGGTGAGCGTGATCGCCATCCTGATCGTGCTCTACGTGCGCAGGCACCCGCTGAGGCTGGCAGGCGCCGACCTCGCCTTGCTGAGGCCCGACCCGGCGCTGCTTCGCATCGTCGTCTTCAAGGGCATTCCGATGGGCCTGCAGATGATCGTCATCTCGGCCGCCGCGCTCACCGTGATGGGTATCGTCAATTCCTACGGCTCGCAGGTCGCGGCCGCTTACGGCATCGCCGCGCAGCTCTGGACCTATATCCAGATGCCGGCTCTCGCCATCGGCGCAGCCGTCTCTTCGATGGCGGCGCAGAATGTCGGCGCCGGCCGCTGGGACCGCATCGGCAAGGTCGCAGCCTCAGGTGTCGGCTTCAACCTGGTGCTGACCGGCGCGCTGGTGGCGCTGCTGTTCGTCTTCGATCGCGCGGTGCTGAGCCTCTTCCTCATCGGCGACGGCACGGCGATCGACATCGCCGCCCACATCAACAAGGTGGCGTCCTGGTCGTTCATCCTGTTCGGCATCACGATTGTGCTGTTCGCCACGGTGCGCGCCACCGGCGCCGTCATGCCGCCGCTCATCATCCTGGTCATCTCCGTGCTGATCGTGCGCACCGGCTTTGCCTATTATTTCCGGAGCGTGATCGGCCAGGAGGCGCTGTGGTGGAGCTTTCCGGCGGGTTCGATCACCTCGCTGGCGCTGGCCGCGGCCTACTACTGCTTCGGCCATTGGCGCACGATGCACATGATCGAGGACCGTCCGGCCGCGGGCGAGCCGCCGGACACCGGCCTCGGCGTGCCGCGCCAGCGCGCGCAACTCCTGCCGGAGACGCCGAACGGCTGAAACAGGTCAGGAAGTTGCATCAGTGCGCGTATTTTGCGCCGAAGCCGAGCGCCACCAGCGAGAAGACGATGATTATGCAGGCAAAGGCCAGGCTCGCCATGGTTGCGTTCGCCAGGCTCGACTGGATGCCGATGCCGATCACCGGCAGCGCGTTGCCGCAGAAGCAGCAGATGAAGAAGGCCGACACCGCTTCGGCGCGGCGCTTCGCGGGCGCGATCTGGTTCACCACCTGCAGGCCGCCACGATAGCCGAGCGCTGCCGCCGCGCCGCGGACCGCCGTGGCAGCGATCATGAGTGTCATCGAGGCATAGGCCTGCGCGGCGGTAGCAAGCCCAACGCCCATATAATGGCGCTGTTCCAACCGCCTAACCTCCTCCTGACAATTCCGGCAGCATGGTCAGCCGCTTCGTCCTCCCGTAACGTCTATCGAGAGCGAGGGAGAATCATGGGCAAGGGACGGGTCGAGGCATTCACCGATGGCGTCGTCGCCATCATCATCACCATCATGGTGCTGGAATTGAAAGTGCCGCACGGCGAGGATTTCTCGGCGCTGGCGCCGCTGTGGCCGATCTTCTTCTGCTATGTGCTGTCTTTCATCAATGTCGGGATCTACTGGAACAATCTGCACAACATGTTCCATACCGTGCAGCGCGTCGACGGCCGCGTCCTGTGGGCAAACCTGAACCTGCTGTTCTGGCTGTCGCTGATGCCGGTGACCACGGCCTTCATGGGCGAAAACCATTTCGCCCCGGTGCCAGTCGCCGTCTATGGCGTCGATCTGGCGCTTTGCGCCGTTGCCTACAACATCCTCGTCATCAAACTACGTCATCTGCACGGCGCCGAGACGACCTTTGCCAGGGCCTTGGGTCAGGATCGCAAGGGCAAGATTTCCCTGGCCCTCTATCTGTCCGCGATAGCGCTGACCTTCGTCAGCCAATGGATCGGCGTGGCCATCTATGTGCTGGTGGCGGCCATCTGGTTCGCGCCTGACAAACGTTTCGAACGTCTGATCGAAAAATAGCCGGAGCAAATCCTGGAAAGTGCGTAGCAGTCGGGCTCGGCGACTTCGCCACAGCCTTCCGTCCGGAAATTGCGAAAAAATAGAACCGCCTTATTTTCGCATGGCTTTCAGCTTCTCCGCCGCCGAGGCGGCAAGCTCGGCATAGCGCTCCTCCAGCCGCTCGGCCGCCTTGATGACCGGAAAGTCGTGGCCGAATTTTTCCAGCGCGAGACGCAGCTTTTCGGCAAAGTCGGCCTGCTGTTCCAGCGCCGAAAACAGCGTCTTGACCTGTGCTTCGTCGATGTCGGGATTGGCGAGCATCTTCGGCACCTCGCGGCCCATCTGGTCGCCGTTGGCGGTTTGCTCCTTCAGGATTCCGATCCAGTCGGTCAAATCTCGAACTCCTTTTTTCAGGACAACATGCGCGGCGGGCGCAGCAGCGGTCAACCCGTTGCCGCTCTTGCGGTCAACCCGTTGCCGCTCTTGCGGTCGACCCGTTGGGACGAACCGGCCTTGCCCCGGCGGCGCCCGGCGTTAAGGTCGGCCCCACCCGAACAAGGATGGAAATCATGACCAGCAACGCCCAAATCCAGACCGCCCTGCCCGCTTTCGCCACCGGCAATGTCGCCGTCATCACCGGCGGCGCCAGCGGTATCGGCCTCGCCGCCGCAAAACGGTTCGCGGCGATGGGCATGAAGACGGTGCTTGCCGATATCGGCGGTATGCGCCTCGACCAGGCCAAGCAGGCGGTCGCGGCGATCGCTGGCGAGGATGCCGTCCTCCCGATCCCGACCGACGTCTCCAAGTCGGACGAAGTCGACCGGCTGGCGGATCTTGCCTACGGTGCATTCGGCGCGGTCTCGGTGCTGATGAACAATGCCGGCATCGGCAACAATCCTGGCAAGCCGTGGGAGAACCGCGACGCCTGGAAGCGGCTGCTGGACATCAATTTCTGGGGTGTCGTGCATGGCGTCGAGGCCTTTGCGCCGCGCATGCTTGCCACCGGAAAACCGGGCCTGATCGTCAACACCGGATCCAAGCAGGGCATCACCACGCCGCCCGGCAATCTCGCCTACAACGTCTCCAAGGCCGGTGTGAAGACGTTTACCGAAGGGCTGGCGCATGCGCTGCGCAACGAGCCTGGAGCAAAGGTCTCGGCGCATTTGCTGATCCCCGGCTTCACCTATACCGGACTGACTGAAGGCGCGACGGAAAAACCCGCCGGCGCCTGGACCGGCGAGCAGGTGATCGACTTCATGCTGACATCGCTGATGGACGACGATTTCTACATTCTGTGCCCCGACAACGAGGTCGCGCGGCCGACGGATGAAAAGCGCATGGCCTGGGCGATCGGCGACATCATCGAGAATCGCCCTGCTCTGTCGCGCTGGCATCCCGATCACAAGGACGCGTTCGCGGCCTTCATGGGTCGCTAAAGCCAAGTCCAGGAAGAATGTGAGCGCGCTCGGCGCCTTCGCCGTAGCCTCCGTCGGGAATTGCGCCCTGGTGGAGTTGCTCAAGCAGCCGCCTTCTTCTTGGGGCCGGCTTTCCTGGCCACTGCTTTCTTGGCGGCCATTTCGGCAATCTGCCGGTCATGCCGCTTGGCTGCTCGTTCGCATTTGTCACGGATCCCCTCGACCTCGGATTCCGTCAGGTGCTCGATACCGATGAAATGATTGTGGGCGCGGCTGACCCTGATCAATTCGTCCAACTTGGCCTGGATCGCCGCGCCGTCGCGGTTCTGCGTGTTCTGGATCAGGAACACCATCAGGAAGGTGATGATGGTGGTGCCGGTGTTGATGACCAGTTGCCAGGTGTCCGAGAACCCGAAGATCGGGCCGCTCAACGCCCAGACCACGACGATAAGAACGCATACCGCGAAGGTCGGCGGCAGGCCCGCCAGATGCGCCACCCAGTTGGCTATCCTGGTAAAAACTTTCTCGATCATGCAAATCCTCGAAAACCGTGGACGCGCGGGCATTTGCGAAGAAACAACCTGCCGCCGCCTCGGGTTCCAAGGATTTGAATTTTCGCGCTTGCGCGCGGCTGCAATCAAACACACGCAAGAAGCGCAGCTGTGTGAAAAAGCACCTTATCGGTTTGTTTGCGATAGTGCCGGTGCAGGCAAAAAGGCCTGTTCCTTCCGCTTCACGGCGGTTTACCTCCATCCCCTTCCGCTGCGCCACCCCCGCATGGCGGAAGGGGCACTGGAGCAATTGTCAGTGAGTGCTGTCTTCCCAGCGGTCGAGGAAGGCCTCGATCGGCATGGCCTGCATGTCGGGAACAGCCCTGGCCAGTTTCTCTGTCGGCCAGCCCCACCAGCCGAGGTTTTCGATGCGCGCGGCGATTTCGGGTTCGAACCGCTGGCGCAAAGGCTTTGCCGGAACGCCGGCGACGATCGTGTAGGGCGCGACGTCATGCGTCACCACGGCATTTGCGCCGATGACGGCACCGTTGCCGATCGCAACACCCGGCATGATGACCGCGCCATGGCCGATCCAGACATCGTGGCCGACACTGACCGATTTTGCCTGCCGCTTCGCGCGGAATGCCGTGTCGACGCCCAGCCAGCGGAAATACTCGTTCGGCCGGTAGCTGACCTTGTGCTGCGTCAGCCGCTCGATCGGGTGTTCGAGAGCGTTGATGCGGCTGTTGGCGGCGATCGAGCAGAATTTGCCGATCGTCGTGTAGATCGCCTCCGAATGGCGCTCGAAATAGGAGAAGTCGCCGACGGTCACCTCGCGCAGGATCACCCGCTCGCCGATCGAGACGTAGCGGCCGAGCTTGCAGGCCTTCAGCTCCGCGGTCGGATGGATGCGCGGTTCGGGGTCCTTGAGAACGAGGTTTTCAGGGCGGTCCATGGCGCGGCTTTACGCCCGGGCGACCGGTCCCGCAAGCGGGACCGGTCGTCTGCTCAAAGCATGTCTCCCGAAAGTGGGAACCGGTTTCGGGACAAAGACATGCGCAAAATCAAAACCCAAAGCGCATGGAGCGAACCTGAAAAATAGCGACGCGCTCTTGGGCCTATTGCGGCTTGCCCTTCGCCCACACCACGTTCTGGCCGTAGAGCGGCACCGTCGTGACCGACATCTTCGCCGAGCCGTTCTGCACCTGGCGCGAATGCGACAGATAGATCAGCGTCTCGTTCTTCTTGTCGTAGATGCGGTTCACCACCTGCTTCTTCCAGATCAGGCTGAGGCCCTGCTTGAACACTTCCTCGCCGCCTTCGCCCATATCGATGTCGCCGATGGTGATCGGACCCGTCTGGCGGCACGAAATCGAGGAATCGGAGGGATCCTCGAACCAGTTGCCCTTATGCAGCCGGTCGATGATGCTGCGGTCGAAATAGGCGACATGGCAGGTGACGCCGTCGACCTTCGGGTCCTTGATCGCGTCGATCATGATGTCGTTGCCGACCCAGTCGACACCCACTTTACCCACCTCGTCGGCCATGGCCGCGCCGGCGCTGAGGGCAAGACATGCGGCCAATAAGCCGATCAGTTTTCGCAAGGAAGCCTCCTCGGTTCGCGTTTGCCGATGTCAGGTGGGACAGCACCGTGGCTTTTGCAAGCCGCCCGGCCTGTCCAGCCGATTGCGGCAACGCGACATCTTTGCGCGCCCGCCTCCGACCCGCTAAGACTGTCGCCAAACTTGGCTTTTAGCCAAGGCAATCGCGACGGACATTCACTGATGATGCGTTCAATCTTGGTCGGCATTCTCGTCCTGATGGCGGCGGGCATCGGCTGGCTGACATTCGACTGGTATCGGGGCCACTATGGCGGCGAGCCCTTCGGCGCGGCGTTCACGCTGGTCGACCAGAAAGGCGCGCCGATCACCGAAGCCGCGCTCAGGGGGCACCCGAGCGTCGTGTTCTTCGGCTTCACCCATTGCCCGGAAGTCTGCCCGACGACCCTGTTCGAGCTTGCCGGCTGGCTGAAGACGATGGGCGACAGCGGCAAGAACCTCAATGCCTATTTCGTCACCGTCGATCCGGAACGCGACACGCCGGAGACGATGAACACCTATGTCAGCAATTTCTCCGACCGCATCACCGGCATCACCGGCGATCCGGACAAGGTGCACGCCATGGCCAAGGCCTTCGGCATCTACTGGAAGAAAGTCGACACCGGCGACGGCGACTACACGATGGACCATACTGCTTCGGTGCTGCTGCTCAATGCCAAGGGCGATTTCGCCGGTACCATCGCCTATGGCGAGAGCGCCGACACCGCCGTCGCCAAGCTGAAGCGGTTGGCTGCCGGTGGCCAGACCTGATGTCGCAGACCAGGCTCCATTTCACCGCCAACAAGGTCGAGGCCGACCGCATCTTCGCGGCGCTCGACGCCGCCTTCGAGGAAGACGGTCTGCCGCTGGCCGTGCTGGAGCTTGATGAGGACAACGATATCCACGAAGTGTCGCTCTATGCCGACGACGACGTCGACCCCGTTGAAGCGCGGGTCAAGTCCATCCTCGCGCATCTCGGCCTGCGGAAGCCTGTCGAGCGCGAGACCATCCCCGACATCGACTGGGTGTCGCGCTCGCTGGAAGGCTTGAAGCCGGTACGCGCGGGTCGCTTCCTTGTTCACGGGTCGCACGACCGGGCCAAGCGCCACAGCGGTGACCTCGCCATCGAGATCGAGGCGGGCTTAGCCTTCGGCACCGGCCATCACGGCACCACTGCCGGCTGCCTCGAAATGCTGGAGCAGGTGGTGCTGCGCGAGCGGCCGCGCAATGCGCTCGATCTCGGCACCGGCAGCGCCGTGCTCGCGATCGCGCTTGCCAAGCTCGCGCATGTCCCGGTGCTGGCGACCGACATCGATCCGGTCGCCGTCCGCGTCGCCGCCGCCAATGCCCGTCTCAACCATGTCAAGGCGCTGGTCGAGACGGTAACGGCGCCCGGTTTCCATCATCCGATCTTCGCCAGGCGCGCGCCCTTCGACCTCATCGTCGCCAACATCCTGGCCCGGCCGCTGATGCGGCTCGCGCCGGAGATGGCCAGGTACATCAGGCTCGGCGGTTCGCTGGTGCTTTCCGGCATCCTCGACCGGCAGCGCGACGCGGTGATCTCGGCCTATGTCGGCCAGAGCTTCCGCCACGTCCGCACGCTGCACCGCGAAGGCTGGGTGACCATCCATCTCAAGCGCTGAGACCGGCAAAATCCGGTCGATCTGGCCCTGCCGAAATCGATTCCGGTTTCCAAAGGGATACGCTACGGTCGCGGCAAGCCATTTTCGAGGGAGCCAAAAAATGTTCCAGACCTTTGATTCCGCTGGTGATCCGGCCGTTGGCAAGCCGCGCGTGGCGATGTTGCGGCAATGGCTGGCGGAGAACGGCTTGGATGGCTTCTTTGTCCCCCGCGCGGACGAGCATCAGGGCGAATATGTCGCCGATCGCTCGGCGCGGCTGAAATGGCTGACCGGCTTTTCCGGTTCGGCCGGCGTCGCCATCATCCTGCGCGACCGCGCCTTCATCTTCGTCGACGGCCGCTACACGCTGCAGGTGCGGGGCGAGGTCGACCTGTCGATCTTCACCGTCGAAAGCCTCGTCGACAATCCGCCGGCCAGCTGGATCAAGGACAATCTCGGCAAGGGCGCAAGGCTCGGCTTCGACCCCTGGCTGCATACGATCGGCGAGATCAAGGCGCTGAAGGCATCGGCCGAGCAGTCCGGCGCGACTTTGGTGCCGCTCGACAGGAATCCCATCGACGTCATCTGGAAGGACCAGCCGGAACCGCCGCGCGCGCCTGTCGAGATCCATCCGCTCAATCTTGCCGGCGAGCTTGCCAAGGACAAGCTGGCGCGGCTGGCGGGCGCGATCGAAAAGGACGGCGCCACCCATGCGGTGCTGACCGATCCTTCCTCGATAGCGTGGGCCTTCAACATCCGCGGCGGCGACGTGCCGCACACGCCGCTGGCGCTCGGCTTCGCCATTCTCGCCGCCGACGGCAAGCATCAGTTGTTCATGGACCAGCGCAAATTCCCGCGCCAGGTCGCAGCCTATCTCACCCAGCTTGCCGATCTGCATGATCCGGACGAGTTTGAAGCCGCCATCGTCGAGCTGGCCAGGAACGGCGCCAAGATCGCGCTCGATCCGGTGCTGGCGGCGGAAAAGCTCCGCATGCTGGCCGAGGACAATGGCGGCACCGTCGTCTTGGCCGCCGACCCGGCCCGCATCCCGCGCGCCACCAAGAACCAGGCCGAGATCGCCGGCAGCCGCGCCGCGCATCGCCGCGACGGCGCCGCGGTCGCCAGGCTGCTTTGCTGGCTCGACCGCCAGAAGCCAGGCTCGCTGGACGAAATCGCCGTCGTCACCAAGCTCGAGGAAGTGCGCCGCCAGACCGGCGAGGAAACGCAGATGCCGCTGCGCGACGTCTCCTTCGACACGATTTCCGGCGCCGGCCCGAACGGCGCGATCATGCACTATCGCGTCTCGCGCGCCACCAGCCGCAAGCTTGAGAGCGGCGAGCTGTTCCTGCTCGATTCCGGCGGCCAGTACCAGGACGGCACCACCGACATCACCCGCACCGTGCCGATCGGTGAGCCGACGCAGGAAATGCGCGAACGCTTCACTTTGGTGCTGAAGGGCATGATCGGCATCTCGACGCTGCGTTTCCCCGCCGGCACGCGCGGCTCGGAAATCGACGCCGTTGCCCGCACGGCCCTGTGGACGCATGGCTGCGACTTCGCCCATGGCACCGGCCACGGCGTCGGCTCCTATCTCGCCGTGCATGAAGGACCGCAGCGCATTGCCCGCACCGGCACGGAAAAGCTGCTTGCCGGCATGATGCTGTCCAACGAGCCCGGCTACTACAAGGAAGGCGCCTATGGCATTCGCATCGAGAACCTGATCCTGGTCACGCAGGCGGAGCCGATCGAAGGCGGCGACATCGCCATGCATGGCTTCGAGACGCTGACGCTGGCGCCGATCGACAAGCGGCTCATCCGCACCGACCTGCTGCATCGGGACGAATTGCAATGGCTCGACCGCTATCACGCCCGGGTGCTGGCCGAGATCGGCCCGATGGTCGACGGCGAGACGCTGGCCTGGCTGGAGAAAGCCACCGCCCTGCTGCCCCACGACGCGAAGATTTAAGCCTAGCTTCTTTCTCCCGGTTCTACGGGGAGAAATGCCCGGTCCACCCTCCGCAGCTGCAGCGCAGCTGCTGCGGAGGACGGGCAGGGCAATGAGGGGCAGCGCCGACAATCCGAAACGATCGCGCCGGCGGAGTTCCTATCCGACGAACTGGCGCGCCAAGATCAGCACGGCGGCGCCTGCCAGAAACATCGCCATCAGGCCGCCGCGCAGCGATACCAGCACAGTGACGATCAGCGCTGTCCATTCCGCCGGTCCGGCATGCAGCAGCTCCGGCGCCACAAGCGTCGTCAGCACCGCGGCCGGCACGGCGTTCAGCCCTGCCTCGACGCGCGGGTGGATTGTCTCGAAGCGCGAGATGACGAGGTGGCCGCCGACGCGCGTCAGATAGGTCGCGACAGCGCCTGCAAGGATGATCCAGAAGGTCGTGCTCATGGCCGCTTGCCCACGCCGCTGTGATGCGGCGGCAGGATCACCGCCAGGAGAACGCCGGCGACCGCGCCGATCGAAACATGCCAGGGCGAGCCGACGGTTCTGTAGGCAATGATCGAGGCGACGGCGCTGGCAGCGACGACGGGCGCCCAAAGCGGCCGCTTGCGGAAGCCAAGCACCAGGCCGAGGAAATAGATCGGCAGTAGGAAATCGATGCCGAGAGCATGCGTGTCCGGGATCATCTTGCCGAACACAGCACCCAAGCCGCTTTCGATCACCCAGAACACATAGACCGGCAGGCCGAGCCCCAGATACCAGACGAAGCCGACCGGACGGCCGGACGCCGCCCTTGCCTCGGCGATGGCATATTGCGGGTCGGTCAGGATGAAATAGCCGAGCGCCTGCTGTAGCAACGGCCAATGCGCGATGCGCCTGCCGATGCCGGCCGAATAGAGCACGTGTCGAAAATTCACCGCGAAGATCGACAGCACGATCAGCCATGGCGCGACATGCTGGCCGAACAGTTCGATGCCGACCATCTGGCTGGCGCCGCCATAGATCATGGCGCTCATCAGGAAGGCCTCGAGGACGGACAACCCGTTGTCGACCGCGATCGCGCCGAACAGCACCGCGAACGGCGCCGAGGCGACGACGACCGGCATCGACAGCCGCACGCCGTCCCAGAAATCGCCACCGGTTCTGCCCTCAGAGATTGCTTCCGCCGCCATCAGCCGCTCCTTGAGCAGCTTGATTTAGGGAGCGTCGCCTCGCTTGTCACACCAATTCGCTTGACCCAACGATCAGCGGAACTGATGGACGGCTTGCCAAACACCGCTTGCCATCGATCTTTTTTATCCACCCCTATTGTCGCGCCATGGCGCCTTGGCGCAAAACGCGACTCTGGCGCCAACAAGAGAGGGATAAATGGTCGTCTTTGATTTTACCGGTAGGCATGCGGTCGTCACCGGAGCCGGCGGCGGCATGGGCGAAGCGATCACGCTGGCGCTGCTCGATGCCGGCGCCTCGGTCACCGCCATCGACGTGAAGCCCCGCCCGGCCTCGCTTGCCGCCTATGACGACAGGCTGACCTTCGCGCAGGGTGATTTGACTAACGCCGCTTTCGTCGAGCAAACCATCGGCGCCGCCGGCCGCGAACGCGGCGGCATCGACTACCTCGCCAATGTCGCCGGCGTGCTCTGGTTCGGCCGCGACAAGTCGGCTCTGGAGATGGATCTCGACGTCTGGGACCAGGTATTCAACATCAATTTGAAATCCTTCGTGCATACTGCACGCGCGGTCGTCCCCCAAATGCGCGCCGGCGGCCGCGGAGGCGCTATGGTGCATTTCTCGACCATCCAGTGGTATCGCGGCGACCCGAAACCGCAGGACGCCTACCAGGCGTCGAAGGCCGGCGTTTGCGCGCTGTCCAAGTCGCTGGCCATGCAGCTTGCCGGCGAGCGCATCCGCTCGAATGCCATTTGCCCCGGCATGGCGCTGACGCCGCTGCAGGCCCGCTGGGACACCGAGGAGAAGCGTGCCGCGGTGGCGGGTTACACACCGCTCGGCCGCATCGGCACGCCGCAGGACATGGCCAATGCGGCGCTGTTCCTGCTCTCGGACGCCGCGAGCTACATCACCGGCATCGAACTCGCCGTCGATGGCGGCCTGCTGATGCGGATGTGAGGCTGCCGGCCTGACCCGCGACGACGGCGTCAGGCCGCCACGGCCGTGCCCTGGATTGCCCTGCCCCAGTCGAGCAGCGGCTTGGCGCCAAGCGTGAAGCCGACGAGATCGTCGACCAGCGGCGGCGAATGGATCGTCGCCGGATCGATGTCGTGCCGGACCACGAAATGCCGGTTGCGCACCGCCTGTGCAAGATCGTCTTCGCCGACGTCCTCGAAGCCGCGCGGCGCGCGCTTCAGGCAATCTTCCGGATCGAGATCCAGACCTGCCTTCTTCAGCGACGAGACCATGCCACGGAACGCGGCAGGCTTGGTCACGATCGCCTTGCGCATCGCCTGCAGCAGTTCCGGCGCCGGCTGCCACCAGGCGACGCCGGCGAAGCAGCGCTCGAGCCCGATATGCACGTAGAAAACGCCTTGCGACATCTTGCTGCCGTCCGGCGAGAGGATGGCCGACAGGTGCCGGTTGTAGGGCCGCTTATCCTTTGAGAAGCGCACGTCACGATTGATACGGAACAGCGATTTCTTGCGGTCGCCGCGCAAGCCGAGCTTGGCCGCCTCGAAACGCTCGGTCAGCGTCTCGACCAGATCGCAGAACGGCTCGTGCAGCTCGCTGTCGAACAGGTCGCGGTTTTCCTGGAACCACTCGCGGCTCTGGTGGAAGTCGAGCGCCTTGAGGAACGGGATGGCCTTCTGCCCAAAGCCCTTGAACGCGCCCGCCATCAGCCGCCCCTGCCGATGCGCTGCAGCCAGGTGTCCTCGTCGATCACCTCGATGCCGAGATCGCTGGCGGTCTTGAGCTTGGAGCCAGCACCCGGACCCGCCACCACCAGGTCGGTCTTGGCCGAAACCGAGCCCGCCACCTTGGCGCCGAGCCGCTCCGCCATCGCCTTGGCTTCCGAGCGCGTCATCTTTTCCAGCGAGCCTGTGAAAACCACCGTCTTGCCGGAGACTTCGCTGCCGGCCGAGATTTCGACGACATAGGGCTTCGGATGGACCTGCGCCAGCAGCGCGTCGAGCACGTCGTCATTGCGCTCATTGCCGAAGAAGTCGCGCAGCGCGCCGATCACCGTGTCGCCGATGCCGTTGATCGACGGGAAGACGGTATGCGGATCTTCCGCCTTCGCCGTCTCCTTGCCGACGCGAATCAGTTCCTCGATGGTCGAGAACTGGCGGGCAAGCACTGCGGCCGTCGTCTCGCCGATATGGCGGATGCCGAGCGCGAAGATGAAACGGTCGAGTTCAGGCTCACGCCGCGCGTCGATGGCCGAAAACAGCTTGTCGAGGCCTTCATAGTTGCGCTCCTCGACGCTGCGCACATTCTTGCGCGTCTTGCCCGAGGCTTCCTCGCGCAGCCTCGCCTGTTCCTCGCGCCGCTCGGCCAGCGCCTTGGTGACGGCCGGGCGGCGATCCTTCAGCGTGAAGATATCGGCGGCGGTCTTCACCAGCCCCGAATTGAAGAAGAGGTCGATGTTTTCCGCGCCCAGTCCTTCGATATCGAGCGCGCCGCGCGACACGAAGTGGCGCAGCCTTTCGACGGCCTGGGCAGCGCAGATCAGCTCCCCGGTGCAGCGGCGCCGGGAATCCTCCTTGCCCGTCTTCTCGTTAATCTCGCGCGTCGCCGGCGAACCGCAGACCGGGCAGGTATGCGGGAATTCGTAGGGAACCGCGCCGGCCGGCCGCTTGTCGATGACGACGCTGACGATCTGCGGGATGACATCCCCTGCCCGCTGGATGACCACGGTGTCGCCGATGCGAACGTCGATGCCATCGCGGATCGGCAGGCCGTTGCTGTCGAAGCCTTTGATATAGTCCTCGTTGTGCAGCGTGACATTCTCGACCACCACGCCGCCGACCGTGACCGGCGCCAGCCGCGCCACCGGCGCCAGCGTGCCGGTGCGGCCGACCTGGATGTCGATCTTTTCGACCGTCGTCATCGCCTGCTCGGCCGGGAACTTATGGGCGACCGCCCAGCGCGGCTCGCCGGTGACAAAACCCCAGCGGCGCTGGAGCTCGAGCTGGTCGACCTTGTAGACGACACCGTCGATATCGTAGCCGAGCGCGGAACGTTGCTCCTCGATCCGGTGGTACTGCTCGATCAGGTCCTCGACCGATTTCGCCCGCACCATCAGCGGACTGACCTTGAATCCCCATTCGCCGAATTTCTGCACAGCTTCGAACTGCGTCGGCGCGGGATCCGCTGTCGTGTAGCCCCAGGCATAGGCGAAGAATTTGAGGTTGCGGCTGGCGGTGACCGACGGGTCCTTCTGGCGGAGCGACCCTGCCGCGGTGTTGCGCGGATTGACGTAATCCTGGCCCCCGACAGCCGCCGAACGCTGCTTCAGCGCGTCGAACTCGGCATAGGTCATGTAGACCTCGCCGCGGATTTCGATTGTCTGCGGCCAGCCCGAGCCCTGTAGCGTCTTCGGGATATCGGCAATGGTCTTCAGATTGGCGGTGATGTCCTCGCCGACAGCGCCGTCGCCGCGCGTCGCACCCTGCACGAACACCCCGTTCTCATAACGCAACGAAGCCGACAGCCCGTCGATCTTCGGCTCGGCGGTGAAGGCGATGTCGAGGTCCTTGTCGCGGTCGAAGAAACGCCGTCCGCGCTCGATGAAATCGGTGACGTCCTGGTCGGTATAGGCCTTGGCGAGGCTGAGCATCGGCACCGCATGGCGAACCTTGGCAAAGCCTTCCGCAGGCGGCGCGCCGACCCGGCGCGACGGCGAATCGTCGCGCACGAGATCAGGGAATTGCTCTTCGATGGCAAGGTTGCGCCGGCGTAGCGCATCATACTCCGCGTCGGTGATCGTCGGCGCGTCCTCGGCGTGATAGCGCCGGTCGTGCTCGGCAATCTCCGCCGCCAGTTGCTTCAGCTCATCCGCGGCTTCGCTTTCGCTCAACGAATCGACGGGTTTTTCCGACATGCAGCGCAGTCCTCGATTTATGGCGGGCCACTATAAATCAGGATTCACCGGCAGGGAGGTAGTTGGTGGAAAAATCATTGCTCGACAGCAGGATACAGCCACCTGCTGACTCTGCTTCCGAGAACAAAGGGAGCCTAATGCATGTCGCCCAGAAAGTGTGCAGCGGTTCTGGGACAACGACATGCATCAAAACAAAGACCTAAAGCGCGTCGCCTGAATCCGATTCAGCGCGACGCGCTTTAGGCGGCGGCCGTATTCTCGCGCAGCAACCGGTCCGCCGCGGCGCGGGCCTCGTCGGTGATGGTGGCGCCGGCCAGCATGCGCGCGATTTCTTCCTGGCGCGCCGCGCGGTCCATTTCGGCAATGCCGGTGGCGACACGGTCCTTGCCGCCGGATTTCGAGATCAGGAAATGCGTGGCCGCGCGTGCCGCGACCTGCGGCGCATGGGTGACCGAAAGCACCTGTACCCGCTTCGACAGCCGCGCCAGCCGCTGGCCGATGGCATCGGCCACCGCGCCGCCGACGCCGGTATCGATTTCGTCGAAGACCAAGGTCGGCGCCGAGCCGCGATCGGCGAGCGCCACCTTCAGCGCCAGGAGAAAGCGCGAGAGTTCGCCGCCGGAGGCGACCTTCATCATCGGTCCAGGCCTGGTGCCCGGATTGGTCCGCACCCAGAATTCGACCTCATCGATGCCTTGTTCCATGCGGCTTTCGGCATCGCTTGTCATCTCGACGACGAATTCGGCCCGTTCGAGCTTCAGCGCCGGCAGTTCCGCCATCACCGCCTTGGTCAGGCCCGCCGCCGCCGCATGGCGCAGCGACGAAAGCAGCGCCGCGGAAACATCGTAGGCCTCGCCCCCGGCGGCGGCCTGCTTTTCCAGCGCATGCAGCCGCTCCTCGCCGGCATCGAGATCGGCAAGATCGGCCACCATCGTGTCGCGCAACTGCGCCAGATCGTCGACCGCGACATTGTGCTTGCGAGAGGCAGCGCGCAGCGCAAACAGCCGCTCCTCCGCCTTCTCCAGACGCTGCGGATCATATTCGGTAGCGCGAAGCGCTGCTTCGACGCCGGATTGCGCGGCGTCGAGCGATATCATCGCCTCGTCGAGCGATTTCACAACATCGTCGAGCAGGCCCGGCGCCTCGCTCGACTTGCGCTGCAGCCGGCGCAACAGGCTGGCGAGCTGCGGCAAGGGCGAGGACGGCCCCGACAGCACATCCTGCGCATCATGGATTTCGGCGGCGATCTTTTCGACGCGCATCATCTGCGCGCGCAGGTCCGCAAGCTCAGTTTCCTCGCCCGGCTGCGGGTCGAGCTTCGCAAGCTCGGCGACGGAAGCGCGCAGATAATCGGCCTCGCGCGCCGCCGCCTCGACCTTGGCGCGATGCCGGGAAAGCTCCTGCTCGCAGTTTCGCCAATAGCGCCAGGCTTCGCCCGCGCCGCGCACGGCGCCCAGATGCCCGCCGAAACTGTCCAGCAATTCACGATGCGCGCCGGAATCGACCAGCGCGCGCTCGTCATGCTGGCCATGAATCTCGACCAGCGCGCGGCCGACATCGCGCATCAGGGTGACGCTGGAGGGCTGGTCGTTGACGAAGACGCGCGTACGGCCGTCGGCCGTCTGCACGCGGCGCAGGATGATATCGCCATCGTCCTCAATGTCGTTTTCGGCAAGCATCGCGCGTGCCGGATGGTTGCGCGGCACGTCGAACACCGCGATGACTTGGCCTTGCGCCGCGCCATGGCGGACGAGCGAAGCATCGCCGCGCGCGCCGAGCGCCAGCGACAAGGCATCGAGCAGGATGGATTTTCCAGCGCCGGTTTCGCCGGTAAGCACCGAAAGCCCAGGCAGGAAGTCGATGTCCAGCTTCTCGATCAGGACGATATCGCGGATCGACAGTCTGGACAGCATCGCAAGCTTCAGGCGCCGGTAATCAGCTTCCCGGCCTTGGATATCCACGACCCGGCATTTTCGCGCGGTTCAAGCCCGTTGCTCTGCAGGAGCTTGTAGGAATCCTTGTACCACGAGCTGTCCGGATAGTTGTGGCCGAGCACCGCCGCGGCCGTCTGCGCTTCCGAGGTCAGGCCCATGGCATAGTAGGACTCGGTCAAGCGCGCGAGCGCCTCCTCGACATGGCGGGTGTTGGAATAGCTTTCGACCACGGTGCGGAAGCGCTTCACGGCGGCGATGTATTCGCGGCGCTCGAGATAGTAGCGGCCTACCTGCATCTCCTTGCCGGCGAGTTGGTCGTTGGCGAAGCGGATCTTGTCCTTGGCGTCGCCGACATATTCGGAGTTCGGCCAGCGCGTCACCAGTTCCTGCATGGTCTGGATGGTCTGGCGCGCTTCCTTCTGGTCCTGGGTGACGTCCTTGATCTGCCGGTAGTAGCTCAAGCCGATGATGTACTGCGCATAGGCGGCGTCGTCGGTCGAAGGGTAAAGCGTCAGATAGCGCTTCGCGGTGCCGATCGCTTCGTCATAATTGCCGGCGCGATAGTCGGCGAAAGCCCCCATCACCATCGATTTGCGGGCAAATTCCGAATAGGGGTGCTGGCGGTCGACGGCGTCGAACTTCTTGCTCGCTTCGTCGAGGCGGCCGGCATTCATATTGGCCAGGCCCTGATTGTAGAGAACGTCGGCCGGTTCGGTCTGGTCGACATAGGTCGCAAGGTTGACGTCCTTCTCGGACGACATGCAGGCCGACAGCACGAGCGCGGGAGCAACCACCGACAGCGCCAGCAAAACACGCCGACGCGGCGTTACCGATTGACCAACTCGCGAAAAGAACATGTTTGGATTCCGCCCCTTCGGCGTCGTTTCGGTCCGGGCCGAAGCCATAAACCATTATCCCCTTGCCCGGCAACGCTATGTCCGGCCAATCGCACATTTTTGTGGCAGGCCGGCGCCGTGGCCAAGGCTGCGCAATTTGGCAGCCTTGTGATGCAGCTATGCAACACAAGCCCACACCACAAAACCAGAAAACGGTTAAAAATCAGATCACCCAGGGCGCGTAGACCGGCCCGCTGACGGCGATCATCTCGGCGACGCGGCCGCGTTCGCGCCGTCGCGTCTCGACGATCTCGAAGGCCGTCCGGTCGGAAAGCAGCCGGCGCAATGCCGAGGCGTTCATCCGATGGCCGCCACGATAGGAACGGAAGCAGCCGATGAAGCGCGCGCCGGCCAGCGCCAGATCGCCCATGGCATCGAGCGTCTTGTGGCGGGCGAATTCATTGGGATAGCGCAGACCGCCGACATTGATGACACGGTTGTCGTCGCCGATGACCAGCGAGTTCTCCAGCGACGAACCGAGCGCGTAGCCGGCGGCCCACAGCCGTTCGACATCCTTCATGAAGCCGAAGGTGCGGGCTCGCCCGATGTCGCGGCGGAAGATATCGGGATTGATGTCGGAGGCGAATTGCTGACGGCCGATCGCCGGGCTTTCAAAATCGATCTCGACCTCGAACCGCGTGCCGTCATAGGGGCGGAACTCCGCCCAGGATGCGCCGGCTTCCACGCGCACCGGCTTGACGACACGGATATAGCGGCGCTTCACCGCCAGCGTCTCGATGCCGGCCTGGTCGAAGGCTTCGACGAAGGCCATGGCGCTGCCGTCGAGAATGGGGACTTCCGGACCGTCGATCTCGATGATGAGGTTGTCGATGCCGAGACCGAACACGGTGGCCATCAGGTGCTCGACAGTGCCGATATGCTCGCCGGCCGGATCGCCGAGCATGGTGCAAAGGTCGGTAGCGCCGACTTCCGCGACCAGAGCATGGAACTCGCGGCTTTCGCCGCCGTTCGAAAGATGGAAGACAATACCCGTATCGGCGTCGGCCGGCAGGAAATGAACGGTGACGGTTTTGCCGCTATGGACGCCGACGCCAGCCAGCGTCGCGCGCGATTTCACTGTCGTCTGATAGTCGTGCAAGAGTAACCCCATACGCCCTAATGCCTGCGTCCGCTTGATCGGCCCTGGGTATCTTGCAGCCAGTTGGATGGTCTGGCGCTCGCACAAACGCGGCAAAATAAGCAAGAGCATGCGGCTCTGGTATGATCGGCAGGCAGGGCTACTCCCCGAATCCCGGCAAACCGACTTTAGTCCGTGGCGAAGATAATGGCCCGCCCTGGAGACTCCAAATCACGGTTTCTTACCCTGTGTAACCACGGGAAAATATGAGAAAGTTTCCATAACGCATTGTTCTGAATACATTTTAAAAAGCAACAGGCAGACGATTTCTCGTCTGCCTGTTAACAACCGTTATATATCGTTAACGATCAGCGGTCTGCTGTATCGATCAATTGGCCTGGCGGCGCAGGAAGGCCGGGATTTCCAGCTGGTCGTCTTCCTGGACCGTGCGGGCCTGCGGCGTCAGCCGGCCCTGGTCGTCGAGCTGGCCGCGGCGCGGCGCGTAGAGCGCAGGATCCTGGCTGGCGAGGCGGCGCATCTCCGGCGCGGCTTGGCGCAGCTTCGGCTCGCGCGGCTGCGCCGGCTGGAGCCGGGCCGGCTCTTCCTCACGGCGGGTAAGGCCATTGGTCAGCCGCTTGATCAGCCCCATCGGGCCGCTGTTTTCATGGTCCGCCGGGCGGGTCTTGGCTTCGACTTCAGCCCTTACCACCGGCGGGAAATCCTCCACGCGCGGCATGCGCTGCGGGGCCGCGGCCATCGGCTGCGGCATCTCGCGCTGTGGCGCGGGCTGCTGCATGACCTGCTGCGGCACCACCGGCTGCGGCTGCGGCTGGGCTGGCGGAGCCTGGAAGATCTTGCTCTGCGGCCGGAAGTCGTCGACCGGCACGGCGCGCGGCTGCGCCATGGCGGCGGCGTTTGCCTCGGCAAGCTGGATCGCCTCGGCGACCGGGTCAACCGCGCGCGGCTCATAGGCCTGCTGCTGAACCGGGGCGGGGCGGATTTCCTGAGCAGGAGCCGCTGGGCGGGCGGCCGGCTTCTGCGGCGCGCGGATCGAGATCGGCGCGGCCGCTATTTCGGCTGCCGACTTGTCGATGCCGGTGGCGACGACCGACACGCGGATCACCCCTTCCAGCTCCTCGTCGAAGGTAGCGCCCAGGATGATGTTTGCGTCCTGGTCGACCTCCTCGCGGATGCGGGTCGCGGCCTCGTCCACCTCGAACAGGGTGAGGTCGCGGCCGCCGGTGATCGAGATCAGCAGGCCCTTGGCGCCCTTCATCGAGGTTTCGTCGAGCAGCGGGTTGGCGATCGCGGCTTCGGCGGCGGCCATCGCGCGGCCCTCGCCCGAAGCTTCGCCGGTGCCCATCATCGCCTTGCCCATCTCGCGCATCACCGAGCGCACGTCGGCGAAGTCGAGATTGATCAGGCCTTCCTTGACCATCAGGTCGGTGATGCAGGCAACGCCGGAGTAGAGCACCTGGTCGGCCATGGCGAAGGCATCGGCGAAGGTGGTCTTGTCATTGGCCAGCCGGAACAGGTTCTGGTTGGGGATGACGATCAGGGTGTCGACGCATTTCTGCAGTTCCTCGATGCCCATGTCGGCCGTCTTCATGCGGCGCTGGCCCTCGAAATGGAACGGCTTGGTGACGACGCCGACCGTGAGGATGCCCTTCTCGCGTGCCGCGCGGGCAACGACCGGAGCAGCGCCCGTGCCGGTGCCGCCGCCCATGCCGGCAGTGACAAAGCACATATGGGTGTTGGACAGATGATCGATGATCTCGTCGATGCACTCTTCCGCCGCCGCGCGGCCGACTTCCGGCTGAGAGCCGGCGCCGAGGCCTTCGGTGACATGCGCGCCAAGCTGGATCAGCCGCTCGGCCTTCGACATCGTCAGCGCCTGGGCGTCAGTGTTGGCCACCACGAACTCGACGCCGCGCAGCCCGGCTGTGATCATGTTGTTGACCGCATTGCCGCCGCCGCCGCCTACACCGAAGACGGTGATGCGTGGCTTAAGCTCGGTGATGTCCGGCTTTTGCAGATTGATGGTCATTGTCTCCGTCCTTTGCCTTTCCCGCCGCTTCGCCGCTGCGGCCGCCTATGGGGCTGTCCCCGTCAAATTAAAAACTGTCTCTCAACCACTGACTCATGCGATGCAGTTTTCCGCCCGTTCCGGTCATCCTGAAACCGGAAAGTCCTTTCGCCGAATGGCTCTCGAAGCTTGCCATCTGCGGGTAGATCATCAGTCCGACCGGGGTCGAGAACGCCGGTCCCTTGGCCGCTTCCGGCAGGCCTGCCACGCCGAGCGGACGGCCGATGCGCACATTGCGTCCGAGAATGCGGCGTGCAGCTTCCGGAAGGCCCGCGAGCTGGCTGGCGCCGCCGGTCAGCACGACGCGCTTGCCGACGGCATTGCCGTAGCCGGACTTGTTCAGCCGGTCGCGCAAAAGCTCCAGCGTCTCGTCGATGCGCGCGCGGATGATGCGCGTCATCACAGAGCGCGGGATCTGCAACGGCACATCGCCTTCCTCGCCGATCGGCTGGATCGAGACGAGGTCGCGGTCGTCGGCGCTTCCAGGCAGCGCCGAGCCGTGCATCACCTTCAGCCGCTCCGCGGCATCGAGCGAAGTCGACAGGCCCTTGGCCATGTCGAGCGTCACATGGTTGCCGCCGATGGCGATGGCGTCGCCATGGACGAACTTGCCCTCCGAGAAGACTGAAATGGTCGTCGTGCCGCCGCCCATGTCGATGCAGGCCGCGCCCATTTCGAGCTCGTCGTCGACCAGCGAGGCAAGCCCGCTGGCGTAGGGCGTCGCTACCATGCGTTCGACCGACAGATGCGAGCGGTTGATGCAAAGCTCAAGATTGCGCATCGGCGCCGCATCGCCCGTCAGCACATGCATGCCTACGCCAAGCGCATCGCCCACCATGCCGCGCGGGTCGCGCATGCCGCGCTCGCCATCGAGCGAGAAACCGACGGGCAGCGAATGGATCACCTCGCGCTCGGCTCTCAGCGCCTGCTTGGCGCCGGCGGCGAGCACGCGCTTGATGTCGACTTCCTCGACCTGATGGCCGCCGAGATTGATGGTCGCCGAGAAGGCTTCGCTCTTCAGCCGGCCCGCGGTCATGTTGACGATGAGGGAATCGACGGTGAGCCCGGCCATGCGCTCGGCTGCATCGACGGCAAGCCGAATGGCATGCTCGGCGCGATCGAGGTCGACCACCACACCGGACTTCACGCCTTGCGACTTCTGGTGGCCGATACCGATCACCTGGATACGGTGCGAGCGCCCGCGCAGGAGCTTGCCGTCGTCGTTCGGCTTCAGCTTTGCCACCACGCAGCAAACCTTGCTCGAGCCGACATCGAGCACCGTGAGCGTGCCCGACCGGCGCGAAGAAGCATCACCGCTACCGCCAAGCCAGCTCATATCTTCCTCTCCGGCTTGCGCTTCGTCAGGCTCTTTGGCTTTTCGCTGAGCGCGGCCTCGCGCTGCGTTGCCGCTTCAGGCGAGAGCTCCACCACCAGCCGGTCGGAGAGCCGCATGTCGACGGCGGCGATGTCGCGCGTCAGCAGACCGTTGTCGTGGTCGAGCTTGACGAGCTCCGCGATCGCCTGGTCCTCGCCGTCTTCCGGCAGCTTGACCGTGATGCCGTTTTCAAGCCTCAGGTCCCAGCGGCGTTCGCCGACACGGATATAACCTTTGACCCGCGCCGCGAACTCGGGATAGCGCTTGATCTTGTCGAGAAAGGCCGGCGCCATGGCCGGCGCGCCCGTACCGATGATCAGCGGGAGCAGCGCCTGCTTGCCGCCCGAGAACGGCACGATCGCCTCGCCCGACCGCTCGATGACCGACACCGAGGCGCCCTGCTGCCAGAGCGCGAAGGGTTCGCGCTCCTCGATGCGTACTTCCAGTGTATGCGGGTAGACCTTGCGCACCGCCGCGCCCTCGACCCAGGGCAGCGTGGCAATACGTTGCCGCGCGGCCTCGGCGTCGAAGCCGATCAGCGAGGTCCAGCCGTCGAGGCCGAGCCGGTCGAGCACGTCGATTTCGGACGTCTGGCGGTTGCCGACCACCTTGATCTGATCGACGGCAAAGCCGGTGCGCGCCGTGATGCCCTGCACGATGCTGTCGGTGTAGCCGCCGAGATAGGCGCCATAGGCGCTGCTGGACGCGATGAGCGCGACGGAAAGGATCGCCGCCGAAAAGCGCGGCGCTTCATACTCGCCGCCGCACAGGCGCCCCAGCACCCGAACCGGCCGGCGAAGCTGACGCGGCAACACGAAACGGTCGAATGACAGCGACATGCCGAACAGCGCGAAACCAGCCGCGCCGCCGCCATTACCCTGTCCCCACCTCAACGCAGACACGAAGCGTCCTCCACCATCCAACTCAACAAATCGCCGAACGAGTGTCCCGCTTGCGCGGCGATTTCAGGCACCAGAGACGTCGGCGTCATGCCCGGCTGGGTGTTGACCTCAAGCCAGACAACCTCGCCGTTTTCGGAGTGGCGGTCGTCGTAACGGAAGTCCGACCGGGAGACGCCCCGGCAACCGATGGCAAGATGAGCCTTGAGGGCCAGTGTCTGTATTTTTTGGTAAATATTCGGTGAAATTTTAGCAGGGATTTCGTGTTTTGATCCGCCGGGAACGTATTTTGAATCGTAGTCGTAGAAGGAATGCCCGGTCGGGATGATCTCGCAGACGCCGAGCGCCACATCGCCCATCACCGCGCAGGTCAATTCCCGGCCATGGACGTAGCGCTCGACCATGACGATCTCGCCATATTGCCACTCCGTCGAGCCGATCACCTGCGGCGGATGCGATTGCCCCTCATGCACGATGACGACGCCGAAGCTCGATCCTTCATTGACCGGCTTGACCACATAGGGCGGCTTCATCGGATGCTTGTTCTGGACGGCGAAGCGGTTGATCACCTTGGATTCCGCGACCGGAATGCCGGCCGCCTTGGCGACTTTCTTGGCCTGCTCCTTGTTCATGGCCAGCGCCGAAGCGAGCACGCCCGAATGGGTGTAGGGAATTCCGAGATATTCGAGAATTCCCTGGATGGTGCCGTCCTCACCGAACGGGCCGTGCAGCGCGTTGAAGGCGACGTCGGGCTTGAGCTCGGCAAGCACAGACCCGACGTCACGCGAAACATCGACGCGGGTGACCTGATAGCCTTCATTCTCGAGCGCATCCGCACACGCCTTCCCCGAGGACAGAGACACGGGCCGCTCCGAGGAGAATCCACCCAGGAGAACAGCCACATGCTTCTTCTTCATTTCCCGCCATCCCTCTCACGCCGGGCCTGCAACCGATATTCCCGCACCGCATCCCCGAGCATTGAGTCCGAGTCTTCCGGCAGGTTGCCCCCCCAGACGGAAAACGCGACTGAACGCGTCGAACGACTCAAATCAGGAAACGCTTTAGGTCAGAGAATCAGAGAGTTGATTCGCTGGCAAGTGCCTATGATTCCGAGAGATTCACTTTCCGCGAAAACGGACGAGAAAAGTGTGTCGTTGAGTCTTTGCAGCAACGGTTGACACCGTTGCGAAGCACCGAAGTTCAAGCGTTACTTGAACTTCACGAGACGCAGAGATGTGTTGAGATTGAGGTCAGGCCGAGCCTCCGTTCGCAGGCCGGCATCACCTGAACATCGACACGGCTAATGCATGTCGCCCAGAAGTGTACGCGGTTCTGGGACAACGACATGCATAAAACCAAGGACTTAAAGCGCGTCGCCTGAATCCGTTTCAGCGCGACGCGCTTTACCAGGTTGCTGAAAAAGTCGTGCACCGACTGCCAAGCAAGTCGGAATTGGAGTCCAAACGAGAATCGAAAAGCGAACA
>NZ_JBSKBP010000010.1:0-225555 GCF_053714275.1 Mesorhizobium sp. Arg314 | reverse complement strand
GCGTCACACCGACAGAGTGCTCACACTATTTCCAAAACTCAGGCTATGACCAACACTAATCTCATCCCGCTCTAGAGTCCCACGCGGCAGCGTCGGGAACGTCCCAGACTCCAGCCCCTTGGTGAATGGGGCCAACTCTTTCCTGGTGAGACTGAACAGCGCCCGCAATCCGATCCCGGATCAAACTAACCACGTCCGCAACATCCATCGCCATTTCCTGCGGCGCGAAATTCACGTGCGTGAGCGGCGTGTCATCAGTTTCCAGCTCACCAGAATGCGCGCGAAGGAAAATCTCCTCGTCGCGGCTCAGATCATCGACAGCAACAAACCCGGCAGCCAGAAGGCCGGCCCGCAGCTCTTGAAGAATTTGTTCGCGGGTCATTGTGCCCTCTGAATGCTCTGTCAGAGGATATTAACAGCAACGCTGGGCGTTAGCCTTCCACATTACCGGCAAAGTGATGTATTGTGCCGCATCGCAAAGGAAAATCCGGCCATGCTTCATGGAGGCAGCCGGTTATAACTGGCTCGGGTCATTCGATGGAGGAGGGATTGTGAATCCTTATGCTTTTTGGGGTGCGGGTATCGGAGCCGTCGCAGGCCAGTTTGTTATCTATTTGGTCCTGGTGTGGATTGGCGGCCGGCATGATGCCCATCCATTCAGGCAAATCATCGGCTTCAACTTTTGCATCCTTGTTGCGAGCGCTGCGACGGATGCCTCGACGACTTCACCTAGCCCTATGCTACAATGGCACCTCGCGTCGACTTTGATTGCCATCGTTGCGCTGTCGGTTGTTGAGATTAAGCGAAGCCGATCCCACGCACGACTTGCGGACAGATAACATGTTCAAGCGGTTGCGCTTTGACCTCATCGGGCTGGCCGACAGAGCAAAAAGCAATCCGGGAATATTGTTACTAATCGTTTTGTTGGCGATATCGATAGGTTCCCACTATCAAACAGGCAGAGAACTTGACCGACTTTGTGAATTGACTGGTTTGTACGACGGGTATCCCGCTCAGCCGACCCCTAATCGCGCAGAGATCGATTCGATCTGTGCGGATCGTATGAGCGGTGATGATCCGCAGTAGACAAACGAATTTCATTGGGGCGCCTAGGCGCCCCCGGCCTCGGATCGATCGGAAAATCCGGCACAAGCCTGGTAATCAGCCAAGGCCGTCGCATCCCCGGCCATGACAATATGGAGGCCGATAGGATCGACCCGCCACGGCGCCTTGGTGTGCAGTTGCTTGCCGATGCCGTAGCGCTTGCACCATCTGGCGATCGTATCTGGCGTCGTGCCAGCGATACCCGCCGCCAGTTGAAGGGTGAGAGGTTTTTCTGCTGTGCTGTTCATGCTGATAAAGCCCTGCTGCCATGATCACGCGAATAGGTAAAGCGCCGACATCGGATCCAGGCTCTCCCTCCCCTCCAAAGCCTTGCGGCGACGAAATTGCTTCGTCGATCGACAAGATGGCGGTCTGTGTTTCTGTCGTGTTTCGGTTTCTGTTTTTGTTTGGGTTTCTGTCTCTGTCTGAGTTTCTGTCTCAGTCTCTGTATATCGGAGTGCTCTGAAAGGGGTTTCATAGCCCTATGCCCTCCTGTTGCCGGCAAAGCCCGCCAGATAGCGTGAGTTCATCAGATGATCGCCCGCAGTGCGCACGTCCGCGAGAGGAGAGACATTCGTGGCTTTCGACTTCGCCTCCAGACTTTCGTTCAACTCGGACTCGACCGGGTCTTGGATGGCCGCACTGTCGAGCTCGGAAATGAGCCTGTTGACGCCCTGAAGGTGTTTGGGGTTGGCCGTTGGGTTATGCCGGAACCAGCGACGGATGAAGTACTCGAAAGCTTCGTCGTCGTAGGCGAGCATCTCGTCAGCGATCAGAGGGGCGCGGGCGGCCTGGACCCGTTCGACTGACCAGTTGAGATTTTCGGCGGCGTAGGCGTCGGGGAGCCTGAAGCACCCCGCGCTAGATTGATGCTCGCATGTGAGCAGGTACAAATAGAAGAGCCGGGAATCGTCCGACTGGCTTCGGAACCGTCGGGATTGCCAAACCTTGGGGCTTACCTTGGAGTACTCACGCATTGGTAGAGCCCTCCCGACGAATTGCGTTGGCCTGGCGGATCACCTCCACGGCCAGCAAGGCCGACAACGAGAACTTGCGTCGAAGATACGGGATGGTTGGACGCGGCCGCTCGTCGGATGGAACAGGCGACAGCCACCGGGCTGCATCGAGCACCAACTGACTGCGAACTTCCCCAGCGAGGGGAACCTGCGCCGCGGTCGGCGCAGGGAGGGTTTGATTTGAGGTAGCCATTACTGGTGGTCCCCCTCACACTTAAGGCGGAAATGCTCCTGCCGATGATGGCGCCGGCAAAGCCAATCGACATGCAGCGGCCGATCGTAATCCGTGTGGTGGGCTTCAGCGTCGGGTTCACCGCAGACCTTACACGGCATCTGCGTAATGAGGCCGGCTTTCAACGCGCTACGGAGAGCCCGTTGCGCCCATACCTTCTGCGGGTTTCCGTCTCGCCATTTTGCCTGGGGTAGAAATTTCGGTGAGTTCTCGGGAAGGGTCTCGCTCATTTCGACCTCCCGCCGAGGTGCGCCAGCTCGCAGACGAGACGAGCCATGGCGGGGGACAATCCATAACGTTTTGCGACGACGAGGGCGGCAAAACGCTGGACATCGATGGGGGCGTTGAGGTAGTTTTGAGCCGCTACAGCTTTTACATCTACCGAGGCGCCGATCCTGACGTTTGAGCCCGTCAGGGCCGGCGTTTCACTATGGAGATACATGTTCGTGTACCTCCATTACGACGCTACCGAAGTGGATTTGCGACGATTGCCTTCAATCCAGGCATCGAGGTCGTTAGGCGCGTAGACTACCGCGCGACCGAGCATAATGTACTCGGGCCCATTGCCAGTCAATCGCAGCTTTTCAAGAGTAGAAATGGAGAGTCCGACGTATCGCGCAGCACCATCTGTGCGGAGCATCATCTTGTGGGCGCTAGAGTCCGTATGCGACATTGATCTTGCCTCATCAACCGCCCGGAAAAGCCCGTGGCGTAGAGGCAACTTGCGGCAACGGAGGTGAGCAGTAACGGACGAACCCCTGCAATTCGTTGAGGGGGGTCTGTCTTTACTTAGGGTTGAACCCACTCGGGCCAATAGGCCGAGGTTGCAATCTTTGGCGTGGCCTTCAGTGCCCGGGTGCTGGCCTGTATCGCTCTTGTGAAATCAGTAGAGCGTGTCGAGCCGCCGGCATCCCCCCAGGCCGCTTGAACAAAGTCTATGAGAGCGGGCGTTGTAGCGGCCGGGGTAACGCCAGTCATAAAAGCCCATGCCTCGCTTAGGGTCTGGACAAACGCGTTCTTGGCCCGTTCGCCTTGATTCTTCCTGGTCCCCTTCAGACGGCGCCTGTTCGACTCGATTCGACGGGCAACCATTGCCAACCCCTTCTGCGCAAGAACGAGATGTTTCGCCAAGTCAGCTGCAAGAGCTTCGACATCCTCGCCTTTTTCGTGCGGGATGGTAACTATCTTCAAGGGCTTTTCCAGCCAGACGGCCTCGATAGCTTCTAGATTTCTGGTCGAGAGCCCTGAAAGATTCGCCATCAGCAAGTCTAACGAGGTGGAGGCTTTGCCGGCCAGCTTAGCCGTGCGCACCCAATCTGCCATGTTCGAATCTGACACGCCGGCATGATGGGCGTCGAAGGCTTTCATCAGCGCGACATGTAGGGTTCGGCGCCCGAGCGCCAGCAGCGCTGTTTCCGTTGCCTGGGCTTGAGCCCACGGGGCCAGTTTGCCTCCCCGGAGAAGCGAGACAACGATACCGTCAATCTCGAACGGTCCTGCCTTTGCCTCATAGGCCGGCAGATCCATCAAGGGGAATTTCAAATCCAACGCAGCACCTTCGCGATTGCACCAGGAGGGCCGCAGGGAAACCGGGAGGTGCGCCCCGGCTTGTCGGCTGGCCGGCCTATCCCTGCGAACTGTTAGCCTGTCTTGTCCTTCCTGATTGGAATGACTTCGGCGGGTTTCATTTCTTCGCCCATCGCTGCAGCGATAGTATTCCCTATGGCGTCGGACGCCTTGCGCAATGGATCGGCGTGCAGGTGTGCATACCGTTCGGTCGTGCGAGCCTGGGTGTGCCCCAACAGCTTGCCGACGATTGGCAGGCCGATGTTGGCGCCCACGCCAATAGATGCGTGGGTGTGCCGCAGATCGTGGATACGCACCCGGAAGGTAGGATTGTCCGCCTGAGCCGCGAGCCCGGCGCGCTTGCGAACCATCTGCCAAGGTCGCTTGAGATCGGCGCGTGGGCGGCTTTCGATCTTGCCGCCCTTGAGCGTTTTTGGCTTCCCGGGAATAACGTACCGATCAATGCGCGGCAGTTCGGCCAGCACCATCTGAGCTGGAGCATTCAGAATAATGGTTTTCTGGCCGGTCTTGCTGTCAGGGAGCAGAAGCAAGCCGCGCTCTAAGTCTACCATGCTCCATTCAAGGTGGAGGATTTCCCGCAGGCGGGCGCCGGTCAGGATAAACAGACGCAGTGCCGCGGCCGATGCCGGGTCTATCTTCACCCGTCGATTGGCAGCCTTGGGCGCGTGCTTGATTTTCTTCTCGGGATCCGGTTCCCACGCAATTCCGACCGTCTCAGCTTCGCGGATGGCATCACCGAGGCGCAAGAGTTCATCGGAGGTCAGGAAACGCTCCCGCTTTACCTCTCGGTATTTGGCGATGCCGGCGGCCGGGTTTTCCATTTTGGGCAATACCTTGCCCTTGAGCGCCCAGCCGTACATCGAGCTGACAACATCGCGGACCCGGTTCGCGGTGGTGGGCTTTGCCTTTAGGCTAAGCACGAGCGCAGCCAGATCGCTCGGTGTCAACGCCACCGCCTTTCGCGTGCCAAAGCGCGGCACGGCGTACGCATTGAGCATGTGGGCGTACTGCGCGTGCGTATTGGGCTTCTTGATCGCCTCGATATGAGCGAGGAAGGCCTCGGCCAGCTTCGCGAAGGTGAGGGCGCCTCGATCCTCTGCCCGGTCCCGGGAGGGGTCTTGCCCTTTGACGACCGAAGCGAGCAGGTCTTTCGCGACGTCACGGGCCTGGTCCGGCGTAATCTTGCCAACCTTGGCAATGGTCACTCGCTTGACCGGCGCCGAACGGCCGGAGCCAGCGCGATAGCGGACAATGTAGGACATACCGCCGGTGGCCCGAACGCGAAGGCCAAATCCGATCAACTCGCTGTCGAACAGATAGAAGTCAGTACCATCCGGCTTGGTGGCGTCCACCAGCCGTTTGGTGATTTTGACTGTCCTGCCGCCTTCCGACATACTGAGACACCATTTCGAGGGTCGGGGCACCACCGGGGCACCACAAAAACGGAAACGTCGCGATACTCTCGGAAACACCATAACTGATTTGCATTGAAATCACTAGGTTTTCGGAAACTTCCTGCAACGAACGGAAACAGAACGAAAGAAAGGCCCTGTGAATGGCATTCAAGAGGTCGTCGGTTCGATTCCGATTGGCTCCACCAAACAGTCTCTTGGCGACGCTTGGCTTTGCGGCATTCGCGCTTGTTGCCTGCCAATCTGCTCCGGACACGCAGCCTGTTGCTGACCCGCAACCTGTCCCGGCCGCCACTGCTGCTCCCGCACCTGCCTCGCCGAATTCGGCGGTGCTGGATCAGACGGCTGCGATCGTTCCGCCCGGCAAAGGCGTTCCGGCCAGATACGCCGCATTCTCCGGCATATGGTCAGGGCAGCTCAACGGCATGTATGACGGCAAGCTGGCGGTTCTGACCGTGTCTTCAGGCGGGCAGGTGACGGTCAGCTATGCCTGGGGCGATCTGGCCGACAACAAGCCGGGTGTCGCCGACGGCTCGGGCCGGATCGTCGGCAACACGTTGAAGCTCGGGCGCCTGCCGAACGGCGCGGACATTACCGCCACGATGCCGTCGCCAGGAACGCTCAATGTTACCTACGCGCTTGCGGGGCAGACCTATACCGGCTCGTTCGCCCGGGTCAGCCAGTGAGCATGCTTGGCTGCTAATGCATGTCACCCAGAAGTGTGCAGCGGTTCTGGGACAACGACATGCATCAAAACAAAGACTAAAGCGCGTCGCCTGAAGCCGGTTCAGCGCGACGCGCTTTAGGATCGGAGCGGGTCCTCGATAATCCGCACGCACATCGGCATTCCGATTTTGATGGCATGGCCGTTGTCGGTCAGCCGGCCGCTGGCTTCATCGCGAGCGAAGATCGAGATGCGGTCGGCGTTCGGATTGGCCGAAATCAAGTGCCGGCCGGAGGCGCTGAGCGCAAGGTTGCGCGGCGTCGCGCCGCCGCAAGGCGCGAAGTCGACCCGATCGAGCTTTCCGGACTGCTGATCGCGCGCCCTGGAAATAGGGTGCCTCGCGGTTGAGGCTGCCGACAAAGACAAGACAGGCGCGTTGCATCGATGTTCCTCCCATGCCCCGGCGGCTCCTCCGCTTGTGCCGGCTTTGCAAAAATTTCGCCGATCGTCGCTTGCAAGGCAATCCCATATGTGAAAATATTATTCACAAAAGAAAATTGACGGGAGGAAAGTGATCATGCATCTCGCCATCCGGCATCGCGCCCGGAACCGCTTTGCAGGCCGCGCCGGAACCTCCCGGAGCGAGGCATGAGCACATTCTCGCCGACTGTCGGTGTCGCCTCGACGTATCCGGCCGACATGCCTGAGGCGCATGCCGACATCCCCGTCTGGAATTCGGAAAACTGGTTCTACGAGGACTGGCAGCCCGGCCACAAAATCCGTTCGCTCCGCCGCACCGTCTCCGAGGGCGAAAGCCATATGTTCAATGCGCTGGTGCTGGATATCCACCCTTACGTGCAGGACCAGATGTTCGCCGAGAAGGAAGGCATCTTCGGCCGGCGGCTGGTGGCCGGCGCCTTCGTCTTTTCGGCCGGGCTCGGCCTGGTCGCCACCAACTGCCTCAATGCCTTTTCCTATGGCTATGACAAGCTGCGCTTCATCAAGCCGGTCTTCATCGGCGAGACCATCTATTCGATCCGCACCAACCTCGACAAAAAGCCTCGCTACCGGGACATGGGCCTGATCCGCGCCAGCTATGAAGTCTTCAAGGGTGAAGGAGAGCTGGCGCTCTACTGCGAGCACCTGCAGACGGTGAAATACAAGAACCCGGCCGACTTTGTCGGCAAGACAGAGAAGTGAACCGTGGCCGTTGATACCGAACTTCCGCTGGCCGGCCTCGTCGTCATCGACATGAGCCAGTTCCTGTCGGGACCCTACTGCTCGCTGCGCCTGCTCGACCTCGGCGCGCGCGTCATCAAGGTCGAGCGGCCCGATGGCGGCGACCTGTCGCGCCGGCTCTATCTCAGCGACACCGAGATCGGCGGCGATTCCACCATTTTCCACGCCATCAACCGCGGCAAGGAGAGCCTGGCCGTCGACCTCAAGAACGAGACCGATCTCGCCATGCTGCGCGGGCTGATCGCCAAAGCCGACGTGCTGATCCAGAATTTCAGGCCGGGCGTCATCGAACGGCTCGGCCTCGACTATGAGCATGTCAGGACGCTCAATCCCCGGCTCGTCTATGCCTCGATCAGCGGTTATGGCGAGGATGGCCCGTGGGTCAAGCGCCCGGGGCAGGACCTGCTGGCGCAGGCGCGCTCCGGGGTGATGTGGCTGAACGGCGACGAGGAGCAGGGGCCGGTGCCGTTCGGCCTGGCGATTGCCGACATGCTGGCGGGCGCGGCTAGCGCGCAAGGCATCCTCGCCAAGCTGGTGCGGCGCGGCATCACCGGCCAGGGCGGCCATGTCGAAACCAGCCTGCTTGAGGCGCTGATCGACTTCCAGTTCGAAGTGCTGACCACGCATCTCAACGACGGCCGCCGCCTGCCGAAGCGCTCGTCGTTCCGTAGCGCGCACGCCTATCTCTCGGCGCCTTACGGCGTCTATCGGGCCAGGGAGGGCTACCTGGCGATTGCCATGACGCCGATACCGAAGATTGCCGACCTGCTCGAATTGCCCGAGCTTGACCCGTTCCGCGACAAGCCGGCGATCTGGTTCACCGCCCGCGACGAGATCAAGGCGATCATCGCCAGACGCATTGCTGAAAAGACCATCGACGAATGGCTGGCCGTCCTCGAGCCCGCCGATGTCTGGTGCGCCAAGGTGCTGACCTGGCCGGAGCTGATGGAAAGCGACGGCTTCAAGACGCTCGACATGCTGCAGACCGTGACGCGCGAGGACAACGTCTCGATCCTCACCACGCGCACGCCGCTGCGCGTCGACGGCGCTCGCGCCAAGGTCGATCGGGCCGCCCCTCGCATCGGCGAGCACAGCGAAAAAATCCGCGCGGAGTTCGGCCTGTGAGCGGTGTTTCGTTGAAAGGCATGACCTGGAGCCATCCGCGCGGCTACGACCCGATGGTGGCGTGCTCGGCGCTTTGGAAAGAAAAAACCGGCGTCTCGATCGAATGGGAAAAGCGTTCGCTGCAGGATTTCGAGTCCTTCCCTGTCGAAGAACTCGCCCGCGCCTATGACCTGATCGTCATCGACCATCCGCATGTCGGCCAGATCACCGCCGAAAAATGCCTGGCGCCACTCGACGTGCCAGGCCGCGAAGCGGAACGCGAAGCGCTCGCGAGGGCAAGCGTCGGCCGCTCATATCCGAGCTACACCTGGCAGGGTCGGCAGTGGGCGTTTCCAATCGATGCCGCGACCCAGGTCGAGGCCTGGCGTCCCGATCTGATCGAAGCCGCGCCGACGATCTGGACCGAAGTGCTGGCGCTTGCCGAGCAGGGCCGCGTGCTCTTGCCGCTCCGGCCACCGCATTCGCTGATGTGCTTCTACACTTTGGCCGCCGATCTCGGCCGGCCCTGCGCGGTCGACGGTTCGGCCGACCTTGCCGATGGCGAGACCGGCGAGACCGCTTTCGAAATGCTGCGCGAGATCGCGGCACTTGCCGATCCCGCATGCCTGGCGATGGATCCGATCGCGGTGTTCGAAAGGATGGCACAATCCGGTTCGCGCATTGCCTGCGCACCGCTGGTCTACGGTTATGTTCCCTATGCAGTCGAAGGTTTCCGGCCGCACCGGCTTGCCTTTGCCGATATGCCGGTCGTCGGCGGCAACGGTCCGGTCGGCTCGGCGCTCGGTGGCACCGGCATTGCCGTCTCCGCCTTTTCCGCCGGACGCGAGGCGGCCATCGACTTCGCCTACTGGATCGCCAGCGGCGATGTGCAGCGCGGGCCCTACGCCGCCGCAGGCGGCCAGCCTGGCCATGCCGCGGCCTGGGAGGACGACGCCGTCAACGCCGCGACGGGCGACTTCTATCGCGCCACGCGCGCGACCCTCGAAGGCGCCTGGGTGAGGCCGCGCCATGACGGCTACATGGCGTTCCAGCAGTGGGCTTCGGACCGCATCAATGAAGGCCTTGCCGGCCGGCAGGACGCCCGGCGCGTCGTCGCCGATATCAATCGCTTTTTCCGGGAGAGCTTCGCGCCGGCCGTCGCCGGCTAGTTCTGGTGCACCAAGGGAAAATGACCAGCTGATACGCGCCGTAGCCTTCCGTCCGGAATTGCGTCAAACAAATAGTCAATCCAACCGCCACAGCCGGCGCGCATTGCCCGAAAGCAGGCGCGCTCGCTCCGACTCGCTGGTGCCCGCGACCAAAGCGTGCGTGGCGGCAACCCAGGTCGTCAGCCCGCCGCCCAGCGTGCAGACCGGCCAGTCGCTGCCCCAGATCACCCGATCCCAGCCGAAGCACCGGATCGTGTGCTCAACATAGGGCTTGAGCGTCTCGACGATCCAACTCGCCGGATCGGCATAGGCGACGACGCCGGAAATCTTGGCCGTGACGTTGGGTCGTTTGGCGATCGCTTCCATATGCTCGCGCCATGGATGCTCGGCATTGCCCTTGATGTCGGGCACGCCGCAATGATCGAGGACGAACTGGACATCGGGCGCGAGGTCGGCGAGCGCGATCGCCTTCGGAATCTGATGCGGCAGCACGACCAGGTCGAATGTCAGGCCGGTGTCGGCCAGCCGCTTGACGTTCTGGCGAAACAGCGCCCCTTCCGAAAGATCGTCGGGCACCACATGCAGCACGCGCCGGAAGCCTTTGACGAACGGCTCGGCCTTCACCGTCTCCAGATAAGCCTCGAAACCAGCCTCTTCGGGGCGGCAGGACGCGATTGCACCGCGAAGCAGGCTGCCCGCCCGGCCGGCGAGAGACTTCACATAAGCGGTTTCGGCGACGATATCCGCAGGGGCGACATCGACCTCCATATGCAGCACGCCATCGATGCCTGAGCGCCGTGCGTCGGCGGCATATTCGTCATAGGAGAAATCGCGGTTCAGTGCCGGCACGCCGGCCAGCCACGGATAGCGAAGCGCGCTCTGGTCGATGAGATGCAGATGCGTGTCGATGATCATGGCGGCGTATCCTCCGTGGCCCTGGAGAATGATCCCGAAAAGTTGCAGACTTTTCGGACAAGATCATGCTCCAAAAAACAAAGCCTTAGAGCGGGATGGCCGGCAGCTTTTGAACCCATCCCGCTCTAAGGCATTATCTCGCTGAAAAATCCATTATTCAAATAAGAAATTACGACGATTGCGCCACATCGGACCCTGCAAGCTGGGAGAGCCTTGCCGCTGCGTCCTGCAGATGCCGAATCGTCAGCGTGATGTCCGGCGCGGTGGGCGCGTTGACCAGGGTGATGTAGGGGATGGTGAGCGCCGCGATCGCTCTGCCGTCGGGTCCGAGCACCGGCGTCGAAAGGTTGTAGACGCCAGCGGTCTGCAACGATGCCATCATCTCGTAGCCGCGGTCGCGGACCTGGTCGAGGCGGGCGAAGAATTCCGGTGTCAGGTTGAGCTGTTCCGTGCTTTGCAGATGCTCGGCGATCATCATCTTGCGCTCTTCCGGTGAGCGGAAGGCGAGCAGCACATGACCGGAGCCGGTGTCGAACAGGCTGATATGCGAGCCGACGCGGATCGAGATACCCCAGTAACGCGGCGCTTCCTGCTGGGCGATAACCACGGCGGCGCCGCGGTCGAACACCACCAATTGGTTGGCCTGCCATGAGGTTTCGGCCAGTTCCCGCATGATCGGCGTTGCATAGGACACCAGCCGCCGCACCGGCGCATGCAATTGCGCGAGACCGAAAAGCTTGAGCGTCAGCGAATAGCGATCGCCGTCGATCTTGGTGACATAGCCGCGCCGCACCAGGCGGTCGAGCATGCGGTAGAACTCGTTCGGGCTGCGGTCGAGCCGCTTGGCGATCTCCGCCTGGGTCAGTCCGCCGTCCACGCTCGACAGAAGTTCGAGGATATCCAGACCTTTGTCGAGTGCCGGCGCGCGGTAGCGGTCCCCGTCTTCTTCCTCTGCCACCAACCCCTCCAGTGAATTCCGATCTGCATATATGCATGAACTTCATTCCGCTGGAAGCATAATCGACTTGACCCGGGAATGAAAATGCTATTTGCATATGAATGAAGCTTAGGCGATCGGCTGCGCATTCGGCGGGTCGTCGCTGCGAGCCCGTGGGAGGAGAGAACATGACGAGACTGCTTCTAGGCATTTCCGCCGGCCTGGCCGGCCTGCTGCTGAGCGGCACGGCGTTTTCGGCCGATCTGCCCGGCAAATTTCCCGGCGCGACGATCGACGCCAAGCTGATCGGCGGCCAGCAATATGAGAAGCTCTATGAGCGCATTCCCGAGTGGGAGAAGCTGACCGGCGCCAAAGTCAACATCCTGTCGAAGAAGAACCACTTCGATCTCGACAAGGAGATCAAGTCGGACATCGCCTCCAACTCGATCACCTGGTGCGTCGGCTCCAACCACACCTCGTTCGCGCCGCAATATCCGGGCATCTACACCGATCTGTCGAAGCTGCTGCCGAAGGAAGAGGTCGACGCCTTCGTCCCGGCCAACATCGCCGCCGGCACTCTGGGCGGCAAATTGGTCATGCTGCCGCGCGCGCAGTTCGACGTCTCGGCGCTCTACTATCAGAAGAGCCTCTATCAGGACGAAGCCAAGAAGAAGGCTTACAAGGACAAATACGGCGAGGAGCTCGCCCCGCCGGACACCTTCGACGAGATGGCCCAACAGGCGGGGTTCTTCGCCAGCCCGCCCGACTTCTACGGCACGCAATATGCCGGCAAGGAAGAGGCGATCAACGGCCGCTTCTACGAGATGGTGATCGCCGACGGCGGCGAATATCTCGACAAGGACGGCAAGCCGGCGTTCAACTCGGAGGCCGGCGTCAAGGCGCTCGACTGGTTCGTCAACCTCTACAAGGCCAAGGCCGTGCCGGCCGGCACCACCAACTACCTGTGGGACGATCTCGGCCAGGGCTTCGCCTCGGGTACTGTGGCCATCAACCTTGACTGGCCGGGCTGGGCCGGCTTCTTCAACGACCCGAAGTCTTCCAAGGTCGCCGGCAATGTCGGCGTCAAGGTTCAGCCCAAGGGCTCGTCCGGCAAGCGCTCCGGCTGGTCCGGCGCGCATGGCTTCTCGGTGACCGAGAATTGCGCCAACAAGGAAGCCGCCGCCTCGCTGGTCTGGTGGCTGACTAACGAGGACAGCCAGAAGCTCGAGGCCGCGGCCGGGCCGCTGCCCACCCGCACCAAGGTCTGGGAATGGGACATCGAGCAGGCGAAGTCCGATCCTTACAAGACCGAAGTGCTGCAGGCCTTCCAGGAAGCGGCCAAGAACGCCTTCCCGGTGCCGCAGACGCCGGAATGGATCGAGATTTCCAACGCCGTCTATCCTGAGCTGCAGGCCGCCATCCTCGGCGACAAGACGTCGAAGCAGGCGCTCGACGACGCTGCCGCCAAGGCAACGCAGATCCTCCAGGACGCTGGCAAGCTCTAGACAGCCGCGCCCGCAACCGCCTCCCCGTAAAACGGGGAGGCGGCCGCGCAGCCTCGCGAAAATATGCCATCCTCGGTCTCGACCGGGGTCGGGTCACTTCACTTCGCCGACAGGGTCCCGATGAAGGGCTTCAAGCCATCCGCGCCGATTCTCCTGCTGCTGCCGGCCTTCGTCGTGCTCGCGGCGGTGGTGCTCGTGCCGCTGCTTTTGTCGCTCTATTCCAGCTTCACGCCCTTCCGCCTGACCCGGCCCGAGACCTTCTTCGTGCTGATCGGCTTCCGGAACTATCTTTCGATCCTGAGCAATCTGGATTTCTGGTACGCCTTCGGCAGGACGGTGCTTTTGCTCACCGTGGCGCTCAACCTCGAAATGCTGCTTGGCCTCGGCCTGGCGATGCTGGTCGAGAAGGCGACGCGCGGCCAGCGCATCCTGCGCACGCTGATGATGTTCCCGATGATGTTCTCGCCGATCCTGGTCGGCTTCCAGTTCAAGTTCATGTTCAATGACAACATCGGCCTGGTGAACAACGCGCTGCAGTCGCTGGGCATCACCCAGGACGCCATCCCGTGGCTGATCGAAAGCCACCTCGCCTTCACCGCCATCACCATCGCCGAAGTCTGGTCGTCGACCTCGATCTTCGCCATCCTGATCCTGGCCGGGCTTCTCGCCATGCCCAAGGAGCCGATCGAGGCGGCGCGCGTCGACGGCTGCACGCCCTGGCAGACCTTCCGCTATGTCACCTGGCCGTTCGTCATGCCCTTCGCCTACATCGCCATGACGATCCGTTCGCTCGATGTCGCGCGCGCCTATGATATCGTCAAGATCATGACCGACGGCGGTCCGGCCGGCCGCACCGAGCTGTTGTGGACGCTGGTCGGGCGCACCGCCTACAGCGACGCGCGCATGGGGCTCGCCAACGCCATGGCCTATTTCTCGATCCTGCTGTCGATCGCCTTCACCGTCTATTTCTACAACAAGCTCGCCGCGGCGCGCGCGCAGATCGGCGCGGAGTGGTGACGATGGACGAGAACGCCTCCGCCCGCCTCACGCGCCGCGCGCTGACCGTCGCGCACCGCGTCGGCCTGTTCCTCGCCATGCTGCTGATCTGCCTGCCCGGCATCTGGATCGTGCTGTCGTCGCTGAGGCCGACGGTCGAGATCATGGCCAAGCCGGCGGTGTGGATCCCGCAGCAGCTCTCCTTTGACGCCTATGTCGCCATGTTCAGCGGCATCGGCAAAGGCGGCATTCCGGTGCTCGACTATTTCCGCAATTCGCTGATCATCTCGGTCACCTCGACGGTGATCGCGGTGGCCATCGGCATGGCCGGGGGCTACGCCTTCGCGCGCTACCGCTTCCGCGGCAAGTCGGGCATGTTCCTTGGATTGATGCTGACGCGCACCGTACCCGGCATCGCCATGTCGCTGCCGCTCTTCTTCGTCTATGCGCGGCTCGGCATCATCGACACGCATTTCGGTATGATCCTCGCCTATGTGGCGCTGAACATCCCCTTCACCATCTGGCTGATCGACGGCTTCTTCCGCCAGGTGCCGAAGGACCTCGCCGAAGCCGCGCAGATCGACGGCTGCACGCGCTGGCAGGCGTTCTGGCAGGTCGAATTCCCGCTGGCGCGTCCGGGCATCGCCTCGGCCGCCATCTTCGCCTTCCTCACCTGCTGGAACGAGTTCGCGCTGGCCTCGCAACTCACCCGTTCCGTCAATTCCAAGACGCTGCCCGTAGGGCTGCTCGACTACACGGCCGAGTTCACCATCGACTGGCGCGGCATGTGCGCGCTGGCCGTGGTGATGATCATCCCGGCGCTGACCCTCACCTACATCGTCCAGAAACATCTCGTCGGCGGCCTTACCTCCGGCGCGGTGAAAGGTTGATTTCATGGCAACGGTTTCACTGAAAAAGCTCGCCAAGCGCTACGGCAACATGGAGATCGTGCACGGCATCGATCTCGAGATCGCCGACCGCGAGTTCATTGCGCTGGTCGGTCCGTCCGGCTGCGGCAAGTCGACGACCTTGCGCATGATCGCGGGGCTCGAGGATATCAGCGGCGGCACGATCGACATCGGCGGCCGCATGGTCAACGACCTGCCGCCGCGCTCGCGCAACATTTCGATGGTGTTCCAGTCCTACGCGCTCTATCCGCACATGACGGTGCGCGAGAATCTAGGCTTCTCGCTCAAGATCGCCGGCGCTGCCAAGGACGACATGGACCGGCGCGTCGCCGAGGCCTCCGCAATCCTCGGCCTCGACGAACTGCTTGAGCGGCGCCCTTCGCAGCTTTCCGGCGGCCAGCGCCAGCGCGTCGCCATGGGCCGCGCCATCGTGCGCGATCCGGATGTCTTCCTGTTTGACGAGCCGCTCTCCAACCTCGACGCTAAGCTGCGCACGCAGATGCGCACCGAGATCAAGAAGCTGCATGCCAAGGTGAAGTCGACCGTCATCTATGTCACCCATGACCAGGTCGAGGCGATGACGCTTGCCGATCGCATCGTCATCATGCGCGCTGGCTACATTGAACAGGTCGGCACGCCGGACGAAGTGTTCAGCCGGCCTGCGACCCACTTCGTCGCCGGCTTCATCGGCTCGCCGCCGATGAACCTGCACGAGGCGACGGTGAGCGACGGCAAGCTTGTGTTCAACGGCGGCGACAGCCTGCCTCTGCCCGCCCAGTTCAAGTCGAAGACAGCGGCCGGCGACAAGGTCGTGTTCGGCATCCGTCCCGATGATTTCTATCCGACCGGCCACGGCCTGAGCTCCGGCGGCGAAACCGAAGTCCACCGCGTCGAGCTGCCGGTCAGCATCACCGAGCCGCTGGGCAACGAGACGCTGGTCTTCGCCGAGTTCAACGGCACCGACTGGGTGTCGCGCATGCTCAATCCCAAGCCGCTGAAAGCCGGTGACAGGATCGGCATGAGCTTTGATCTGAGCCGCGCGCATCTGTTCTCCGCCGAAACCGGCAAGTCGCTGAGGAACTGACATGGCAAGAATCGAGAAAATCGAGCTGCGCATGGTCGACCTCATGCCGAAGGTGAAGCGCACGGACGCCATCCAGAGCTTCGTCAGCCAGGAAACGCCGATCGTCACCATCACCGATTCCGACGGCGCGTCGGGCACCGGCTACAGCTATACGATCGGCACCGGCGGCTCTTCGGTGATGCGGCTTCTCGCCGACCATCTCGCGCCGCGCCTGATCGGCCGCGACGCCGACCAGATCGAGGCGATCTGGCACGAGCTCGAATTCGCCACCCACGCCACCACCATCGGCGCCATCACGGCGATCGCGCTGGCCGCGATCGACACAGCACTTTGGGATCTGCGCGCCAGGAAGCAGAACCTGCCGCTCTGGAAGCTCGCCGGCGGCGCCAAGGACCGCTGCCCGCTCTACACGACCGAAGGCGGCTGGTTGCATATCGAGACCCAGGCGCTGGTCGACGACGCGCTGGCTGCGAAGGCAAAAGGGTTCACCGGCTCGAAGGTCAAGATTGGCAGGCCGCATGGCTCGGAGGATGTCGCGCGGCTGTCGGCGGTGCGCAAGGCGGTCGGCGACGGCTACGAGATCATGACCGACTGCAATCAGGGCTTTTCCGTCGATGAAGCGATCCGCCGCGCCGAGCGGCTGCGCGAGCTCGATCTCGCCTGGATCGAGGAACCGCTGCCGGCCGACGACATCGACGGCCATGTGCGGCTGTCGAATTCGACTGCCACGCCGATCGCGGTCGGCGAGTCGCTCTATTCGATCAGGCATTTCCGCGAATACATGCAAAAGGGCGGCTGCAGCATCGTGCAGGTCGATGTCGGCCGCATCGGCGGCATCACCCCTTGGCTGAAAGTGGCCCACGCGGCGGAGGCCTTCGACATGCCGGTCTGTCCGCATTTCCTCATGGAACTGCATGTCAGCCTCACCTGCGCTATCCAGAACGGCAAATATGTCGAATATATTCCGCAGCTCGACGAGTTGACGGGTGACAAGATGCGCATCGAGGATGGCCATGCCCTGGCGCCCAGCGAGCCCGGCATCGGCATCGACTGGGACTGGGATGCGGTGAAGGCGAGGAGCGTCGCCGAATTCACCACGGCGATCGCGAAATAGGGAGGCGGATATGCAGCGCATGGGAATGGTGCTCGGGCTGAAACCCGAGAAGGTCGAGGAATATGTTCGCCTCCATGCCGCCGTCTGGCCGGACGTTCTCGCCATGATCTCGGCCTGCAACATCAAGAACTACTCGATCTACCTGAAGCGGCCGGAGAACTTGCTTTTCTCCTATTTCGAATATCACGGCACCGATTACGCCGCCGACATGGCCAAGATGGCCGCCGACCCGAAGACCCAGGAATGGTGGGCGGTCTGCATGCCCTGCCAGGAGCCGTTGCCGACCCGCAAGGAAGGCGAGTGGTGGGCGACGATGGACGAGGTCTTCCATCATGACTGATGCCTTCGATCCGGCATCGCTGGCGCAGTCCTGGCCGAAGCCGTCGAAGCCGCGCCCGATCGTCACCTTCGGCGCCGGTTCGATCGTCGGCGACGCGCATTTTCCCGCCTACAAGAAGGCAGGATTTCCGATTTCCGGCCTCTACGATCCGGACCAGGCGAAGGCGCAGGCACTGGCCGAAAAATGGGGCGTGACGGCGTTCCGTTCGGTCGACGAGGCGGCAGCGGTGAAGGATGCGATCTTCGATCTCGCCACGCCGCCCGGACGGCACGCCGAGGTGCTGAAGGTGCTTCCGGATGGCGCGGTGGCGTTGATTCAGAAGCCGATGGGCAACTATCTCGGCGAGGCAACCGAGATACTCGAAATCTGCCGCGCCAAGAACCTCAAGGCGGCGGTCAATTTCCAGCTCCGTTTTGCGCCGATGATGCTGGCGCTGAAGGACGCCATCGCCAAGGGTTGGCTGGGCCAGGTTGTCGATTTCGACGCGCTTCTGGCGCTCGACACGCCATGGCAGCTCTGGGAGTTCCTGCTCAAGGCGCCGCGCGTCGAGATCGCCATGCATTCGATCCACTATCTCGACCTGATCCGCCAGCTTCTCGGCAATCCGCTGGGCGTGCATGCCAAGACGCTCGGCCATCCCAATCACAAGGTTGCGCAGACGCGCACCAGCGCTATCCTCGACTACGGCGATACGGTGCGTTGCGCGCTCTCGATCAACCACGACCACAAATTCGGTCGCCGCCACCAGGCCTGCGAGTTCCGTATCTGCGGCACCGAGGGTGCGGCCTACGTCAAGCTCGGCCTCAATCTCGACTATCCGCGCGGCGAACCGGACGTGTTGGAGATCCATCCCAAGGGTGGGTCGGACTGGGTCAGCGTCCCGCTCGCCGGTGAATGGTTCCCGGATGCCTTCGTCGGCCGCATGGCCAATGTCCAGCGCTTCGCTTCCGGCGAAGACGCCGAGCTGGTCAGCTCGGTCGAAGACGCCTGGAACACCATGGCGCTCGTGGAGGCCGCCTATAAATCGAGTGCCGTGCCGGCGACGCAGCTGGCCCAGAAGCCGTAAGGCAGGACATGGAACAGACCACCTATTTCGAAGACTACGAGATCGGTTCGTCGCGCATCACCAGCGGCCGCACCGTCACGGAGACAGACTTCGTCGTGCATGCCGGCCACACCGGCGATTTCTTCCCGCATCACATGGACGCCGAGTTCATGAAGACGACGCCTTTCGGCCAGCGCATCGCGCATGGCACGCTGGTCTTCTCGGTCGGCGTAGGGTTGACTGCGAGCGTCATCAACCCGGTCGCCTTCTCTTACGGCTACGACCGGCTGCGCTTCATCAAGCCGGTCTTCATCGGCGACACGATCCGCACCCGCACCACCATCGCGGCCAAGGAGGATGACCCGAAGCGGCCCGGATCGGGGCGCGTCATCGAGCGCGTCGAGGTTTTGAACCAGCGCGATGAGGTCGTGCTGGCCGCGGATCACATCTACATCGTCGAGCGGCGGCCCGGCTGAAAAACGGAGACAAACAATATGGCGGATATCACAGGTAAGGTCGTGGTCGTCACGGCGGCCGCGCAAGGCATCGGTCGGGCCAGCGTGCTGGCTTTCGCCAAAGCCGGCGCCATCGTCCACGCCACCGACATCAACGAGGCGGTTTTGGCAGAACTCGCCAAGGCGTCTGGCATCAGGACGCGCAAGCTCGATGTGCTGAACGACGACGCGGTGAAATCCGCTTTCGCCGAGATCGGCCGCGTCGACGTGCTGTTTAACTGCGCCGGCTTTGTCCATGCCGGCTCGATCCTGGAGATGAAGGACGAGGATCTCGACTTCGCCTTCAACCTCAATGTGCGCGCCATGATCCGCACCATCCGCGCCGTGCTGCCCGGCATGCTGGAGCGCGGCGACGGCTCGATCATCAACATGTCTTCGGTCGCCGGCGCCCCGAAAGGCGTGCCGAACCGTTTTGCTTACGGCGTCACCAAGGCCGCCGTTATCGGCCTGACCAAGTCCATCGCGGCCGATTACGTTGCCAAGGGCATTCGCTGCAACGCCGTCTGTCCCGGCACCGTCGAGAGTCCGTCGCTGCAGGGCCGCATGCAGGCGCAGGGCGACTACGAGGTGGCGCGCGCCGCCTTCATCGCCCGCCAGCCGATGGGCAGGATCGGCACGCCGGAGGAGATCGCCGACCTCGCCGTCTATCTGGCCGGCGCCTCTTACACGACCGGGCAGGCCTATAACATCGACGGCGGCTGGTCGATCTGAGGCCGTTTAGGCAGCCAGGTTGAGCGCGGGCGGCAATCCAGTTACGAGGCAAGAATGACCAGGATTACGGACCTCAGAACCTTTGACCTGCGCTTCCCGACGTCGCAAAGCCTCGACGGCTCGGACGCGATGAATCCCGACCCGGATTACTCGGCCGCCTATGTCATCCTCGACACCGATGTCCCGTCGCTGAAGGGTCACGGCCTCACCTTCACCATCGGCCGTGGCAACGAGATCTGCTGCGCGGCGATCGAAGCGCTGCGCCACCTCGTCGTCGGGCTAGATCTCGACTGGGTCAAGCAGGATCCTGGTCGCTTCTGGCATCACATAACCGGCGACAGCCAGTTGCGCTGGATCGGCCCCGACAAGGGCGCCATGCATCTTGCGGTGGGCGCGCTGGTCAACGCGGTCTGGGATCTTTGGGCCAAGGAAGCCGGCAAGCCGGTCTGGCGTCTGGTCGCCGAGATGAGCCCGCAAGACATCATGCGCATCATCGACTTCCGCTACCTCACCGACGCCATCACCCCGGCCGAGGCGCTCGAGATCTTGAAACGGGCCGAGGCCGGCAAGGCCGAACGTATCGCCACGCTCGAGCGCGAAGGCTATGCCTGCTACACCACTTCCGCCGGCTGGCTCGGCTATCCCGACGACAAGCTGCGGCGCCTTTGCCAGGATGCCGTCGACGATGGGTTCGACCACATCAAGCTGAAGGTCGGCCGGGACCGCGCCGACGACATCCGCCGCCTGCGGATCGCCCGCGAGGTGATCGGCCAGGACCGTTACCTGATGATCGACGCCAACCAGGTCTGGGAGGTCGACCAGGCGATCGACTGGCTCAAGGACCTTGCCTTCGCCAAGCCGTTCTTCATCGAGGAACCGACCAGTCCCGACGACGTTGCCGGCCATGCGAAAATCCGCAAGGCGGTGGCGCCGATCAAGGTCGCGACCGGCGAGATGTGTCAGAACCGCATCATGTTCAAGCAGTTCATCGCCAGCGGCGCGATCGATGTCGTGCAGATCGATTCCTGCCGCATGGGCGGGCTGAACGAGGTTCTGGCGGTTCTTCTGATCGCCGCCAAGTTCGGCCTGCCGGTCTGGCCGCATGCCGGCGGCGTCGGTCTCTGCGAATATGTCCAGCACCTGTCGATGATCGATTATGTCGCGGTGTCAGGCACGAAGGACGGTCGGGTGATCGAATATGTCGACCACCTGCACGAGCACTTCCTCGAGCCCTGCGTGATCCGCGACGCAGCCTACATGCCGCCCCAGGCGCCCGGCTTCTCGATCGAGATGAAGGCGAAGTCGATCGAGGATTACCTGCATCGCGCCTGAAACCCGGCGCTGGCGGCGGCAATCGTGCCGCAGCTCGCTGTGCCGCATAGCCGCGAATCGGCTATGCCTCCGCCATGCAGGAAACATCCCTCTACGAACCGGTGAAGCGGTTCCTCGAGAGTATGGATTTCGCCGTCAAGGGCGAGATCGGCGGCTGCGACGTGGTCGGCGTGCGCGCGGGCGAACCGCCGGTTGTCGTCATCTGCGAGCTGAAGCTGCAGTTCAATCTCGAGCTCATCCTCCAGGCCGTCGACCGCGCGGCTGTCTGCGACGAGGTCTGGCTGGCCGCCTATATGTCCGCGCGTGGCAAAGGTCGCGAGCGCGACCGCCGCTTCCGCGCGCTGTGCCGCCGTCTCGGTTTTGGCCTGTTGGGTGTTGGCAAGAAGGGCGAGGTGGAGCTGCTGCTCAGTCCCGCCGCCTTGCCGCCACGCCGCGACCCGCGGCGGCGCTCGCGCCTGGTCGAGGAACATCATCGCCGCAAGGGCGATCCGTCGATCGGCGGCAGCACGCGCAGGAAGCCGATCATGACCGCCTACCGGCAGGAGGCTCTGGCTTGCGCCGCTGCCTTGGCCGACGGCCCGAAGCGGCCGCGCGACCTCAAGGCCCTTTCGCCGCGCGCGGCCAGCATCCTTCTGCACAACTACTATGGCTGGTTCGCCAGGGCCGAGCGCGGCATCTACGCGCTGACCGAAGCCGGCCTTGCGGCGATCCAGCCGCTTCCTGCTGTGCTGTAAGTCATCACCCTGGCATAAACTCGCCGGCTTACCACTCGGCGAATGAGCTATCCTTGTGGCGTCGACCGGGTTGCGCCAGCGATGCCCGTCCTTGGCGTCCTTGGCGTCCTTGGCGCCGGCAGCGCGCCTGAAACGACAGCCGTTCGGCCCGGGCTCATTTCGACTGTTGACACGTCGTGCCGCCTGTGCAGAATTGGTTGGACCATTGAACCACTTTAGGCTCAGCCGGCGTGACCGACTTCCTGCCCCCCATCCAGACGACGGCCCGCGATGACGCGGTGCTGAAGGCGTTGGCGGGGTTCGTGCGGCAGGAGGCGCTAGGCCCCGGCGAGAAGCTGCCGACCGAGCGCATCCTCGCCGAACGCCTCAAGGTCAGCCGCAACACGGTTCGCGAAGCATTGACCCGTTGGGAAGGTCTGGGCCTCGTCGAGCGGCGCCAGGGCTCAGGCACCTATCTCAAGGCGGCGGTCTCTCCCGATATGCTGCACATGCCGCTGACATTGGCAGGCGGCAATGATTTCGTCGGCCTGATGCGCACGCTGGAGATCCGCCGCGCGCTCGAGGCCGAGGCCGCGGCGCTTTGCGCTATCCGCGCCGGCAAGGCCGAGATCGCCGAGATCGAGCGCAAGCTCGACATCATGGAAGAGGCCTTCCGGACCCGCGCAGGCATGTCCTCGGAGGAGGACTGGGAGTTCCACCAGGCGGTCTACCGCGCTTCGGGCAATCCGCTGTTCGAGCAGATCATCGCCGCCATGCATGAGCTGTTCCACCGCTTCTGGGAGCATCCGCTCGGCGTGCGCGACTTCGGCCATGCCAGCTTCCCCTATCACCGCACCATCTTTGACTGCATCGCCGCGCATGATCCTGAGGGCGCTCGCGCCGAGGCGCTGAAACTCATCGCCACCGTCGAGGACGATCTGAAGCGCGGCGCCGCCAACCTCAAACTTTCGGACCGCAAATGAACGAGCAGCCCAACACCTTCGACCCGGCCTCCCTGGCCAGCGACTATCTCGGCGAGGCGGCGACGCTTCTGGCGCATGACGATCCGTTCCCCGGCGGCGCGGTGGTGCCGCCGATCTACCAGACGTCGCTGTTCACCTTCGCCAGTTACGCCGACATGGCCGACACCTTTGCCGGCAGGAGGAAGCAGCCGATCTACTCGCGCGGCGACAACCCGACGGTGATGGAGTTCGAGGCGCGCGTGGCGGCGCTCGAAGGCGCCGAGGCCGCACGCGGCTTCTCAAGCGGCATGGCGGCGATCAGCGCCACGCTGCTCGCCTTTGTCGGCGCCGGCGAGCGCATCGTCGCCGTGCGCAACTGCTACGGCGACGCCTACCGGCTGTTCGAGCGGCTCTTCCCGCGCCTCAATATCAAGGTCGACTATGTCGACGGCTCCGATCCCGACGCGGTTGCCGCGGCACTCCCCGGCGCCAGGCTGCTCTACCTCGAAAGCCCGACCTCGATGATGTTCGAGCTGCAGGATATCGCGCACCTGACGCGGCTGGCAAAAGAGCAGGGCATCGTCACCACCATCGACAATTCCTGGGCCTCGCCGGTGTTCCAGAAGCCGATCACACACGGCGTCGACCTTGTGCTGCACTCGGCTTCCAAATATCTGGGCGGCCACAGCGACACCGTCGCCGGAGTGGTGGCTGGTTCGGCCGCCCACATCAAGCACATCAACGAGCAGACCTATTCCCAGCTTGGCGCCAAGCTCTCGCCCTTCGAAGGCTGGTTGCTGCTGCGCGGCCTTCGCACGCTGCCGCTGCGCCTGCCGCATCATATGAAGAGCGGGCTCACGATCGCGGAGCGGCTGAAGGCGCATGGCAAGGTCGAGCGGGTCAACCACCCCGTCTATTCCAACCATCCCGGCAAGAAGACGCTTGCCGGCTATGCCGGACTGTTTTCCTTCGAGGTCACCGAGGATGTCGACATTCCGGCCTTCGTCGATGCGCTGAAGCTGTTCCGCATCGGCGTCAGCTGGGGCGGCCATGAAAGCCTGGTCGTGCCGGCAAAAGCCTCGCTCGAGCAGACGCCGGGCATCAATTCGATGGCGCGCTTCGGCGTCAGCCCCCGAACCATCCGCTTCAATGTCGGATTGGAAAATGTCGAGGATCTCTGGGCCGACATTGCCCAGGCCTTCGACAAGTCAAAAAAATAGCTGATCGAAAATGGGAGTCCCGATCATGAAAAGACTGACCTTCATGCTTGCCGCCGTCGCCGGCCTGGCGATTACCGCCAGCGGCGCGCTGGCCGACACCACCATCAAGCTGGTCGAAGTCATCACCAGCCCGCCGCGCACCGAATTCCTGAAGAAGCAGATCGGCGAATTCGAGAAGGCCAATCCCGGCATCAAGGTGGAGGTGGTCTCGCTGCCCTGGGGCCAGGCCTTCGAAAAATTCCTCACCATGGTGCAGGCCGGCGACACGCCCGATGTCGTCGAGATGCCGGAACGCTGGATGGGCCTTTACGCCAACAACGCCCAGCTCGAGGATCTCGGCCCCTTCATGGCCAAATGGGATGACGCCAAGACGCTGGGCGACCGCGCCAAGCAGTTCGGCTCGACCGTCAACAACACGCAGTTCATGATCCCTTATGGCTACTATGTGAACGCGCTGTTCTGGAACAAGAAGCTGTTCAAGGAAGCTGGCCTCGATCGTCCGCCGGCAACCCTCGACGAGTTCGTCGACTTCTCCAAGAAGATCTCGGCCATTCCCGGCAAATACGGCTACTGCCTGCGCGGCGGCCCCGGCGCCTTCAACGGCATGCACATGTTCATGAACATCGCCGCCGGCAAGGGTGGCTACTTCAACGAAGACGGCACCTCGACCATCAATGACGAAGGTTCGGTCAAGGGCCTGCAGATGCTGGCCGACATGTACAAGAACGGCCTGGCGCCTAAGGATGCGGTCAGCTGGGGCTTCAATGAAACCGTCACCGGCTTCTATTCCGGCACCTGCGCAATGCTCAACCAGGATCCGGACGCGCTGCTCGGCATCGCCGACAAGATGAGCGCCGACGACTTTGCCGTCGCGCCGCTGCCGGTAGGCCCCAGCGGCAAATCCTATCCGACGCTGGGCTATGCCGGTTGGGCGATGTTCGCCAACTCGCAGCACAAGGACGAGGCCTGGAAGCTGATGGCGACGCTGCTGTCGCCCAAGGACAATCTGGAATGGGCCAAGGAAGTCGGTGTCGTGCCGATCCACAACGGCGCCGATCAGGATGCGCATTTCAAGACCGAGCAGTTCAAGGGCTGGTTCACCGAGCTCAGCGACAGCTCCAAATATGAAATGGTGACGCCGCCGACGCATCTGGAGAACCTCGGCAATTTCGTCGACCAGGTGGCGATCAAGAACTTCCAGGAAGTGCTGCTCGGCCAGAAGCCGGCCAAGCAGGTGGCGGACGAATGGGCAGCGTTCCTGACGAAGGAGCAGCAGGCCTGGTTGGCGAAAAATAAGAAGTGACGCCTCTTTCCCTTCTCCCCGTTTCACGGGGAGAAGGTGGCCCGAAGGGCCGGATGAGGGGCAGCGCCAGCATTTCGAGGTTCGCGTAGCCCCTCATTTGCCTGCCGTCCTGCGCAGCAGCTGCGGAGGGTGGACCGGCATCTTCTCCCCGTGAACGGGGAGAAGGACGCTCCCGCCGTCCCCGGCGCCCACTCACCACCATAGAGCCAGACCTATGACCTATGCAGTGTCCGAAATCCGATCAGCCGCCCGGCCGCGCAAGCAGCGGCTGAGCAAGGCCGCGATCGAGCCGTGGCTCTATCTTTCCCCGGCTATCGTCCTGCTGGTCGTGGTGCTTTTGGTGCCGCTGATCATCGGCATCAGCTATTCATTCCGCAAATTCTCGGCCTTCAGATCGGAATATGTCGGCCTCGGCCAGTACCAGGCGATGCTCTCCGATCAGGTGCTCGGCCAGGCGCTGATCAACACGCTGTGGTGGACGGTCGCCAGCCTGTTCTTCCAGTTCTTCCTTGGCCTCGGCCTGGCGCTGCTGCTCGACAAGCCGTTCTACGGCCGCAAGGTCGTGCAGGCGGTTGTCTTCCTGCCCTGGGCGGTGCCGTCCTTTCTCTCGGGCCTCACCTGGGCCTGGCTGTTCAACCCGATCATCGGGCCGCTGCCGCACTGGCTTTTCGCGCTTGGCCTCAAGGCCGAACCTACCAATGTTCTGTCCGACCCGGCCACCGCTATGTGGGGACCGATCGTCGCCAACATCTGGTTCGGCATCCCGTTCTTCGCCATCACGCTGCTTGCGGCGCTGAAGTCGATCCCGTCCGAGTTGCATGAGGCGGCGGCCATCGACGGCGCTTCGCCCTGGCAGCGCTTCACCAAGGTGACGCTGCCTTTCCTGGCGCCGACCATCGTCATCACCGTCATGCTGCGCACCATCTGGATCGCCACCTTCGCCGATCTGATCTTCGTCATGACCGAGGGCGGGCCGGCCGGCTCGACCAGCACGGTGCCGGTCTACATCTATGTCAGCGCCTTCAAGTCGCTCGACAAAGGCTATGCCTCGGCCGTCGCGGTGCTGCTTCTGGTGCTGCTTATTGCCTACGCCATCGGGCTGATCGCCATCCGCCGCACGCTTGTGAGGCATGTCTGATGATCGCCGGTCGCTCCACCTCCTCACGCCTTCTCGGCGGCATCGGGCTCTACGCTGCAATCGCCGCCTACATGATCTTCGCGCTGTTCCCGATCTTCTGGACGCTGAAGATCTCGGTGACGCCCGAGCGCCTGCTCTATTCCGAAGGCATCACCTTCTGGCCGTCGCAGACGACTTTTCAGAATTTCGCCACCGTGCTCGAGGCCTCCGACTTCCCGCGCTATTTCCTCAACAGCGTCATCGTCTCGGTGTCGACGGCGGCGTTTGTCACCGTCATCGCCACGCTCGCCGGCTACGCCATGTCGCGCTTCACCTTCCGCGGCAAGGCGACTTTAGCCATCCTGCTGCTGCTGACACAGACCTTCCCGCTGGTCATGGTCATTCCGCCGATCTACCGCATTATGGGCGATATCGGCCTGACCAACAGCCTGATCGGCCTGATTATCATCTATACCGCCTTCAACACCGCCTTCGCCACCTTCCTCATGCAATCCTTCTTCGACGGCATTCCGAAGGACTTGGAGGAGGCGGCGATGATCGACGGCTGCACGCGCGCTCAAGCCATGCGCAGGGTGATCGTGCCGCTGACCTTGCCCGGCATGGGGGCGACGCTCGGCTTCGTCTTCACCGCCGCCTGGAGCGAATTGCTGTTCGCGCTGATGCTGATCTCCAGCGACGAGCAGAAGACCTTCGCCGTCGGCCTGCTCACCTTCATCGGCAAGTTCGCCGTCGACTGGGGGCAGATGATGGCGGCCTCGATCCTGGCGCTGATCCCGGTCTGCGCCTTCTTCGCCTTCCTGCAACGTTATCTCGTCACCGGCCTCACCGCCGGCGCGGTCAAAGGATAAAAGATGGCTTCCGTCACGCTGCAAAACGTCGAGAAGGATTATGGCGCGCTGCGCATCCTGCATGGCGTCGATCTCGAGATCGCCGATGGCGAGTTCGTCGTGCTGGTCGGCCCGTCCGGCTGCGGCAAGTCCACGCTGCTGCGCATGATCGCCGGCCTCGAAGAGGTCACCGGCGGTGAGATCCATATCGGCGAGCGCCTCGTCAACGACGTCGCGCCCAAGGACCGCGACATCGCCATGGTGTTCCAGTCCTACGCGCTCTACCCGCATATGGATGTCTCCTCGAACATGGGCTTCAGCCTGATGCTGAAGAAGGCCGAGAAGGCGACGATCGAGGGAAGGGTGGGCGCGGCCGCCAAGCGCCTCGGCCTCGACAGCTATCTCGGCCGCCTGCCGCGCCAGCTTTCCGGCGGCCAGCGCCAGCGCGTGGCCATGGGCCGCGCCATCGTGCGCGACCCGAAAGTGTTCCTGTTCGACGAGCCGCTCTCCAATCTCGACGCCAAATTGCGCGTCCATATGCGCGCCGAGATCAAGGCGCTGCACCAGCAGCTCAAGACCACCTCGGTCTATGTCACGCACGACCAGGTCGAGGCGATGACCATGGCCGACCGCATCGTCGTCATGCATGACGGCTATGTCCAGCAGGTCGGCCACCCGCTGGAGCTCTACGACCGGCCGGCCAATACTTTCGTTGCAGGTTTCATCGGCTCGCCGGGGATGAACTTTCTGCCGGCGAAAGTCGCCAAGGGCGGCAAGGCGGACGCTGTGCTCGCCGATGGTCAGAAGCTGAGATTGCCGGATGGTCTGCCGCTGGAGGATGGCGACGACCTGACCGTCGGCTTGCGGCCGGAGCATATCAGGCTGGTCGGCGATGGCGCGCTGAAGGCCGAAGTCGAGGTGGTCGAACCGCTCGGCCTGTCGACGCAGTTCTACATCAGGCTGGCCAACCAGCAGATCTGCGTTTTCGTCATGGGTCGCGCCGATGTGAAGCCGGGCGACACGATCCGCCTCGATGCCGATCCGGCGGCACTGCACCTTTTCGATCCCAAGAGCGGTGACCGCATCGGGTAACGCTACCGGTGCGGGGCCAGTGCCCCTGAGCTAAAATGGTTCCTGTTGATTCGTCTCGACAGGAAAAGGCATGAGCAAGGCCCTCGGCACATTCGCACTGGTCACGGTTTTGAGCGCCTTGCTGATGGCGCTGTCATTGGCCGTGGCGAGGCACGGCTATCCCTATGGCGCCTTCGGCGTGAAGCGTCTTGACGGCATCGCCGACGCCGGCTCCTTCCTTGCCGTCGCCGCCATCTATTTCTTCGGCGCGATGCTGATGATGATCCTGCCCATCCGCGCTGCCGGCATCGTGCTGACCCATGCCGCCGACGCGATCTTCTGCGCGACGATCGTTCTGTTTTCGACGATCGTCGGCTCACTGCTTGCCAGATGGGCCTTCGGCCAGCATGAGGTGCTTTGGGCGCTTTTCAACTGGCGTTTCCTGTTCGTCGCGGCGATCGTGGCGGCACACCTCACCATGAACGAGCTTCGCCGCAACGTCCTGCTCAGAAGCCTGTTCTTCGTCATCTTCGGCGCGGTCACGCTCGCCTGCCTGTTCTGGTCGTTCTCGACCTGACGCGGGCTGGCTCTAGGTTTAAGATCGCGGTAGACCTCCTGCCGGACTATGACTATATCATTTGTCTGACAATTGAGCCGGCCGATGGCTGCCGCGACCAAAATTCAAGGAAACAAGATGACCGCGCTGCGCAAGAACCTGATCGACGGCGAGTGGCTTGGCGAGGCCGGCTCGCGCAACATCAACCCGTCCAACACCAACGATGTCGTCGGCGAATACGCTTCCGCTGGGCCGGAAGAAGCAAAGCAGGCCATCGCGGCCGCCAAGGCGGCCTTTCCTGCTTGGTCGCGCTCCGGGCCGCTGGCCCGCCATGCGGTGCTGAAGAAAACCTCCGACGAGATCATGGCGCGCAAGGACGAGATCGGCCGCTCGCTGGCCCGCGAGGAGGGCAAGACGCTGGCCGAGGGCGTCGGCGAGACGATCCGCGCGGCGCAGCTCTTCGATTTCTTCGCCGGCGAGACGCTGCGTCTGTCGGGCGAGATGGTGCCGAGCGTTCGGCCGGGCGTCGGCGTCGAGATGACCCGCGAGGGCGTCGGCGTCGTCGGCCTCATCACGCCGTGGAATTTCCCGATCGCCATTCCCGCCTGGAAGATCGCCCCGGCGCTCGCCTACGGCAACACAATCGTCTTCAAGCCGGCCGAACTGGTGCCCGAAAGCGCCTGGACCATCGTCGATATCCTGCACCGCGCCGGCCTGCCCAAGGGCGTGCTCAACCTCGTCATGGGCAAGGGCTCGGTGGTCGGCCAGGCGATGCTCGACAGCCCCGACATCAACGCCATCTCGTTTACCGGTTCGGTCGGCACGGGCAAGCGCGTCGCCGCTGCCAGCGTCGAGCACATGCGCAAGTTCCAGCTCGAAATGGGCGGCAAGAACCCGCTCGTCGTGCTCGATGACGCGGATCTGGCCGTCGCCGTCGATTGCGCGGTCAACGGCGCCTATTTCTCGACCGGACAGCGCTGCACAGCGTCCTCGCGCCTGATCGTTGCCGATGGCATCCACGACCGTTTCGTCGACGCCATGAAGGAGCGCCTGGACGAGCTCGTCATCGGCGATGCGCTCGATGCCAAGACGCAGATCGGCCCGGTCGTCGACCAGACCCAGCTCAAGCAGGACGAGGACTACATCGCCATCGGCCGCCAGGAAGGCGCCGAGCTCGCCTTCGGCGGCGAGCGGCTGGAACGCGAGACGCCCGGCTTCTATCTCAGGCCCGCACTGTTCCTCGGCTCGACCAATGCCATGCGCATCTCGCGCGAGGAGATTTTTGGCCCCGTCGCCAACGTCATCCGCGTCGAGGACTATGACGAGGCCCTGGCCGTCGCCAACGACACGCCGTTCGGCCTGACCTCCGGCATCTGCACCACCAGCTTGAAGCATGCGACCCATTTCAAGCGCAATTCCGAAGCCGGCATGGTCATGGTCAACCTGCCGACGGCGGGCGTCGACTTCCACGTGCCGTTCGGCGGCCGCAAGGGCTCGAGCTACGGTCCGCGCGAGCAGGGGCGCTACGCGATGGAGTTCTACACCACGGTGAAGACCGCCTATACATTTGCCGGCTAATCTAATCCGAGAGCGGGATCGATGACGTCTGGCCTTGCCGATATGACATGGCTCAACCCGCCGCCGCACCATGCTTTCGGCGACGGGACGCTCACCGTCCGGACGGCCAAGGAAACGGATTTCTGGCGTGAGACCTTCTATGGCTTCTGGCGCGACAACGGCCATTTCCTCTACCGTGCCGTCGAGGGTGACTTCAGCGCCGAGGTCACCGTCAAGGGCGACTACAAGGTGCTCTACGATCAGGCGGGGCTGATGCTGCGCCTCAGTGAAACGCACTGGATCAAGGCCGGCATCGAATACACCGACGGGCTGGCCTACTGTTCCGTCGTCGTCACCAACGACACATCCGACTGGTCGCTGGTCGCCATTGCCGCCGGCAAGGATGGCGTCAGGATCCGCCTGACCCGTCACGCCGAGGCGATCCGCATTCAGTATCTGGACGCCTCGGACGGCCACTGGAGGCCGGTGCGGTTGGCCTACTTCCCGATCTCGAAATCGGTCGATGTCGGCATGATGTGCTGCTCGCCGCAGCGCGAGGGTTTTGAGGTGGCATTTTCCGGCTTCACAATTGGGCCTGCGATTTCGCGGGATCTGCACGACTGACGCGAGGCTAGCTGTCCATCCGATGCTGGAAGAACTGCAGGAACAATTCGCGCTCGGTGGTGATGTCGAGCTTCTCATAGATGCGCCGGCGGTGGTTCTTCACCGTGCCGACGGTGATGCCGAGCCGCGCGGCAATGTTGGCGGTCGGATGTCCGGCGAGGATAAGCTGCACCAACTCGCGCTCGCGCAGCGATAGTTCCGGCCACAGGCTTTCCGGAACGCTCGGCTTCTGCTGCGGCGAGGCGCCAGGGCCGCCCGGCGCCGAGGTGCGCGAAAAGTCGGCGCCGCGCGCCTTGATGTCGAGCGCATGCAGCGCCTCGAACACCGGCAGCCGCTCGGTGAGCAGCGCGATCTCGCTGTCCCTGAACGACATGGTCGAGCGATCGAGGAAGATGCCGAGGCACCAGTCGCCGCCGTCGGCGAGCAGGATGCCGACCTCGTCGCAGATCTCCGACTGCGCGAGGAAACCGGCAATGTACTGGCCACGCTTGGCCTCCTCGTCGGCCAGCCCTTTGAGCGGCATGATGCCGAGCCGGCGCTCCCGCCGCCACGAGGCATAGAAGGGATCGAAGACGTAGTAACTGTCGAGATAGCGCCGCACCATCTCGTCGGAGAACCGCCGGTGCTTGACGAATTCCGGCGTCCTGGTCGCCGAATAACGCGTCACCGTCACCAGGTCATGCGCGATGTCGGCGCCGATCAGGTCGATCAGGCAGTCGACATGCCGGTCGGTGCCGGTGGCGGCGATCGCCTTGGCCAGCGGCGCCCAGATATTGCCCATGCGCATGCCCTTTTCTCGGCGAACCGCGCCGCGCGGTCATTGTGTCTTTAGGCATATGGCGCGATCCGGCTTCGGGAATCTAGCCTGTGGTCGTTCTCGATAAGGGAAGGCGACCCGTGGACCAGATCACCACCAATCCAATCGTCATCGGCATCGATGCCGGCGGCACCATGACCGACACAATCCTTGTCGATCAGGACGGCCACTTCAAGATCGGCAAGTCGGCGACCACGCCGAAGAACGAGGCGGAGGGCTTCCTCGCCTCCGCCGAGGACGCGGCGGACGCCTGGGGCATCTCGCTCCAGGACCTGTTCTCGGGCGCCAACGTGGTGCTCTATTCCGGCACCGGCATGCTCAACACGCTGCTGTCGCGCACCGGCCGCAAGCTCGGGCTGATCACCACCAAGGGCCTCGAGGACATGATCCTGATGGGCCGCGGCCTGCAGGCCTGGGCGGACTATTCCTATGCCGACCGTCTGCACGCGGTCACCCACCATCATCCCGATCCGCTGGTGCCGCGCCGCCGCACCCATGGCGTCACCGAGCGCATCGATCAGTTCGGCGACGTCATCCTGCCGCTCTACGAGCACGAGGTGCATGCCGCCGCCAGGAAGCTGATCGCCGACAAGGTCGAGGCGATCTGCATCATGACCGTCTTCTCGCACGTCAATCCGGCGCATGAGAAGCGCATCGCCCAGATATGCCGCGAGGAGATCGCTGCCGCCGGCGCCGACATCCTCGTCTACACCAGCCACGAGGTGCGCCCGGTCATCCGAGAACAGTCGCGGCTGAACTCGGTGCTGATCGAAGCCTACGCCACCTCGCGCGGCCGCAAGCAGCTCAAGGGCATCGAGGACGTCTCGAAGAAATACGGCTTCAAATACGGCGTCCAGACGCTGCTCTCCTTCGGCGGCCTTACCTCCATCAACCATCCGCGCCTGCATGAAACGATGATCTCCGGCCCGATCGGCGGCATCCTGGGTGCCGCCTATGTCGGCAAGCTGATCGGCAACGACTCGCTGATCTGCTCGGATATGGGCGGCACCTCCTTCGACATGGGCGTCATCACCCGCGGCCAGACGCGGATCGAGAACGAGCCGCTGATGGACCGCTTCAAGCTCAACGTGCCGACGCTGCATCTCGACACGATCGGCGCTGGCGCCGGCATGATCCTGAAGGTCGATCCATTGACCAGGAAGGTCTCGCTCGGGCCGGAAAGCGCCGGCTCCGATCCCGGCCCGATCTGCTTCGCCAAGGGCGGTACCGAGCCGACCATCGCCGATTGCGACGCCATCCTCGGCCGGTTGAACCCGCATTACTTCCTCGGCGGCAAGGTCGTCCTGCAGGTGGACAAGGCAAGGAAAGCCTTCGAGGAGAAATGCTCGCGCCTGCTCGGCGTCGGTGTCGAGGAAGCCGCCGAAGGTATGATCGACATGCTGGAGGCCGACGCCAACAACGCGCTGCGCCGCGTCATCTCCGGCCAGGGCATTCATCCGTCGGAATTCACGCTTTTGTCCTATGGCGGCTCGGGGCCGCTGCATCTCGCCGGCTGCTCCAGGGGCATCGGCTTCAAGGACATCATCACCTTCCAGTTCGCCGCCGCTTTCTCCGCCTTCGGCTGCACCACCGCCGATTTCATGCGCCGGCATTCGGTGTCGACGCAGATCGACATCGGCGCGCGGGCAAGCGATGACGAACTGGTCGCCTTCGGCAAGAAGGTCACCACTGTCTGGGACGATCTCACCAAGGCCGCGGTCGACGAAATGGTGGCCGACGGTCACGCACTCAGCAAGATCAAGACCGTGCCGTTCCTGATGATGCGCTATACGGGCCAACTCGAGGACGTCGAGGTGATGGCGCCGCTGTCGGCGCTTCATTCGGCCGACGACATGCGCAAGGTCGTCGACGAGTTCGAGGCGGTCTACGCCAAGGTCAATCACCGCGTCTCGCGCTATGGCGAAGCCGGCTTCTCGATCACCGAGCTCGGGCTGATCGCCACCGCCGACAAGGTCAAGCCGGTGCTGCTCAAGCGCCCGCTCGGCAAGTCGGACCCGGCGTCGGCCCACAAGGGCGTGCGCGAGGCCTATATCGGCGGCCGCTGGCACAAGGCCAATCTCTACGAGATGGACCTGCTGCAGCCGGGTCACGAGGTCGTCGGCCCGGCTATCATCGAACACCCGGCGACGACGCTCGTCGTTCACCCGCAGGATCGCGTCCATGTCGATGAATGGACGCTGCTGCACTACACCCACGCTTGAGAAGGGCGAACGCCATGCTGGACAAACCCGCCTCCGCGCTGCGCATCCGCGAACGGCTGATGGAATCCGAACGGCTGATGGAAGAGACCGGCTGCTATGACGGCATCACCGAGCTCGAATTGCGCAAACGGGATCCGCTGAAATTCGAGACGCTGCACACCAAGCTGCGCGCTTATTGCGTGTCGGCCCGCGAGATGGCGCGCCGCATCTCGGCCTCGCCCGGCGTGCGCGAAGTCGGCGAGATGGTCGTCGCCATCTACACGCCGGAAGGCGATGCGATCGCGCTCTCCAACGGCATCATGGTGCATGTGCATACGATGAGCCGCTTCATCAAATGGATGATCCGCAACGGCTACGAGGAAAACCCGCGGATCCGCGACGGCGACATCTTCGCCAACAACGACGCCTTCATCGGCACCGTGCAGGTGCCGGACGTCATGGACGTCATGCCGATCTTCCACTCCGGCAAGCTGGTCGGCTGGGCGGGCGCTGTCTGCCACGAGCTCGAGGCCGGCGGCATCACGCCCGGCGGCGACGTGGCGCTCGCCCAGGAGCGGTTCACCGAAGGCCTGTTCGTCTGTGCCGAAAAGGTCGGCGAGAATGACGAGCTCAGGCGCGACTACGTCATCCGCTGCGAGCGCAATCTCAGAATGCCGATCTACTGGGTGCTGGACGAGAAGGCCAAGGTCGCCTCCTGCATCGACATGCGCGAAAGCGTCAAGGCGCTGATCGACGAGATCGGCCTCGATTACTGGATGCAGGTGTCGAAGGAGTTCATCGAGGAGGGCCGCCGCGCCCAACTCGCCCGCACGCGCCAGCTCACGGTGCCCGGCATCTATCGCGGCCACACCTTCTATGGCCACGTGACAGCCGGCAAGCCAGGTTACCAGCCGCTCGGCGATCCCGACTGGCTCTACAACATCCCGATCGAGATGGAGATCACCTGCGACGGCAAGATCATCATGGACTTCGAGGGCGCCCAGCCCTGGGGCTACCATTCGATGAACTGCACGCCCGCCGGCATGGATGGCGGCATGTTCGTGACGCTGACCCAGCACATGAATTTCGAGGGCCTAGTCAATGACGGCGCCTGGATGGCGACCGAGCTGAAGCTGCCGCACGGCACCTGGACCAATCCCGACAACGAGATGGTGGCGACCGCCACCTCCTGGGCGCTGCTCTTGCCGGCCTATGGCGTCTTCCAGCGGCTCTTGTCACGCTCCTTCATCGCGCGTGGTTTCGTCGAGGAGGCCTTTGTCGGCCAGGTCAACAGCCCGATGATCGAGATGGGCGGCACCAGCCAGTACGGCACGCCTTTCGGCATGGCGCATTTCGAATGCGCCGCCGCCGGCTCAGGCGCTCTGGCGATCAAGGATGGTTTGGACACCGCCTATGTCGGCTGGAACCCTGAATCCGACATGGGCAATATCGAGATCTGGGAACAGAACATGCCGATGCTCTATATCGGCCGCTCCATCGTTCCCAATTCCGGCGGCGCCGGCAAATATCGCGGCGGCTGCTCCTTCCTGTCGACCTGGCTGGTCAGCAAGACCGATCATCTTAGGTTGGTGACGTCGGAGCATTCATCCCGCGTGTTCGACAATGGCGGGCTGTGCGGCGGCTATCCGGCGCCGACCTGCCAGAAGCACCGCGCGGTGCGCGACTCAAACATCTTCGCGCTGGCCGAGAAAGGCGCGCCGCTGGCGCACCACACCGGCACCAACCCGTATCGTTCGGAGCTGGAAGTGCGGCTCGAAGGCGAGCATGTGACGATGGAAGGGCCCTATATTACCGCGCCGCATAAGACGGGCGACGTCTTCACCCATTCCTACAATGGCGGCGGCGGTTACGGCGATGTGCTGGAGCGTGATCCCGTCAAGACCGCCTGGGATGTCGAGAACGGCTTTCTCACCAGGGAGGCGGCCGAGGGTATCTTCGGCATCATGCTGGATGAGGACGCGGAGGGCTATCCCGTCGCCAATCTGGAGGCCACCAAGCGCCATCGCGCCGAGATGCGGGCAAAGCGCCTGGCGCGCGCCAAACCGGTTTCCGAATGGATGGCCAAGGAGCTCGAGCGGGTGAAGGCGGTCGACTTCGCTCCGGAGGTGAAGAAGATGTATGCCAGCGCGATCAAGCTATCGTCGCGCTTTGCCAAGGATTTCAGCGAGTTCTGGGACGTCGACGCCAGATCGATCTTCATGCCGGGAGCAAAGCCATGACCTCATACAGCAAGGAAGTCATCGCCGATCTGGTCGCCGGCGCGCTGCCTTGGCCGCAGACACGCCGCATCATGAGCGCCTACAAGGACGACGACCGTTTCTTCAAATATGTCGCTGTGCTGCAGGACCGTGTCGGCTGGAAGGATCCGATCCTGCTGCCGGTCGGCGACCATCTCTTCATCTGCCAGAGCGGCGAGGAGCGGGTGACGAAATGCGAATGCGGCCATTCCTTCGGTGACTATCGCAAGAACTGGAAGCTCAAGGCCGCGATCATCGTGCGCGACACAGAGGAAGCCCTGCGCGAGATCTACCCCAACAGCGACCTGCCGGATCCGGAGTGGATGGAGATCCGCGAGTTCATCTGCCCGCAATGCGGTACGTTGCATGAGGTCGAGGCGGCTGCGCCCGGCTATCCGATCGTGCATGATTTCGAGCCGGACCTCGAAGGCTTTTACCGCGACTGGCTGGGCAAGCCGCTGGAGCCACTGAACAAGGGAGGTTGATGGCAGGAATGGGCCGCGTCGCAGGCAAGGTCGCTTTGATCACCGGGGCCGGGCTCGGCCTCGGGCGGGCGGCTTCGCTGCTGCTGGCATCTGAAGGCGCGAAGCTGGTCGTCAGTGACATTGACGAAAGCCTCGCCGGCAACACCGCGGCCGAAATCGCCAAGGCCGGCGGCGAGGCGCTGGCGCTGCGCCATGACGTGTCGAAGCCTGAGGACTGGCTCTCGGTCATGGCGACGATCGAGCAGCGTTTCGGCCGGCTCGACGTTCTGGTCAACAATGCCGGCATCGCCATCGCCAAGACCATCGAGGACACAACGCTGGCCGAATGGCGGCGCACCATGGCGATCAATCTGGATGGCGTCTTCCTCGGCTGCCAGGAAGGCATCAAATTGATGAAGAAATCCGGCGGCGGATCGATCATCAATCTGTCCTCCATAGACGGCATCATCGGCGAGGCCGAGCTCGCCGCCTACTGCGCCTCCAAGGGTGGCGTGCGCACTTTGACCAAGGCGGTCGCGGTGCATTGCGCCGAGCAGCGCTACGGCATCCGCTGCAATTCCATCCATCCCGGCTACATCTGGACGCCGCAGACCGAGAACTATCTGCGCGATCTGGGAAAACTTGAGCAGGAGAAGGCCAAAGCGCTTTCCCGCCATCCGATCGGCTTCCTCGGCGAGCCCAGCGATATCGCCTACATGGTTCTCTATCTCGCCTCGGATGAATCGAAATTCGTCACCGGCTCCGAAATGGTCGTCGACGGAGGCTATCTTGCAGTGTGAACACGGAGCGCGTTTGCGATGACCAATCTCACCGGCCGCAGCGCCATCGTCACCGGCGGCTTTTCAGGCATGGGTTTCGCCATCGCAACGGCGCTCGCCAAAGCCGGCGCCAATGTCGCCGTCGGCTCCTATGTCGCGCCGCCGCAGGCGGGCAGGGTGGACGCCGCCTACTATCCCGGCGCGGACGAGATTGAACGCGTGCGGTCGGCGCTCGCCGCGCACGGCACCAAGGTGCATGCCGCCCATCTCGACGTGCGCGACAGTGCGCTCACCGATCTCTTCTTTGCTAAAGCCCAGGCGGCTGTCGGCCCGGCCGACATCCTCGTCAACGCCGCCGGCACGACGGCCGAACAGCCGGTCTGCGGCCATTCCGACGCGCTCTGGGACAAGATCGTCGACACCAATCTCACCGGCGCCTTCCGTGCCACGCGCGCCGTGCTGCCCGGCATGATCGAGCGCGGCTGGGGCCGCATCGTCAATATCGGCTCGACGGCTGCTTCGGTCGGCTGGAAAGACAACCCCGCTTATTGCGCCTCCAAGGCCGGCCTGCTCGGCCTGACGCGCTGCGTGGCGCTCGAAGGTGCCGCGCATGGCGTCACCTGCGTGATGATAAGTCCGACCTGGGTCGAGACCGAGCTGATGCGCCGCAACGTCGCGCAGGTCGTCGAGCGCGAAGGCAAGGGCCGCAGCGCCGAAGAGGTGATGGACGAATTCAGGAAAGGCAATCCCCAGGGACGCATGATGCAGCCGGGGGAGATCGCCGCGCTCGCGATCTTCCTTTGCTCGGACCTTGCCAAGGGGATCACCATGGAAAATATCCAGATCACCGGCGGAGCCTTGTGGTAGCGTCCGCACGGGGGATGGATCCCGGCCTTCAGGGAGGAGGCCAATAGAAGAAGGGTCATCAACCAGACAGGGGAACTGACATGAAAACGATAAATGTCTTGCAAGGAGCCGGCCTTGGCCTCGCGCTGATGCTTGCCGCAACAACGGCAGGGCAAAGCGCCGATCTCGGCGCCAAGGACGACCCGATCAAGCTGGCGATGCTGGAATGGACGGGCGCGCATGTTTCCACCCACATCGCCGGGCAGCTTATGCAGAAGCTCGGCTACAAGGTCGAATACGTCACCGCCGGCAATTTCCCGCAGTTTTCGGGGTTGGCCGATGGCTCGCTCAGCGCCTCGGTCGAGATCTGGCTGAACAATGTCGGCGACATCTATCCGAAGGTGCTCGCCGCCAAGCAGATCGAGGACGTCGGCAAGCTCGACCTGAAGACGCAGGAAGGCTGGATCTATCCGAAGTTCATGGAGAAGGTCTGTCCCGGCCTGCCCGACTGGAGTGCGCTGAACAAGCCCGAATGCGCCCAGGCGCTGGCAACACCTGAGACTGCGCCCAACGGCCGCTTCCTCGATTACCCGTCCGACTGGGGCTCGCGCGCGGCCACCATCCTTGCCGACAACAACATGCCTTACACCGCCGTGCCGTCGGGTTCCGAAGGCGCGCTGGTTGCCGAGCTCGAAGCCGCCGAAGCTGCCAAGACGCCGCTGATCATGATGTTCTGGGGTCCGCATTACGCGCTGGCCGAGAACGATGTCGGCTGGGTCGCCATGCCGCCCTGCAAGCAGCAGACCAACGAGCACTGCATCACGCCGCCCGATGTCGACAAGATCGTCTGGTCCGGCTTCGGCGCCAAATGGCCGGCGGCCTACGCCTTCCTCAAGGCCTTCAAGATGGACGCGACCGAGCAGCAGAAATTGATGCTGGCGGTCGACAAGCAGGGCAAGGACCTCGACGCCGTCGTCAAGGAATGGATCGACAAGAACGAGGCGGTGTGGAAACCTTGGCTCGACGCCGCCAAGGGATAGTTCGCCGATGTGCCTGGCCAAGGCTGAGGGCAACAAAGGCCCGGCTTCCCGAATATGCGGAGCCGGGCCAGCAATCGGTACGGGTCGATAGGGATGAACACCGCCGCGCGTCCGATAAAGCTTGCCTGCCGAAATGTCTGGAAGGTCTATGGCCGGCGGCCGGGCTATTACTTCGACTCGCGCGGCTATGTGATCGATCCCGATGCTCTGGCCGAGCGCCTGCGCGCGGAGGCGCATCTGCCGGCCGTGGTCGATGCCAGCTTCGAGGTGGCGACCGGCGAGATATTCGTCATCATGGGGCTGTCCGGCTCCGGCAAGTCGACCTTGGTGCGCTGCCTGTCGCGCCTGGTTGAGCCGAGCGCCGGGGAAATCCTGCTCGACGGCAGGAACCTGCTCGCCGCCAGCGGCAAGGAGCTCATCGAACTGCGCCGCCACGCCATGGGCATGGTGTTCCAGAATTTCGGCCTGCTGCCGCATCTGAGCGTGCTGGGCAACGTCGCCTTCCCGCTCAAGATCCAGGGCAAGCCGGCGAAGGAGCGCGAGGCCCGGGCCCGCGAGATGATCGCGCTTGTCGGGCTTGAAGGCCGCGAGGCGTCCTTGCCGCACCAGCTATCCGGCGGCCAGCAGCAGCGCGTCGGCATTGCCCGCTCGCTCGCGGTAGGGCCGGAGCTCTGGTTCCTCGACGAGCCGTTCTCGGCGCTCGATCCACTGATCCGCAAGCAGATGCAGGACGAATTCCTGCGCCTGCAGCGCATGCTGAAGAAGACCATCATCTTCATCACCCACGATATCGCCGAGGCCTTCCGCCTGGCCGACCGGCTGGCGATCATGCGGGCGGGCAAGATCGTGCAGATCGGCCGCCCGGCCGACATCGTGCTCAACCCGGCGGACGACTATGTCGCGCAGTTTACCGAGGATATGCCGCTGCTGCGCGTCATCACGGCCGGCGACATCGCCACGCCCGCCAATGGGGCGGCGCTGCCCGAACGGAGCGTCACAGCCGACACCGGTCTCGAAGCGCTTATCCCGCAACTCGCCTCCGGCGTGGGCGCTTTCACCGTTTCCGCCGCGGGCGACGGTCCGCCGGCGGTACTCAGCGCCAGCGCCGTGCTTGCAGTGCTGGAGCGCGAGCAGGCGAGGCGCAAGAGCACATGACGGCGCCGGCCGCGATCGCGGGATCCCCGCAAAGATTCGCCATCGCGCCGGCCCTTGTTCCCTGGTGCGGCCTGGCCGTGCTGGCGGTGCTTTGCCTGCTTCTGAAAACCGAACTTCCCTGGCTGGTCAATTTCCCCAAGGAATGGACGCTGCCGCTGGCCGCTTACATCAACGCCGTAACCGACGTTGTCGTCGCCGTCATTCAGCCAGGATTCCGGGCGCTCTCCGCCTTGCTCGATGCGCCGATGCGCGGCGCGCGGCTGGTGCTCGCCTGGCTGCCCTGGCCGGCGGTGATGCTGGCTGTCGCCGCCCTTGCGCTGAAGTCGAGGGGCGGGCGGCTGGCAATCTTCGCGCTCGCCACGCTCGCCTATGTACTGCTTGCCGGCTACTGGCCGCAGAGCATGAACACGCTTGCGCTGGTGCTGCTGGCGGTGCCGATCTCGACCGTGCTTGGCTTCGCTCTTGGTGTCCTTGGTCATGCCCGTCCGCGCCTGCGCCCAATGCTGCTTGGCGCGCTCGACCTGATGCAGACGGTGCCGGCTTTCGCCTATCTGATCCCGCTGCTGCTTCTGTTCGGCTTCGGTCCGGTGGTCGGGCTGATCGCCTCGGCGATCTACGCGACGCCGCCGATGGTGCGCAACACCATGCTCGGCCTCGACCGCGTGCCGGCGGCGATCAGCGAGGCCGGACTGATGAGCGGCTGCACGCGCCGCCAGCAATTCTGGCAGGTCGAAGTACCGACGGCGCTGCCGCAGCTTCTCGTCGGCTTCAACCAGACGACGATGGCGGCACTGTCGATGGTCATCGTCGCCGCCATCATCGGCGGCTTCGAGGATATCGGCTGGGAGGTCCTGTCCTCGATGCGCAAGGCCGAGTTTGGTCAGAGCATCCTCTCCGGCCTGGTGATTGCGCTGCTCGCCATCCTGATCGACCGCCTCACCATCGGCTTCGCCAAGGCGCCGCAGACCGGGCCGACGCGCGCCATGCGATGGATGACGCCACGCCGGCTGGCCCTCTCGCTGGCGGTCGCGCTGGCTCTCGCCGTGATCATCCGGCTTGCCGCGCCCGATGCGAGGCTTCTGCCGGAAACCGGATTGCGCATGCAGATGGGCGCGGTCAACCAGTGGCTGCTGGGGCTCGTTCGCGACTATGCCTGGTTTTTCAATGGCGTGCGCAACACGGTGCTCTATTGTCTGCTTTTGCCGATGCGCGTCGGCATTTCGGGCTCGGCGACGCCGGCAATGTGGGGCTTTGTGCTTCCACCTTCGGCGCTGGTCGTCTATGCCGCCCTGGTGCTGGCCTTGACCGTGCTGGCGATGCGCCGCTTCGGCTGGCGGGCGGCGGTCGCCGTGCTGGCCGCCGGCCTTGTTCTCTACACCGGCTTCCTCGATCTGCCCTGGCCTGTCTTCATCCTTGCCGTCGCCTTGCTCGCCGGTCAGGTGGGTGGCCCGCGGCTCGGTCTCTTCGCACTGGCCGGCTTCGGGCTGATCCTGGTCAACGGACTATGGCCGCAACTGGTGCAGTCGCTCTACCTCTGCACGCTGGCGGTTCTGCTTTGCCTTTTGGTCGGCGGCTCGCTCGGCACTTGGGCGGCGCATAGCGACCGCGTCTCGCACATTCTCAAGCCGATCTGCGACGCGCTGCAGACCATGCCGCAATTCGTCTTCCTCATCCCGGCGCTGATGTTCTTCAAGGTCGGCGAGTTCACGGCGCTGATCGCCATCATGCTCTACGCCATCGTGCCGCCGATCCGCTATGTCGAGCATGGCTTGCGGCATGTGCGCGCCGATGTCGTCGAGGCGGTCGAGCAGATGGGCGCGACGCCGTTGCAGACGCTGCTGCAGGCCAAGCTGCCACTTGCCTTGCCGGTCGTCATGCTCGGTCTCAACCAGACCATCATGGCGGCGCTCTCGATGCTGGCCATCGCCGCCCTTGTCGGCACGCGCGATCTTGGCCAGGCAGTCTATGTCGCGCTCGGCAAGGCCGATGCCGGCATGGGCCTGATCGCCGGCCTGTCGATTGCCTTCCTCGCGATCCTCGCCGACCGGCTCATCCAGGCCGCCGTCGCGCGCTCCACGTCTGCCTAATGCGTGTCGCCCAGAAGTGTGCAGCGGTTCTGGGACAACGACATGCATCAAAACAAAGACTTAAAGCGCGTCGCCTGAATCCGGTTCAGCGCGACGCGCTTTAGGGCAATTCCCAGAAAGACCGTTACGCACTTTTCCTCGAATTGCTCTGGATCTTCCGCGCTGATCAGACCGGGGCCGGCATACGGCCATTGGCGGGCCTCGCGTCCTCGGCGGGAATGGCCACCCTACGGCGCCGGAAAGCCGGCAATGGGCTCAGCTTGAACAGGCCGTAATAGACGATGAAGGATGCCATGAAGTAGGGGCCGAGCATCTCGACCTCGAAGAAGGAGCGGATCAGCATCAGTCCGATCGCGCCGGCAAGCACCACCGAATCGGCGTTCCAGTTGCCGAACACCACTTTCGAGACGTGGCCGTAGAAGGCGCGCAGGATGATCAGCGCCAGCAAGGTGACGCCGATGAAGCCGATTTCGACCAGCGTCTCGACATAGGTATTGTGGAAGTGGAAGCCGGAGCGGGTAGAGATATAGAATTCCGCCCACAGCCGCTCCGGATCGGCAAAACCCTGCACCCAATAGGCGGCATAGCCATAGCCGAGCAGCGGATGCTGCTGTGCCGCCTCCCAGCCCTGCTCCCACAGATAGGTGCGGCCGGTAAGTGTCGAATCCTTGCCGAAAAGCCCGAGCACGAGGTCCAGCAGGCCGAGGTTCAGCGCTGCGACCACACCCGTCACCAGCGCACCGGCGCCGACTATGAACAGCACGCGGCGATAACGCCGCGACAGCACCTTGGTCATGGTGAGCAGCGTCACGATGCCGATCACCGCCGGCAGCGAGGCCACTGACGTCGCCGAATGGGCGATTGCCAACATGTAGACCGACAACAGCAAGATCGGCGCGGTCCAGATGATGGCCAGCCAGTTGCGCCGGTAGAAGACCAGGAACGCAAGGCAGAAGAAGATGCCAAGCGAAGAAAAGAAACCGACCTGGTTCTTGGAACCGAAGGCGCCGACGAAATTGACAGTGCCGTCGATGATGTCGAGCGCGTAATTGCCGACTTTCAGTGAATAGAGCAGGACGAAGAAGATACCGATCAGCGAGCCGACCACCAGCGTGCGTACGCTGATGGTGCGCGCCGCGACATAGGCGCAGACGATGTGCGAGGAATATTGCACCCCCGCGCGCGCGCTGATGCCCGCCGCCTGCGACCAGAACACCGAGAAGCAGACATAGGCCGCAAGCAGTATGGGCAGCCAGGCGCTGGAGAGTTTCCAGGTGAAGCGCCGATAATCGACGAACAGCAGCGGCAGCCAGACGGCGTAGTAGGCGAGGATCAGGATCTGGCCGAAATTGGGCGAGTAGGCGAAGGCGAGCATGGAAACCGCGACGGCGAAGATGCCGTAGGTTTCGTTGCGATCGGGATCGATCAGAATGGATTTCGGAATCTTCATACCGGATTTTGTCCGTTGAGCCCTTCTTCGGTGAGCCGGTCTAAGCCACGGCGCGCGCGCGCTGCATCTGCCGCTGCAGGAAGCGCCGCACCGGCTCGTCATAGATGCGCGTGGCGATGTCGGCGATCACGACGACCGAGGCCGCCATCACGATGCCGAACCAGGGATGATGCGCGAAGGGATCGATCGAGACGGCCTTGCCGGCCCCGGCGATGATCATCAGCATCGGCGTGTGGATGATGTAGATCGGATAGGAAATCCGCCCGAGCCAGCCATAGAAGCCTGAAAGAAGCGGCGCGGTCGGCGCCACCGCGCCGGTCATCACCATGATCGGGAAGACGATGACGATTGCGGCAAGGTCGTAGGCAACGCGTGCGCCGCCGGCCGGTGCAATGGCGAAGACGGCAAGCGTGAGCAGGATCGCGCCTTCGACCCAGAAGCCGCGCCGCAGGAAGCCTAGCTTGCCTTGGGTACGCGCCATCGAGCGGCAGAGCAGCACGCCGAGGAAGAACGAGAAGGTCACGCGCGGCAGCCCGCTGATGATGGTGTTGCCGGTCATGCCGAAATCCAGCGTGCCGGCGAAAACCGAGGCGACGACGAGCAATGCGAGGCTGACGGCGACGATCCCCGTCAGCACCCGGCGCGACAGCAGGAAGAAGACCGCGACATAGGCGATGTTGACGATGAGCTCGAAGAACAGCGACCACGAAGCGGGATTGAGCGGGAAGATCGTATGATAGGCATCGCTGACCAGCGGGATGAAGAGCATGCCGGTCGTCAGCTGCATGCCGATCTCGGACAGCGGCATGTACTCCGCCGGCATCAGCCTGTTCTTGACCAGCAGATAGAAGAAGCCGAGCAGCGTGCCGGCGAGATAGAGCGGATAGAGCCGGATCAGGCGGATGGCGACGAATGTGCCGAAGCCCATGCCGTTCTCGATCTTGCGGTCATAGGCATGCGCGATGACGAAGCCGCTGAGCAGGAAAAAGAGATCGACCGCGAGATAGCTCGACGGCAGCACCTTGCCGTCGGCGAGGAACGGCGAGAAGTGATAGAGCATGACGCTGATTGCCGCCACGCCGCGAATGGCGTCGAGATTCAGGTACACGTGACGCGGAGCTGCGGGCTGCATGTTATGCCTTCAAGCGGTGCAAACAGATCGCTCGCCCGCGCCGCGGACGAGCCTGACTTGTTCCTCCCGCCTCCGTTCCTCGGTTCGCTCGCGGCAAGCCGGAGCCGGCGACGCTACTGGCTGGTCGTCGGCGCCAGCTTCACCTTGATCACGTCGCCCGGCAGCACCGGCGTGTCTTCCTTGGCTTCGACCTCGCTCGTCTTGCCGTCGGCAATCCGCACCAGCGAATAGAGCAGGGCTGGCTCTCCATTGCCGGTGAAGGCGGCAGCCGTTGCCGGATCCGATGCCTGCGCGATGAGGCCCTTCTGCATGCCGACCCTCAAGGCTGCCTCATTCAGGTTCGCTTCAGTTTGCTGCCGATCGGCGGTGAGGCTCGAACCCAGTGTGTTACGGGCATCGATGGCGTCCTGGTCCGCCTTGCTGATCGACTGCTTGGCGGTGAGGATGGCCGTCTCATAATCCAGGATCTTGCCCTGCAGGTCGGTGACCGTCTGCTGCGAGGAAAGCAATCGCGCATTGGCAATCAGGCCCTTTTGCGCCAGCGGACCGATGCTGGCGGCCTGCTGCTCCGCCAGATCGACCTGCTTCTGCTGGTTCGTGATCTTCTTTTGCAGCGATTCGATTTCCGACTGCAGAACGCCCTTCAAATTGTCGAGCGCATCGAGCTTCAGCTTCAGCGACTTCTGGTTGGAAACCAGGATCGCCGTTTCGTCGGCGACGATGGTCGGCAATCTCGAATCGCCCTGAATTTCCTGAGGCACCTCGAAAGTCGGTTTCCCGGCGAGGTCGGCGTCGATGCGGGCTCGCTTGACCATCAGCCGCAAGCGCTGGTCGTCATAGATGTCAAAGCTGCCCTTGGCGGTGATCAGATCCTTTTCGATCTGCGGACCATAGTCGGCATTGCGCCGGATGCCGCCGGCGATGCTGATTGCCTTGAGCACGGTCAGATCGGGCACGAAGGCAAACTGGCCGGGGTTTTGGACTTCGCCCGAAATGTAGAACGGCCGGAACTGCGCCATCTCGACCGAGGCTTCCGGCTTGTCGGGCAGCGCCAGCTTACGCTGCAGGGCGAGCCCGATCGCCGAGGCAACTTCCGCCGTCGTCTTGCCGGCAGCCTGCATGTTGCCGACGAACGGCACCGACAGCGTCCCTGCAGGGCCGACCGAATACACGCCATTGATGGCCGACCAGTCGCGGAACGTGCCGTCGACGGTCTGCCATTCGGCGACGCGGATGTTGAGCTTGTCCTGCGGGCCAAGCTGATAATCGCCGGCGGCGGCGAGCTGCGGCATGGCCAGCGATCCCGCAACAAGCAACGCGCCCGCGAAGCGGGCGGTGGTCCTGGGTATGAGACTGCAGGCGTAAGACAGTCCGAACAGGTCTTTTTTCAAATGAACGTTTCCGATCCGCTTTGGCCCCATCCGCCCGATGAGATCACTGCCGGACGCCCGCCCCGAATCTGGCGCGGCAGGTCCGTCGGTCAATAGCTGCCGCGCGACATCCACACGGCGGGAACTGTCTTGAAGATAATGCGAATGTCCTCGAACAACGACCAGTTCTCGACATAATGGCGGTCGAAGGCGACGCGCGTGTCGTAGGATACGTCGTTGCGGCCGCTCACCTGCCACAAGCCGGTGAGACCCGGCCGCGACTTCAGGTAATAGACCGCGGCGCTGCCGTAGATCTCCAATTCGTCGCGCACGACGGGGCGTGGGCCGACAAGGCTCATGTCGCCCTGCAGGATGTTGAGGATCTGCGGCAGTTCGTCGAGGCTGAGCTTGCGAAGCACCTGGCCGACGCGGGTCACGCGCGGATCGTTTTTCAGCTTGCGCGTAGCGATCCACTCAGCGTTGGCTTCCGGATTGGCCGATAGGTACGCATTCAGCACACGCTCGCCATCCGGCACCATGGTGCGAAATTTGAGGCAGGAGAAAATCCTGCCTCCGCGGCCGATTCGCTTGTGGCCATAAAATATCGGACCGTTGTCCGAAAGCTTGACCAGCAGGGCGACCATCAGGAAAAGCGGGCTGAGCAGAACCAGTCCAGCCACGGAACCGACGATATCGAAACTGCGTTTGAGCAAACCGCCGATGGGGGGTGGAAAATCAATGCCGACCTGCGCAAAACCCGCATTAGCCGACTTGGCGACGTCCCTCATGCAAAAGCTCCATACGTTGAACGGATGGTTTACGGCAAGATATCAAAAAAATGCTGCAGCGCAACACACAATTTCCCATCGCGATGAAATGTTCACGTCATGAATTGACCAAATAATAAACCTGCCCTGCACAAATTTTCACCTTTGTGGCATGTTTATGACAAGGTGAACGAAAGCCATGAAAATGTAGTCCGCATTTTGGACCATTTTTGGGCAATGCATTCTTTGTTGCAGAAGAAACGCGGTTGCATGTTGCGGTAAGCACTCGCTATGGTAAGTTATTCAGGTAAAATACTAATCAAAGTCGTGGGTTTTACTTAGGCTGCAGACGCACGCATTGAATGGCTATCAGGGCCAGAGTGTGCGGCGCACCATGCCAGAGTCGATTTCGTAAAACCGTTGGAAACCATAGCTGTCCGGCCTTGCTTCGGTAGGCGCGTCTTAATAGAGTCGCAAATTGTTCCTGTCATAGTCTGCATGGGTAAGGAAGGCTGGAAGCAACCGGCCGGATTGGGCAGCCAGAAAAGCTCTTTGGCGCAACGGGGAGTTACGCGGGTGGGTAAGTCGCAGCTTTTGCATGCTCGTATCGGTTGAGGGGCCGGCGAACATGTCTCTGCCAAAATTCATCGTCGGGATGATGTTCGCTCTCGCGATCGTCATCGGCTGGTCGTATTTCGACGGCGCATCGCCGGGCACCATCCTCCTGCGTGCCATCATCTGCGCCGTCATTATCCAGGCTGGCTATTTCCTTCTGGTCTTTGCCATGATTGGCAGAGCCACGCCGACTTCGGCCGACAAAGTCCGCGAAGCCGATCGCGGCGCAATCCTGAACAAGGTCGCCGAAGGCGAGAAGCTAAGCGCCAGACGCCTCCACTGATCGTTCGACCGGCGCAGGGACCGGTCCTGTCGCGACCGATGGCGCGGTTTCGCGCTCGGCCTGCTCGCCCGACAGCATCCTGGCAAGACGGCTGCCGGCTTTTGCCTTGAGCCGCCGATATTGTCCGACCTCGACGATGCGTCCGTTCTCGATGGCCACGACCCAGTCGGCGAAGGCGATCATCGATGGTCGGTGCGCTATGGTCAAAATCGTCATCTGACCGCGCAGGGCCTCGATCGATTGGGCAATCAGCGACTGATTCTGCCAGTCGAGCGCGCTTGTCGCTTCATCGAGGATAAGCAGCGAGGGCTTGCGCAGCAGCGCCCGCGCCAGTGCGATGCGCTGCCGCTCGCCGCCGGAAAGCCGGACGCCGCGGTCGCCCACCACCGTCTCGAGCCGTAATGCCAGCTGCTCGACGAAATCGGCCGCATGGGCGTTGCGCAGCGCCGTCCAGAGCGCATCGTCGCTGGCCTCGGGCGCGGCAAGGCGCAAATTGGCGGCGATCGTGTCGTGCAGCAGGAACACATCCTGCGGCACATAGGCGACCTGATCGCGCCAGGCTCTGCGATTTTGTGCCGTGATCTCCACGCCGTCGGCCAGGACCCGGCCTCCGGTGGGCTCGAGCAGGCCGAGCAGCATGTCGGCGATCGTGCTCTTGCCGGAACCGGAAGGGCCGATCAGCGCCGTCACTTTGCCGGCTGGCAGGCCGAAGGTGATATCGCTGACCACAGGTTTTCCGTCGCCCTCGCCATAGGCGAAAGACACATCGCGGACGTTGAGGCCGGTATCGAGCGACAGTTTTGCGCCTTGTTCGGCAACGCTCGGCGCCGGCTCGCGCTCGGCGTCGAAGCGGGCCTGGAGGCTTTGCATCGAAGCGTAGGCCGGCAGGTTGATCAGCACCTGTTGGGTCTGAAGCTGCATGTCCATGAAGCGCGGCGCGACCCGCATGAAGACCAGGAGCAGCACGACGATCTCGGCCAGCGACAGGTGGAAGCGGACCAGCGCGATATAGATGAACAGGCTGAGCCCGATCACGCTCGCCACCTGGAACAGAGCGGTGCCGAGCGAGGAGTTGCGGACATAGGCGATGTTATCGGCCTTCATCCTGTCCAGCGTCGCGCCGAGCTCGGCAAAATAGCTTGCCTCGACATTCAGGCTTTTCGCGACCTTGATGCCGCCGAGGAACTCGGAGACCGTGCGGTACTGGTCCTGGCGATTGCCGGTCAGCGTGCGGCCATAGGCGCTGGCGCGCGCCCTGAACGGCTGCAGCGCAATCAGCAGCACCAGGCCGATGAGGATGGCAAAGGACGTCATCACCGGCGAGATGGACAGCGAGACCACGAGATAGCCGACCAGAAGCAGTGTGGCCTGGGTGAGCATCAGCAGCGAAAAGGCGGCCACCTGCACGCGGTCGACGTCGCCGTTCAGCGCATGGTCGAGATCGGAGCCGCGGATGCGGGTGAAAACCCCCCAGCGCGCCTTGCCGACGCTCTCGAACAGGTTCATGCGCACGCGGTTGACGAAATCATAGAGCAGCCGCGCCATGTAGACCGACTTGAAGCGATTGAACATCGCTTGCAGCGCCACCAGCGCGATAAGCAGGCAGAGCACCGTTGCGAGCGACAGCGTTCCGCCGGGCACCAGCCGATGCAAGGCCTCCGGCACCGGCACCGCGTAATCCTGGTCGGCCTTGCCGATCAGGCGCAACAGCGGAACGAGCAGCAGGATCGAGACGCCTTCGGTCAGGCTGCCCAGGACCAGGAAGGTCAGCGCCGTCGCCGTGCGCCTCCCGCCGACATGCGCCATCATGGCGCCGAAGCCGGTGATATCCCGCAACGGCGACAGGCGAAGCTTGGAGGACCTGCCCATGCCCGGGTTCACCTTGTCCCGGACGCCAGGTCGGCTTCGATCGCTGCGACCGCTTCATCGATACGGCCGAGCCCGGCGGGCACTTCGAGGCGGCTGACACCGATCCGCCCCGCGATCCGGGCGCACTGGCGCAGATGCGCGGCGGCAAAATCGCCGGGCAGCGCCTGTCGGCCGAACCGCGATATATAGGAGAATTTGATGATCGCCGGCAGCGCAATGGCACCGGCCAGCGGCGAGATCGCCGCCCGCCCGCCGCGCTCGAGCACATGGATGCGCGATACCGGCACCGCCTCGGCGGCAAATCCGTCGCGCAGCCGGTGCTGTGCCTTGTCGATTTGCGGATGCACCTGCGGGCGCACGTCCGCCTGTTCGAGGCGAATGGCGCCGGCCGCATCGGCGGCGAGCTTGAGCTGCGGAAATCCGGGCAGGACCATCGGCCGGTCCGGGTCGGACAAATCCAGCGCCACGACATCATCGGAAAGCAGCCGATGGCCGGCGCGGATCATCGCGCCCGCCGTCGTCGATTTGCCGGCGCCCTTGTTGCCCAGGAAGATCACGCTCTCGCCGCCGACGGCAATGGCGCTGGCATGCAGCACGAGCAGCCCGCGCTGGTGCAAAGCGAGCGCCATCACCGGCCCGAGCAGCGGAAAGGCAAGCAGCGGATCGTCGACCCCCGGCGCCGGATCGACGTCGATCCGCTTGGCGCCGCTGATCATGAAGGTGCCGACCGCCTGCCATGCAAGATACTGGCGCATCGGTTCGAAGCGGAACGCCGTGGCGCCCTGCGACGCGTCGTCGGGAAAGTCGACCGGCCCGACCGCGATCTCCAGGTCCGGTGCCGCCGGCGCCGTCGGTTCCAGTTCCGGCAAGGCCACTTCGGAACCGATCACCAGCCCGTAGGCCTTGTAGAAATGGCGGACGCGTCCGCTTGGCGTCATCGTTTCGGCGACGGGCTCGGGCCGCGCGAGGGAAGCAACCGGAAGATTCATGCAGGGCTTCCTTGGACTTGCCGCAGCCACAGCGACAGCGAAACCGAGCGCCAGACATGTTGGACGTCGGGCAGCGTCGCCTGCTCGGGCTGGCGCAGCATGCGGTCATAGACCGAGTTCACCTCAGGCAGGTTGACATAGGGCGCGATCCGTTCGCTGTCCGATATCAGCAGGCTGTCCAGAAGCTCGCGGTGGTTGCCGAGCATGCCTTTGACCAGGTTGGCGGTGAAATCGATCTTGTCGCGCCGCCATTGCACGGCCGGCGGCAGAACGCCTTGCATGGCCCGGCGCAGCACATGGCGGCCGAAGCCGTCCTTGAGCTTTTCCTCGCCGGGCAGCGCCAGGCAGAATTCGACGAGCGGCTTGTCCCAGAACGGATAGCGGGGCTCGACGCCGAAATTGGCGGCGGCCTTGTCGAGCACTTCGAAGGCGTGCGGCACCAGCCCGGTGGACAGAAGCCAGCGATGCGTCAGGGCTTCGCTGGCGCTGACGGCGGCGGGCATGTAACCGCTGCGATGAAAGCGCTCGGCAAGATCGGTGCGCCTGGCAAGCTCCGGATTGACCAGGCCCGCCCAGGCGCGCTGCGCCTGCGCCGGCCTGTGCCGCATTTTGCCGGCAAGGCGCTTGGCCATTGCCCTCATCCTGGCGATCCGCCAGGCCGGTCCATAGATGGTCAGGAACTTGAAATAGAGGGAGAGCATGCCCTCGCCATAGGTGTTGGCGGCGCTGTGCAACTCGCGCCACAGCTCAAGCCACCGGCCGGCATTGGCGAGTTCGTGGAGGTGCCCATGGCCCTGCGAGACGACCTCGTCGCCGCCATGTCCGTCGAGAAGCACTTTGACGCCCTTTGCGCCCGCCATGCGGTAAAGATCACGGGTCAAAGACAGGCCAGGCGCCAGGAACGTGCCTTCCTGCTCCTGCAGGATGCGCTCGAATTCGGCGAAGGGCGCGTAGTTGCCGACGGCTATCAGCGTGGCGTCGAGCGGATTGTCGTCGAGCACCGCATCGATGAACGGCTTCTCGTCCATCGACGAACCCTTGTCGAACACCAGCGAGAAGGTCTTGAGCTTCGGGTCGCGCTTCGCCGCTGCCCTCAGACCCGCGAGGCAGGCGATCGAGGATGAATCGAGCCCGCCGCTCAACATGGCGCCGACGGCGGACGTGCCGCGCATCCGGTTCTCCACCGATTGCGCGAAGAGATGCCTGAATTCTTCGGCCGCGTCCGTGCGCGGCGGCCGCTGTGACGGCTCGATCTGCCAGTAGCGGCGAAGTATTACCTGGCGGTCCACGACCATCATGCTGTGCCGCGCCGGCAGGCGGAAGATCTCGGCGTAGGGCGTGGCTTGCGGATCGTCCGGCAAGCCGGCGAGGAAACCCGAAATCTGGTGCTCGCTGAGGCGCCTGCCGACGCCGTCCAGCGCCAGGATCGGTCCGATCTCCGAGGCAAAGGCAAAACGCCTGTCGGTCGAATGGTAATAGAAGGGTTTGACGCCGAAATGGTCGCGCGCGCAAAACAGGGCCCGGCGCTCGCCATCCCATATCGCGAAGGCGAAATCGCCCTGCAGGTAGGTCGGGCAGGCCTCGCCCCATTTGAGGTAGGCGCGCATGATGAGTACCGCGTCGGCGATCGACCGGTCGCGCTGGCCTAGCCGCGCCAGAAGCTCGTCGCGGTTGTCCAGCCGGCAGTCGGCGGTAATGGCGAGCTTGCCGCCGGCCATCGTCAGCGGGCCGGGGCCGTCCTCGCCGGTCGTGTCGAGCCAGGCGTGACCGAGCACCACGCCGCCGTCCTTCCACCATGAGCTGCCGTCCCGGGCCCGGTGGCGCATGCGCGAAAGCATCTGCTGGATATCGCCGGCCGCGGTGGGCCGGCCGTTGTCGTTAAGCACGATTCCGGCGATGCCGCTCATCGGTCACGACCCATGGTCGACCAGATGGGCAAATCCGTTGATCGAGCCGCCAAGCACGATGTGGTTGCCGCTCATCAACCAGGCATGCGCCTTGAGCTCGCTGCCCGTTCCCCGTTCGATACCGATGCTGATTTTCGAGGCGCTGCCCTGGCGGGCGAGCAGATATTGTCCGGCCAGCGCCTGGGTGAGGCAGCTGGCGCCCGGCACGAGCCGCGCCGCGGCCGCAACGCCCCAGGCGACACGCCGCAGGTCGGCGATGCTGGCGTCGCGTCTGGCGTCCAGCCTAGTGACCAGGCTGCGGACACGGTTGTACGAGGAAAGCGTCAGCGCGAGCCGCACGGCGCTCACCACCGTCAGGCAGCGCGCCAGAAACAGCATCTCCCGGCCGCTCAGCGAGCGGAGCCTAGACCAGTTCCTCACTGTGGAGCCTCGCAAGCCCTGCTTCGGTCAGCCCCTTCAGCAAGCCCTCGACATCGGCCCTGCAGCGCTCGGCATCGACATTGTAGCGCGCAAGCACGGCGCTGCGGATATCGAGGATCGATCGCGGCTCCTGAATCTGCTCCCAGATGAAGGCGCCGACGCTGTTCAGGCTGTAATAGACATTGGATTTGAGGTGGAGCAGCGCCAGTCCGGCGCCGAATTCGCAAGCCACCGCCTCGCTGGTCGCGACCACGCGGTCATGGTCCGAAGGGTTCCAGTGCATCCTAAAACCTCGTTGCTGGCCCGCGCCCTTCGCCGTGGATCGGTTGCCTGCGACCTTGGGCGGGAAGCCGGGGGACATCGCCCCCCGGCTCACCTGTTGGGAGACATCCGGAGCCCCAACTTAGACATCCGGATGGCCTTAAGCTTAAGAGAAAGTCAGATCGCCGACCGGCGTGTGCGCGGGAAAGCTCACGTCGAGCGCCGTCGTGCCAGCACCGCCCTGCGTGATGGATTCGATCGAACCGTGAACCGTCAGGCTGGGGGTCTCGTACTCATGCTTTTCAACATTCTGTTCCATTTTACTCTCCAATTAAGGACTGGAAGCGGCTGCAGAATACCGCCAGCATATCGCTATGCTGCAATGCGATTGCTGCACGGCAACATCTATGAGTCAAGCGTGATTTACCAAGCATTAATCAATTCTTGGTTGCACTCGCCTTCGTTGGTGACCAAGCCATAAACACCGTTATCGTAACTCTCAACGGCCCTGGAATTCAACCGCCGGTCTTTGCCGTTTAAATAAGCATTTGATTTGTTTATGATATTTTTTTGAGCGAGAAACCGTTTCGCAGATGCGAAGAAATTGCTGCAGAAAACCGTCACTTTTTCGGCCAACCGGCGCATCTCTGAGGTATCTTCAAAAGTGATTGCGCGCGTCAGGCGATTTTAAACGCAGGGGTTGCAGGGATGAGATGATCCCGGCTGGCTTTCGGCGATCGCGTTAATTTTCCCGATGCTTTTCTTAGCAGGTGCGGTATAAGCCCCTCGGGCGGCATTTCGCGGAGAACGACATCGGGCATGGCGATGCAGGATGGCTCGTATCAAAGGCTGCGTGCCGCCGGCCGTGCCGATGAGGTCGCCTATGTGCAGGCCTGCCTGAGGCTGTTTTTCGCGCCGGGTGCCAGCACGATCGCCAGTCGGGCCGATATGCCCGCGCCAGCAATCTCGGCGGCCCCCGCAATTTCATCGGCCCCTGCAATTTCAGCGGTCTCTGCAATTTCAGCGGCCAATGTCGCCGACATCGCCAGGCTGAACAAGGTAGCCGTCTTCCTGCTCAAGGCTCTCGCGCATGCGCCCGCCGGCGCGGCGCCTCCCGAGTTGCTTGGCTGGCTCGACGGCTACCGTCGGCGCACCATGTCGATGAATGTCGCCTGCCTTGGCGATTCGATGGCCATCGACCGCGTCCTGCGCGACAGACAGGTCGATTTCGTCTTCCTCAAGGGGCCGCTCCAGCAGCATCTGCTCTATGGCGACCACTTCATGAAGCCTTCCGGCGATGTCGACATACTGGTTTCGCCGGCAAGCTTCGCCGCGGCCCGCGAGGCGTTGCGGACCATCGGCTACGAGGTTGCCGGCAAGTCGCGCTCGGTCTGGTGGGTGCGCTTTCTCGGCGAGCAGCACATGGTTCGCGAAGATGGCGCGAGGGCGTCGACGGTCGACCTCCACCACCGGCTGCAGCAGCCGGGTTCGCCGAGCCCCCGCGGCACCGACGGCTTCCTGCGCCACAAGCGCCAAGTCGAGGTGGCCGGCGCCGCCATGCCGATCACCTCGGCGGCCGACACCCTACTTTTGTCCTCGATCAGCGTCGCCAAGGCCTTCTTCAATCGCGAGCCTTGCGCCGGCTATGTATGCGACGTCAGGGCCAGCGCCAGCCACCTGAGCGAGGCTGAGCAGCAGACGGTGCTCACCCACGCCGCCGAGCAGGGCCTGTCGGACACGCTGCTTTTGGGACTGCGCGCCGCCGATGTGCTGCTTGGCGCCGCCGGCACGCTGCTTTCGGAGCGCGCCACCCGCATTCTGGCGCGCATCGACAATGCCGATCTCTTCCACATGGTCATCGCGCCTTGGCTTGCGTCGCTGCGCTGGCCGCAGCGCCGCCATGTGCTGTGGGAACTCTGCGGTCGCGAGCCCTTTCGTTACCTGGCCGAAGCCGGTTGGGCGGCCTCCGCCGACCTCAGCCGGCGCATCTTCGAGCGCCCGGCCCCTGACGGGCCGGCGCGAGGCGAAACAATCAAAATCATAGGCGGGGCTGCCACGCATGCAAACGAAAGGTAAGCCCATGCCTGTGACGACGCCTGTGACGCCGCCGGGAGTCTGCGTCATCATCGCCGCGCGCAATGCGGCGCGCACGATTCCCGTCGCCATCGCGTCGGCGCTGCGCGAAGCCGAAGTCGCCGAAGTCGTCGTGGTCGACGACGCTTCCACCGACAACACCCGGGATGTGGCTTTAGCCGCCGACGACGGCAGCGGCCGGCTTGCCGTCATCCGCCTCGACGTCAATCGCGGCCCCTCTTCCGCCCGCAACGCCGCTATCCAGGCTTCCAGGTCGCCTTTCATCAGCGTTCTCGACGCCGACGATTTCTTCCTCGAGGGCCGCTTTCGCCGGCTTTTCGCCAGCACCGACTGGGATTTCGCCGCCGACAACATCATGCTGATCCGCGACGATGCCGCGACCGACCTCGCCAAGGTCGCCGCGCCGCCTTTCGCCGCCGACCCGGAATTTCTCGATTTCGAGCGCTTCATCGACGGCAACATCTCGCGCCGCCGCGTCCGGCGCGGCGAGCTCGGTTTCCTCAAGCCGGTGATCAGCCGGGCTTTTCTCGAGCGGCATGGGCTGACTTACGATGAAAACCTCCGTCTTGGCGAAGACTACGAGCTCTACGCGCGCGCCGTCGCCTGCGGGGCGCGGTTCAAGATCATCAAGTCCTGCGGCTATGGCGCGATCGTGCGCGCCGATTCGCTGAGCGGCCAGCACAGGACGCAGGATCTGAAGCGCCTTGCCGACGCCGATCTGGCGCTGCTTCAGATCGACAGCCTTCCGGAGCGCTCGAAGGCCGCGTTGCGGCGCCACGAGCGCCATGTCCGCGACAAATACCGGCTGCGCAACTTCCTCGACGTCAAAGCCGAGCGCGGCCTGGCGTCGGCCGCGGCTTACGCCTTCGCCAGCCAGTCGAATCTGATCCCGATTGTCCGCGGCGTCGCAACCGACAAACTCGACGCGCTGTTCCGCCGCACCGGGATTGCCGCAGAAAAGCAAATGCCGCCGATGCGCTTCCTGATGCCGGCAACCAGTGCCGCAAATGAGTGATCCCGCATCACCCGGGAAGCCGCTAGCTCTCAAAAAATCCGCATTCCGAAAACTATGATGTTGCCTAGTGGCTGCGGTAATGTCAGTCTATGTTGCAATGCAGCAATTTCGAAAGGCCGATAGGATGGCTTCGATTTTTGGCTTCAGATCCCGGGATCCGGGTCGCGACCGGAACACCGATCTCCAGCGTTTCGACCGGTTGGCGAAGCTGTTCGACCAGATCGCGGTCGAGATCGAGGCGGAGAAAACCGGGCTGGAGAATCGTTATAGGTCGACGGCTGCCAACGCAGCCTTTCTGGTCGAGGCGATGGAGAATGGTTCGGCGCCGACCAGCAAGGGATCGGATGTCAGCGCGATGACCAACTCGATCCTGAACTGTGAGCGGCGCATTGCGGAACTGGTGCGCCAGAAGGGTCTGGTGAAGGAACTGCGGCATTCGCTCGACGCGATCGTCGAGGATGGTTCCGATCGGTCTGCTGCGCAGTCCGCGGCAAGAGGCTGACGGCACCTTCAGGCGCCGTCATCGGTACGAGACTTTAGAGGAGTTAAAAGGGCGCAGGATCAGAGGCGGCTCGCTCAAGGGAGCCAAGGATGACTTTGGGTTGGGCGGACAACACAAGGTGAGTTTGTTATGAACGCAGATCCGAACGACACCTCCACCGTGGCGGCTTGCGGGATGCCGCATACGCCAGGGAACGGATTAACCAGCCTGCGGCTCGGCGTGGTCGGCGCCCTGCTTGCGATCGCGGCGGCCCTTGCGGGAAGCCTACATCCCGCGCACGCGCAAGCGGTGCAACAGGAGGTGCAAAGCGCGCCGTCTTTCGTCGACAATTTCTCGAGTTTCGACCGGTCCCGCTGGTTCGTCTCGGACGGCTGGACCAATGGCGCCCACCAGAACTGCACCTGGTCGAAGGACCTTGTCCGGCTTTCCGACGGCGTGCTTTCGCTGGGCTTTGAAAAACGCAAGCTGAAGGACCGCGAGTTCGCCTGCGCCGAAATCCAGACCAAGCAACGCTACGGCTATGGCGTCTACGAGGCTCGGATGAAGACTGGTACCGGCTCCGGCCTCAACGCGGCCTTCTTCTCCTATATCGGCCCGCAGGACAAACAGCCCTGGGACGAGATCGACTTCGAGGTCCTCACCAAGGATCCGTCCAAAGTGCAGGTCAACAGCTACATCCAGGGCAAGCCGAAGAACGGCAAGCTGGTCGACGTCGAGGGCGGCGCCGACAAGGGCTTCAACGACTATGGCTTCGTCTGGGAGAAGGACCGGTTGCGCTGGTACGTCAACGGCAAGCTCGTCCATGAAGTGACCAACCCCGACGAACTGCCGACGCATTCGCAGAAAATCTTCTTCAGCCTCTGGGGCAGCGACAAGCTGACCAACTGGATGGGCGCCTTCGTCGATCCCGGCAGCAAGGTGACCATGGAGGTCAAGCGCGTCGCTTTCACCGCCTTGGGCCAGCCATGCCAGTTCCCGGATTCGCTGGCATGCAGCATAAGTAACAGCAACTAAGCATGATCCCCAAAAGTGGGAACCGGTTTTGGGATAAGATCATGCGGAACCAACTAGGCCGTTGGGCCTGGGGGACACTAGAATCGACCGGGCCGCTTGCGGCCCGGCCATCAACAGGAACAAAACCGAATGAACTTGACGGTGTTTGGGATTGGCTATGTCGGTCTCGTCCAGGCCGCTGTGCTTGCCGAGGTCGGCCACGAGGTGGTTTGCGTCGATATCGACGAGAAGAAGGTGGAGCGGCTCAACCAGGGCTTGGTTCCGATTTTCGAACCCGGCTTGGAGGCCCTCGTCCGGGAAAACCATGCAGCCGGGCGTATCCGCTTCACGACCGACGCGGCCGCGGCGGTCAAGCATGGCCAGATTCAGATGATCGCGGTCGGCACGCCGCCAGGTGAGGATGGCTCGGCCGATCTGAAATATGTGCTCGCCGTCGCCGAGACCATCGGCCGCGAGATGGACAGCGCCAAGATTGTCGTCGGCAAGTCGACCGTCCCGGTCGGCACTTGCGAAAAGGTGAAGGCCAGGATTGCCGAAACGCTGAAGAAGCGCGGCCGCGAGGACCTGAGCTTCGACGTCGCCTCGAATCCCGAATTCCTCAAGGAGGGCTCGGCGGTCGCCGATTGCATGAAGCCGGACCGCATCATCGTCGGCACGTCCAGCGAGGACACCGAGATGGTGATGCGCGAGCTCTACGCGCCGTTCAACCGCAACCACGAGAAGATGATCGTGATGGACGTGCGCAGCGCCGAATTCACCAAATACGCCGCCAACTGCATGCTCGCGACCAAGATCAGCTTCATGAACGAGATGGCCAATCTCGCCGAACAGCTGGGCGCCGACATCGAGGAGGTGCGCAAGGGCATCGGCAGCGATCCGCGCATCGGCTACCACTTCATCTATCCCGGCCTGGGTTATGGCGGCTCGTGCTTCCCCAAGGACGTGCGCGCGCTGATCAAGACCGCCGAAGGCGTCAAGTTCGACGCCAAGCTGCTGCGCGCCGTCGAGGAGCGCAACAATGCGCAAAAGTCGGTCCTGTTCGACAAGGTCAACCACTATTTCAAGGGCGCGCTCAAGGGCAAGACATTCGCTGTCTGGGGGCTCGCCTTCAAACCCAACACTGACGACATGCGCGAGGCGCCGTCGCGCACGCTGATGGAAGCGCTATGGGCGGCCGGCGCCAAGGTGCAGGCCTACGATCCCGAGGCGATGCAGGAGTGCCAGGCGATCTACGGGCTGCGCGACGATCTGCTGCTCTGCGGCACCAAGGAGGCGGCGCTGCGCGGGTCCGACGCGCTTTTGATCTGCACCGAATGGAAGAGCTTCCGCGCGCCGTCCTTCGACGCGCTCAAGGATGCGCTGACCACGCCGGTCATCTTCGACGGCCGCAACCTCTACGATCCGAAGGTGATTGCGCGCTACGGCATCGAATATTTCTCGATCGGCAGGATGGCGGCATGACCGCGGCTGCTTGCCTCAAGGACAATTGCCGTCGCCATGTCTGTAAAACCACGCCGGCGAACGGCGCATCGGCAATAGCATGAGGTCACCAATGGCTGCGCAGCGGAAACCGACGGTCACCGTCATCGTCCCCACCTTCAACCGGGAGAAGTTCCTGCCCGAATCCATTGGCAGCCTGCTCCAGCAGACTGTGGTGCCGGATCAGATTCTGATCGTGGATGACGGCTCGACGGACAACACAGGCGCGGTGGCGGCCTCTTTCCCCGCGCCGGTGGAATATCACCGCAAGGAGAATGGCGGCAAGTCGACGGCGCTGAATTTCGCCCTCAAGCACTGCAGGGGGGATTTCGTCTGGGTATTCGATGACGACGATGTCGCGCATCCGACGGCGCTTGAACGGTTTCTCGCTGCGTTCGAGCGGGAGCCGACGGCCGATTTCGCTTTCGGCGAATATGCACGTTTTCAGCAGTCAGCCCAGATCGAACAGCAGAATTACGAGATCGTCGCCTTCGGCCACGTCAGCCAGGACAACTTCTTCCCGTCGCATCTCGAATATTGCCACGTCCATCAGCCGGGCCTTCTGGTGCGCCGCAAATGCTACGACGAGGTGGGAGGCTTCAACGAAACCCTGGTCCGGTCGCAGGACTACGAGATGATGCTCAGGCTGGCGCGCCGGTTCAAGGGCGTCAGGGTCGACGGCCTCATGTTCTTCCAGCGCCAGCACGACATGGTTCGCGGCAGCACCAAGGTCGTCATTTCGTATGCCAACCGGATAAAGGCCTGGGGCTCATACGACCGGGCGATCATGGAAGAGGTCTACAGGTCCGTCGATCTCCATGAGTATCTCGATCGCTCGGAGCAGGCCTTGCCGAAGACGGCCGATCTCGAGATGCAGGCACTTCTGCAACGTTCGAGCATCATGGCCAGGAAGGGGCTATGGCATCATGCGGCCGAAGACATCCGCCGCTACGCCTTGCTTGCCGAACGAGCCGGAAAGACGTCGCTCAGCGACAAGGAACGCGCCATCGTGCGGCGCACGTTCGAAGCCTACGACACTGGTCTGGCATCCGCCCCTGCCGACGAATTCGTCTCGGCGGTGAAGGGATGGAAGTCTGGAGCGCTGAAGGCCGATATCGTCAGGGAGTACATGCATTCGTTTCCCCACTATCTGGCGCGGGACTTGAAGGCGGGAAAGGTGATCCCGGCATCGAAGCTGTTGCGGGAATACTCGACGCTGTCGCTTTCAGCCTCGGTCGGCCGGTTGTACCAGGCAATGACTTCGAAGCTTCCGTCGGCGCGCGGTGCAAGCTGATCAGCGCGGGTGCTCGCGGGCCGAATTAGGAGCCAAACGATGAAAGTGCTTTTCGCAAGCGGCAACGGATACATCCCCGAGTTCACCGGCGGCGTGCAATCCAACACCCACCATCTGGTCGAGCAGCTGATCGAGCATGGTCACCAGGCGTCGGTCCTCGCCTCGCTGTTCGGCGACGGCATGTTCGGCCTCAAGGCGCGCGCCAAGATGAAGCTGTTGCGGCAACCGGCGGTGGTCGACAATTTTCCCGGCTATCCGGTGATGCGCGCCTGGTTCCCCTGGGAGGCGGCCGGCTTCGCGGTCGAGAAGACCAGACCCGACGTCGCCGTCGTGCAGTGCCACAAATCCGTCCCGCTCGGAAAGGCGCTGCTGGCCGAAGGAGTGCCGCTGGTCGTCTATCTTCACAACGTCGAATTCCACGAGCTCGCCGGCGATCCGCGCGAGCTGCATTCGGCGCTCTACATCGCCAATTCGGAGTTTACGGCGCGCACCTACAAGGAAAAGTTCGGCATCGATTCCACGGTGCTTCCGCCGACCATCAACGACGCTCTCTACTGCACGCACACGACCGGTGAATTCGTCACCATGATCAATCCTTATGAGGAGAAGGGTTTCGATCTTGCGGTGAAGATTGCTGCCGCCTGTCCGGAGATTCCGTTCCTGTTCGTGGAAAGCTGGAAGCTGGACGACGACCATCGTGCCCGTATCGAGAAGACCATCGCGCCGCTGTCGAACGTCATGCTGGAAAACCGCACCAACGACATGAAGACGGTCTATGGCCGCACCCGGATCCTGCTTGCTCCGAGCAAATGGGAGGAGGCCTGGGGCCGCGTCGCATCCGAGGCGCATTGCAGCGGCATCCCCGTCGTCGGATCGAGGCGCGGCGGCCTGCCCGAAGCCATCGGTCCCGGCGGCGTGGTGCTCGACTACGACGCTCCGCTTGCCGACTGGGCCGCGGCGGTGAGGCGCCTGTGGAACGATCGCCAGGAATACGAACGGCTTTCGGCCTCGGCTCTCGCCTTCTCCAAACGCCCCGAGCTCGATCCTGCGCGGCAGCTGGTGGTGTTTCTCGATCTGCTCGAAAGAGCGGCCCGGCAGGACGTTCGCCGCGCTGCGTAGATCGGGATCTGCGTCTGCATAAGCCGGGCGCAGAACGCTTCCGTCTTATGCCCCGCCTTACGACTTGAGGTCGGTGCGCTGCCCCCTGCCTCCTTAGCGGAGATTTAATTGTGCGATGCACAATTTCGTGTTGCGCTCGCGAAGCGACTAATCTAATTTTCTTCTGCGGGGGCGGCTGGAGCGATCGATGACGAATCGCGAGATTTGGCTTGATGCCGCCAAAGGCGTTGGCATTCTACTTGTTGTGGCGGCACATATTGCCGGCGCTGGGTTTCAACCTTGGGACCCGGTTTTCGCTAACGCGGTATTGCTTTTTCATATGCCGCTTTTCTTTGTGATGTCTGGCTACGTTTACAAGCCTACGGAACGCAACCAACTGTTCTGGAAGAAGGTGGCTGGCCTAGCGGTGCCGTATGTAACTTTTTTGTTTGTTTTGACACTGGCAGTCATATCCAGGAGAGTTCTGCTCGGCGATTTTCCAGCCCGTTGGCAGATACGCGAGATGGCCGTTAACGATATGCTGGGTGGGATGCGCCTCTCGCGTGATTTTGGCGTCTTCTGGTTTATAACCTGCCTCTTCTTCACCCAAATCGTCTACAACGAAATTGCGAATTGGACGAAAAGCCCCAGCAGCCCTCGCATGTTGGGCTTTGTCGCTCTGTGCGTCGTCCTAGGCTATGCTATTCAATTCCAGTGGCCAATGAACCGTTCACCTTGGGCGGTCGCCGCAGTGCCAATTGCACTGTGCTGCTATTGGTTTGGGCATTTGATTCGGACCGTCCAATTTCGTTCGAGGACCTTGTGGATTTTCATTTTGACCGTGGGTGCCCTTGCTTCGGCCGGAGCAGCCAGCGGCGCTGACATTCAGTTCAATATGAAATATTCCATTTTCGGACCTCCCATCCTCGGGCTTCTCATTGCGCTGGCCCTGTCCCTGACATTTCTCATCCTGATACGGCGAGCAGCCACAGTTGCGGGAATAGGGTTGCCATTAGCGAAGGTGGGTGAAGCGTCGTTTGTCATTATGTTCCTGCACCAATTCTTCCATTTTTCCCTCCGGGATTTCGGGGTCGACAATGAGGCGGTCATCATGGTGGTCGCAGCTTTAGGGCCTTTTGCGATCTACCTTTGGCTGAAGCGATCGGAGTCGCTCTCCCCGTGGTTCCTGGGAACAGGTGTCGGCGCGCCAAGTCGCGGGATTTTGTGGGTGCGCCACGGTATTGGTTGGCGGGTCGCGAAGTATCGAGCAACGATCCTTCATTTTGCCAAGCCATACATTGCGCAACTCATGATCGCTCTTCGATGGCCACTTAGAGGCAAGGGAAGGCCGCATGGTTTGCCTGATGACTTGATCGTATCCCTGACTTCCTATCCGAAACGGTTCGCCACCCTGCATTTGACGCTGCGCTGTCTCCTGTCGCAGACGGTTGTGCCCGACCGGGTTATCCTTTGGGTCACGGCCGAGGATGCGGCGCAACTGCCTGCCTCGGTCACAAACCTCAAGGCCCAAGGTCTTGAAATCCGTTTTTGTACAGACATTCGTTCGTACAAAAAGATCGTGCCGGCCCTCCTAGCGTTTCCAAAGGCCTACATCGTTACGGCGGATGACGATGTTTATTATTCGTCGCGTTGGCTGGAGCAACTTGTTCAACTGGCGGGTGAAAAAACCGTCGTTTGCCATCGGGGCCACGAGGTCACATTCGATGATGCGGGGCGAATTCAGCCTTACGACAAATGGTTATTTGACGTTTCGGAAACGACGGGAATGCTTTTCCCAACGGGTGTCGGTGGAGTGCTGTATGGCCCTAAATCGTTGTCGCCAGAAACCGTAGATGAGGAACTGTTCATTAACCTCAGTCCCCAAGGCGACGATATCTGGCTGTTCTGGATGGGGCGACGAGTCGGGAGCAAGTACATAAAAACATCAACCAGGTGGGTGGAGTTTCCGTGGAAAGGGTCACAAGCGTCGGCGCTTGTATTAACCAATGTCGGGGCCGGCCGGAACGACATTCAGATCAAGAAAATCACAAGCCACTTTGGCGAGCCCACATCAAAAGGGCTGTCGCCAGAAGAACTAAAGCGGGTACCTTTTAGCCCTGATGATATGATCGTTAAAATTCAGAAGGAAATCGCTTCCAAGGCATCCTCCACACCCAGTGAGAGCCGCCTTTTGTTGTCCCAGGGCAGCCCACAACACGGTGAGCGTCGGTAGTCGCCCGATCCGTGCATTCAATTCCTTGTCAGCCCGTATATTTCCGGCCTAACCGGCCGGCGACTGTCTCACCTCGCTCATGGCGCACTAGCCCCCAGCGACTGCTCCTGCCCGCAACGCTGACCGCAGTGTCGTACGTTGTTGATCTATTGTAAGGTTCAATCCCTTCCGGTTCGCCATTTCTTCAAACGAAATTAACAGTTTGGACAGTGGTCCCTGCTTTGCCACAAGACACTCGAACGGGCTCCCACTAGCCTTTCTGTCGTAAAATTTTGCTGCATTGCAACAATTTTGATGCGGCGTCGCAAAAATTGCCATATCGTTGCTGCAAGCTTGATGGTGGACGGGGCATTTTCGGTACTCAACGGACGGTCGGGGTCATGGATCCAGGCCGGGCGAAAGTCAGGAATCCTGAATTTGCAAGCCAGTGCATTCGATCCGCCGGAAGGCTCTCTGCGCAAATCTGTCGGACGCGGCGCGGTCGTCACCGCGATGGCGCAAGGCGTGCGGGTGGCGACGCAGATCATCTCCGTCATCGTGCTGTCGCGGCTCCTGTCGCCGCAGGATTTCGGTGTCGTAGCGATGTGCGCGCCGGTGCTTGCCTTCATCGCACTGTTCCAGGATTTCGGCCTGACCCAGGCGACCATCCAGAAGACCGGCATCCGGGACGAAGAGGTCAACTATCTGTTCTGGATCAATGTGGCGGTGAGCGCGGCGCTCGCCTGCGTGCTCGCGGGTTCGGCGCCCCTAGTCGCCGCCTTCTATGGCGAGCCGCGCGTGACGGGCCTCGTTGCCGCCTTCGGCCTCCAGATCATAACCTATGGCCTGGGGGCGCAGCACGTGGCCCTGCTGACGCGCCGCATGGAGTTCACGCGGCTGGCCATCATAGACATCGTCAGCGCCGTCGCCGGTGTCGCGGTCTCGATAGCCTGGACGTACATCGATCGCTCCTACTGGGCACTTTTCGCCGGCACGCTGGCCAGCGCCGTGCTGCCGACGCTGTGCTACTGGTATTCCTCGCGTTGGCGCCCCAGCATGCCGCGCAAGGTCGACGGCATCAGCGCGCTGATCAATTTTGGCGCCGGCATCACCGGTTTCAATTTCGCCAATTTCTTTGCCCGCAACCTCGACAATGTGCTGATCGGCAAATACTGGGGCGAGGCGCAACTCGGCCTCTATGATCGCGCCTACAAGCTTTTGCTTTTCCCGCTCAGCCAGATCACCAACCCGCTGGCGAAGGTGATGGTGCCGGCGCTGTCGCGGCTGAAGGACGAGCCGGACCGCTACCGCAGCGCCTATCTGCGCGTCATGCCGCTGATCCTTGTGGTGGCGCTTCCGGGTGTCGCTTTCGCCACCGCCATGTCGGACACGCTCGTTCCCTTCGTGCTCGGCGAGCAGTGGCGAGGAAGCGCGCCGATCTTCCTGGCGCTGGGCTTTGCCGGACTGCTGCAGCCGCTCAACAACCCTTCGGGATGGCTATTCGTCAGCCAGGGCCGTTCCGGCGATTTCATGCGCTGGGGCATCATCTCCGCCGTGACCTCGGTCTTGGCCTTCGCAATAGGCCTTCCTTACGGAGCGCTCGGCGTCGCGGTCGCCTACGCGATCAGCGAGTATATTCGCACACCCTTCCTGTGGCTCTATGTCGGCAGGCACGGGCCGCTCAAGGCCAGCCATGTGCTTCACGCGGCATTGCCTTTCGTCCTTGGCGCGCATCTGGCGTTCGGCTTGGTCTGGCTCGCCAAACCTATGCTGCAGACGCCGCCGGTCGTCGCGCTGGCCGCCGGCGTAACGCTCTCCTATGTCGCGACCATTGTCGTCGCGCTTGCCTTCGGTGCCGGCCGCGAAGCGCTTCGCGAGGCATTGCGGCTGATCCCGGCGCGAGGGTTTTCCGCGACCCCGAGCGAGGCGAAATGAAACCGGTCGACCGGCGAGACGCCGATGTCAGGACAGGGACAACCGCATGAACTACCGATCGATTTCAGACATGAACGACGCGATGCGCAACCTTCACCGGTTGCCGCGAGACATCGACCTGGTCGTCGGCGTGCCGAGAAGTCCGCATCGCCACGGAAGTCGTATCCGGGGCCGAAGGTGTCGACGAACGTGGCCAGGATGCCGAAATGCAAGTTGCGCAGCAATTGCCGCATGGCATGATTGGGCAGCACGCCGTGGTAATGGACGTTCTTCAGGTTTACGATTTCAAACCATTTTACTGCGGCGCAACAATACTAGTGGACTGCGTTTTACGACCGGTTCAGGTCCGGATATCGGGCTTCGCTCGAGCGGTCGGCCCATGCACAGCCCGGTCGCTGGGCCGTTGCGACGGTCCAATTGACCTGCCAAAAATTATTGCGGTGCAGGACAGACTGGCACTTTTTGCTTCGCAGCACCAAAATTGTTGCGATGCAGCAAAAGCTGTACTAGCATCCCCGATGGGTGGGCCCAACAGGGTCGAGTTGCATGCTGCATGTCTTGTACCTTGTGCATGACGTATCCGACCCGGCGGTACGCCGGAGGGTCCAGATGCTCAAGGCAGGCGGCGCCAGGGTCACCCTGGCGGGCTTCCGCCGTACCACCAGTCCGGTCGCCGAGATCGAGGGTGTCGAGCCAGTCGACCTCGGCGCGACGCGCGACGGCCGATTCGCGCAGCGCATCGGCGCGGTCGCCAAGGCAGCCGTGTCGATCGGCGCGAAACTGGGCGCCATGCCCAGGCCCGATCTCATCATCGCGCGCAACCTCGAAATGCTGGCGCTGGCCCGCCGCGCCAATGGCGCGCTCGGGGCGAGCGTGCCGATCGTCTATGAATGCCTCGATATCCATCGCCTGGTGCTGCGCGACGATTTTGTCGGCAGGACGCTGCGCGGCGCCGAGCGCCGCCTTGCCCGCGACGTGAAGCTTCTGGTGACGAGTTCTCCCGCCTTCATCGCCAATTACTTTGAGCCGTTCGGGCAGATCGTCGCACCCGTCGAGCTGATCGAGAACAAATATTTCGAGACCGCGCCGCTAGCAGTGCGTTCTTTCGAGGACGACAGCCCGGCGACGCCACCCTGGCGCATCGGCTGGTTCGGCGCGCTGCGTTGCCGCCGCTCGCTGGAGCTGCTGGCCGATTTCACCCGCCGGCAGGCAGGACGTTTCGAGGTCGTGCTCAGGGGCCGCCCGGCGCTGTCCGAATTTCCGGACTTTCATGGTTTCGTCGGGGCCGAACCGTGGCTTTCCTTCCGCGGGCCTTACCGCAATCCGGAGGATATGGCCGCGATCTACCGGGAGGTGCATTTCTCCTGGGCGATCGATTTCTTCGAGGCCGGCCAGAATTCCGAATGGCTGCTTCCCAACCGCCTCTACGAGGGCTGCCGCTTCGGCGCCGTGCCGATCTCGATGGCGGACACCGAAACCGGCAGGTTCCTGAAGCAACGGGACATCGGCGTGCTTCTGTCCGAAGCGACGCCGGAAGGCATCGAGGCGACGCTCGGCCGGATGGATCAGGATGCATATCGCGGTCTGAAGTCGCGGGTGTTGGGCCGCAATCCGAGGACCTGGAGCTACGACCGCAGCGACTGCGCGGCCTTCGTCGAAAAGCTCCGCGGCCTCGCCGCCATGCCTTCGACTTTTGCGACGGGGGCGGCCGCGTGATGGCGCAGCAGGACGCACAAAAACCGATGACCGAGGCCACCGCATCGATCCTGATCGTCATTCCCTGCCTTGACGAGGCGTCCCATATCGGCGGCCTGCTCGACCAGTTGCGGCCCGCGGCGGCACGGCTCGGCGGCCGTATCGTCGTCGCCGACGGCGGCAGCACCGACGGCACGCAAGGCATCGTCGAAAACATCGTGGCGAAGGATCCTCGGGTCATCCTGCTCGCCAATCCGAAGCGCATCCAGAGCGCTGCCATCAACCTGGCGGTGGCGACCCTCGGCGATGGCGCCGACTACCTCATCCGCATCGACGCGCATGGCGGTTATCCTGACGATTACTGCGACAGGCTGGTCGAGGAAGCCCTTGCCACCGGCGCCGATTCGGTCGTCGTTTCGATGCTGACCAGCGGCACAAGCACCGTGCAGAAAGCAGTCGCGGCGGCGCAGAATTCCAAGCTCGGCACAGGCGGCTCGAAGCATCGGCACATGTCCGAGGGCGAATGGGTCGACCACGGCCACCATGCGCTGATGCGCATCGCCGCCTTCAAGGACGTCGGCGGCTATGACGAGAGTTTCAGCCATAACGAGGACGCCGAGCTCGACTACCGCCTGCGACGCGCCGGCTACCGCATCTGGATGAGCGGCAGGACTCAGATGGTCTACTATCCGCGCTCGACGCTGAAGAGCCTCTATTTCCAGTATCTCGGCTATGGCCGCGGCCGCGCCAAGAACGTCCTGAAACACCGCATGGTGCCGAAGGTGCGGCAGATGATCCCGCTTTTGGTGGCGCCCATGGTGCTGTTGGCCCTGTTCTCCTTAGTCCACTGGCTGGCGGCCGTACCTTTCCTGCTGTGGGCGGCGGTGTGCCTCGGCTACGGCCTCGTGACGGCGATACGCCAGCGCAATGCAGGCATCGCGCTGGCCGGCGTCTCGGCGATGGTCATGCATTTCGGCTGGTCGGTCGGCTTCTGGCAGCAGCTTTTGCCCCCTCGCTCGCAGCGCAAGGTGGCGTGATGGCCGGCCGCTCGATCGACATCTGCATCTGCACCTTCCGCCGGCCGGAACTGGCCGACACGCTGCGCTCCGTCGCCGCGCTGGAGAAGCCGGCGGGATTGGAGATCGGCATCGTCATTGCCGACAATGACGATGAGCCAAGCGCGCAAAAGCTCGTGAAGGCGCTGGCCGGGGAACTGAAGCTGCCGGTCCGCTATCGCCACGCGCCGGCGCGCAACATCTCGATCGCCCGCAACGCCTGTCTCGACGCGAGCGTTTCGGACTTCGTCGCCTTCATCGACGACGACGAGACCGCATCGCCCGGCTGGCTGGTCGAACTGATGGCGATGGCCGACGCCACGGGCGCCGCGGCGGTGCTCGGACCGGTGCGGGCGCATTATCGCCAGGACGCGCCGGACTGGATGCAAAAGGGTGACTTCCACTCGACCTTGCCGGTCTGGGTACGTGGCGAGATCCGCACCGGCTACACCTGCAATGTTCTGCTCAGAATGACCGATGGAAGCCTGCGCGGCCGGCGCTTCAGCCTGGCGCGCGGCCAGACCGGCGGCGAGGATACCGAGTTCTTCGATGCCATGGTCAAGACCGGCGGCCGCATCGCCTTTGCGCCCGACGCCTTCGTCGACGAGGTGGTGCCGCGCGCCAGGGCGGCGTTCGACTGGCTGCGTCGCCGTCGCTTCCGCTTCGGCCAGACGCATGGCCACCTGATCGGACACGACACCGGCGGTGTACGCCGCGCCGGCCAGGTCGGGCTGGCTTCGGCCAAGGCCGCCTACTGCTTCGGCATGGCCATTTTTACCGCAATCAGCCCGGTGCGACGGAACCGCAGCGTGCTGCGCGGCATTATGCACGTTGGTGTCGTCAGCGGTTTGGTCGGCGTCCGCGAAATCCGCCAATACGGCCTCACATCGCCAGAGCAAGGGAACAAGCGTGCAGCCTGACGTCAGCTTCGTCATTGCCGCCTACAACGCCGAGGCGACCCTCGACCGCGCCATCGCCGGCGCGATCGCGCAACGCGGCCTCACCGTTGAAATTATCGTCGTCGACGACCGGTCGCGCGACGGCACCCTGGATGTGGCGCGCGCCTACCCGCAAGATATCGTCAAGGTGGTGGCGCTGCCCGCCAACCGCGGCCCGGGCGGCGCCCGGAATGCCGGCCTCGACCTGGCGCGCGGCCGCTGGGTGGCGGTGCTCGATTCCGACGATGCAGTCCTTCCCGAGCGTCTGGCGGCGATGATCGCGCGGGCGGAAGCGACAGGCGCCGAAATCGCCGTCGACAATGTCCAGGTCGTGCGCGAGGACGGCACGCCCGACGACACCATGTTCTCGGCCGGCTATCTGGAAGGCTTACGCGAAATCTCGCTTGCCGACTACATAGAAGGCAATCTGGTCTTCGAATCGCGCTTCAATCTCGGCTATCTGAAGCCGATCTTTCAGCGGCGGTTCCTCGACGACAAAACGCTGCGCTACGACGAGAAGCTGCGCATCGGCGAGGACTACATTCTGCTGGCAAGCGCGCTGGCCAGCGGCGGCCGCTGTGTGGTCGAGCCGACCGTCGGCTATGTCTACCACATCCGCACCGGCTCGATCTCGCGCGTGCTCGAATTGCACCACGTCGAGGCGATGGTTGAGGCCGACGCCGCGTTCGCGGCGGCATATTCCATGGACAGCGGGGCCCAGGCGGCTTTCGCCAGGCGCGGCCGCAGCCTGCGCAAGGCAGCGTCGTTCCTGTCCCTGGTTCAGCACATCAAGGCGCGCGCGCCGCTCAAGGCGATAGGCGCGGCGCTCAGGGATCCGGCCGCGGTCAGGCATATGTCGATGCCGATCGCGGTCCGGCTCAGAAGGGTTGCGGCGCAGTTTTGCCGTGGGGGCGGGGAGATGAAGCATGCGGGCGATTTTTTGGAGCATGATCCCGAAAAGTGGGAACCGGTTTTCGGAAAAGATCATCTCCAACAATGATTTAGCCAGCGATAGGTAGAAATCAGAAGGAATACCAGATGCAGAAAGTCAGGAAGGCAGTCATCCCGGTGGCGGGGCTCGGAACGCGGTTCCTGCCGGCGACCAAGTCGATGCCCAAGGAAATGCTGCCCGTCGTCGACAAGCCAGTCGTGCAATATGCCGTCGACGAGGCGTTCGAGGCCGGCATCGAGCACATCGTCTTCGTCACCGGCCGCAACAAGGCGGTGATCGAGGACTATTTCGACCTGCATCCTGAACTGATCGGCACACTGGAGCAGACCGGCAAGAAGGCGCAACTGCAGTCGCTGGAAAGCCTGCTGCCGGAGGCCGGCGCCACCAGCTTCATCCGCCAGCAGTCGCCGCAGGGGCTCGGCCATGCCGTATGGTGCGCGCGCGACGTGATCGGCAACGAGCCCTTCGCGCTGCTGCTTCCCGACATGGTGTCCTTCGGCGCCCGCGGTTGCCTTGCCGAGACGGTCGACCTTTATCAGCGGACCGGCGGCAATGTGATCGCCGTCGAGCGCTGCGATCCGGCCGAAACCAGCAAATACGGCATTGTCGGCCGCGGCGACGAGGTCGGCTCCGGCTTCAAGGTTTCGGCGATGGTCGAAAAGCCAGCGCCCGCCAACGCGCCGTCGAATTTCTACATCAACGGACGCTACGTTCTGCAGCCGGAAATCTTTGCCCTGCTCGGCAATCAGCAGCGCGGCGCAGGCAACGAGATCCAGCTCACCGACGCCATGGTGCGCCTGGCTCAGAGCCAGCCCTTCTACGCCCAGCCTTTCGATGGCCGCATGTTCGACTGCGGCTCCAAGGAAGGCTTCATCGAGGCCACCATCGCCTTTGCTCTGGCGCGCGACGACATGAAAGGGCCTGTCTTCGAGATGCTGCAGCAATTTGTCCGGTCGCATGAGCGCCGGGAAGTGGCCGCATAATGCCCATCTTTTGGGTGCATATGCGAACTCGCGATGGCGCGACAGCCACACCAGCGCCCGGGCCTTCTGGCCCGGCGCATCTTGGCAACAATGTTGCGCGGTCTTTTCTGGTCACGACGCCGATCTATCAAGGCCGATAGCGCCTGCAACCTGGAATTGGACCAAACATGAACTATGCCAACTTCCCTCTCGACAAGAGGATGCCGTTGCCCAGCGCCGATTCGGAAAAGGGTGAAGACTTCATCGACGTCGAGCGTCTGCTTGGCATGGCCGCCCGACAGGCCAAGGTGGTGGCGATCTGCGCCGTCATCGGCCTGTTCCTGGGTGTGATCTATCTGCAGACCACGCCCAAGCAATATATGTCCATGGCGAGCGTCCTGATCGACGAGGGCATGAACAAGGTCATGAACGACATCTCGGCTGCCAGCGCCACGCAGCAGACCGACGCGACGATCCTCAGCCAGATCGAGATTCTCAACTCGGCGCGGCTGGCGTCGGAAGTGGTCGACAAGTTGAAGCTCGACCAGAACCAGGACTTCATGAACCCGCCGCAATCGGCTTTGGCCAAGGGTATCGGGTTCCTGCGCGGCATCGTCGGCTATTTCCGCGGCAATGCGGCCGATGAACTCCCCGGTATCCAGAATGTCGATGCCGCGACGCGCGAAGCCATGATCAAGACCGTGACTCACGACTACGCGGTTCTTATGCTGCAGACCGGATTGCTGGCGGATCGCGTCAGCCGCAGCAATGTCATCAGCATCGGCTACCAGGCGACAGACCCGGCACTCGCCACGGCCATCACGAAAGCCTATGCGGATGCTTATCTCGCCGACCAGCTCAACGCCAGCTTCGACGCCACCGAGCGCGCGGCCGTGTGGCTGCAGGGCCGGCTGACGGAGTTGCGCGAAAGCTCGCAGGCGGCTTCGCTGGCGGTCGAGAAGTTCAGGGCCGAGCATGGCCTTTCCGCCAACAGCGAAGGCCAGTTGCTGAGCGACAAGCAACTCGCCGACCTCAACGCCCAGCTCATCGTCGCGCAGGCCGACACGGCTCGCGCCAGCGCCCGCTACCAGCAATACAAGGCGATCGTCGAGAGCGGCTCCGAAAGCGCCTTCAACGATTCGGCGATAGCGGCCGACCAGCCGAGCAGCTCGGTCATCATCGCGCTCAAGACCCGCTATCTGGCCATCACCAAGCGCCTGCAGGACGTCGAGACGAATTTCGGCAAGGATCACCCGCAGGCGGTCGCGCTGGCCAAGGAAAAGGCCGATGTCTCGGCGCAGGTCTTCGGGCAGCTGAAACAAATCACCGAAAGCTACCGCAACGATTTCGAAGTGGCGCAGGCGCGCGAGACCGCACTGCGCGACAAGATTTCCACGGCTGCCGGCAAGAGCTCGGTCGACAACCAGTCGCAGGTGAGGCTGAAGGAGCTCGACCAGCAGGCGCAGGCGCTGACCACGCTCTACCAGACCTTCCTCAGCCGCTATGAGGAAGCCTCGCAGCAGCAGTCCTTCCCGGTCGGCAAGGTCCGCATCATTTCCGACGCGACGATGCCGCTTGCGGCCTCCAGCCCGCGCACCTTGCGCGTGCTGGCGTTGTCGCTGGTGCTCGGCCTGATGCTTGGCGCCGGCTTCGGTGGCCTCAACGAGTTCAACGAGCGTTTCTTCAGGACGGGCGAGGATATTCGTGATCGAGCCGGCCTGAAATTCCTCGGCTACCTGCCGACGATCGGCGGCGGCAAGGCCAGGGATTCCAAGGCCGACGACCTGCCGACCGACGGCAAGGTGGCTAGCCTCTCCGCGGCCGAGAGGCGGGCGCGCATGCGTGTCAGCATCGATGCTCCGGCTTCGATGTTCGCCGAGACGCTGCGCAACGCCAAGATCGCCTTCGACGTCGTGATGGAGGACCGAGGCAGCCGGGTCATCGGCGTCATTTCGGTGCTGCCCGGCGAAGGCAAGTCGACGGTGGCCGCGAACCTCGCCGGCCTGCTTGCCGCCAACGGCGCCAAGACCTTGCTCATCGACGGCGACCTGCGCAATCCCGGCCTCAGCCGCAGCCTCGGCATGGAGGCCGAACAGGGCTTGATGGAAGCGGTGGTCAACGGCCAGACTTGGCAGTCGGTCGGCAAGGTCGACCGCCAGACCAAGCTTGCGATCATTCCGGCAGTGCTGCGTGGCCAGTTCTCGCACACCAGCGAGCTGCTGGGCTCCGCCGGGATGCGGCGCTTCATCGAGAACGCCAAGGAGACGTTCGAGTATATCATCGTCGACCTGCCGCCGCTCGGGCCTGTTGTCGACGCCAAGGCGTTCGCGCCGCTGGCTGACGGCTTCGTGCTGGTCACCGAATGGGGCCGCACGCCGCGCGCCATGGTGCGCTCGATGCTGGAATCCGAGCCCTATATCGCCAACAAGGTGATCGGCGCAGTGCTCAACAAGGTCGATTTGAAGAAGCTGGCGAAATACGGCTCGCTCGGCGGCTCGGAAAGGTTCTTCGACCGCTATTCGAGCTACTATCTGGAGAAGTCGGAAACGCGCACCAAGCAGGCTGCCTGAGGCGGCTTTTCCGTTTGGAAAACAGAGAGATGGGGCGGCTCGGCGTTTTGAAACGGCGAGCCGCCCTAATCTTGTGAGGCCCTAATTATGTGAGGATAGCAGCCGGCCGTATTTGCCGACGATCCTGAGCGCGGTCAGACGTCCTGTTTGAAAGGCGCCGGTATCGATGTCGAGCCGGCGTCCGTCGAGGGTAGGAACGTCTACGATCGTGTGCCCGTGCACCACCCAGCGGTCGAGGCGGTGCGCCGCCTGGAAGAACTCCTCGCGGATGTTGGTGAGGTCGCCCTCGTCCTGCGCCTCGAGCGCGATGCCGGGCCGGATGCCGGCATGCACGAAGACGAATTGCTCGGAGCACACCATCACCGGCAGCGTGCGCAGGAAGTCGACATGGCTGGCGGGAATGGCATCGCGGATGCGCGCATCCGTCTGCTCGCTCGAACCGTAGAGGCTTGCCAGGCGGTCCGGATCGACGCCGTAGGAGAACAAGGTCTCGCGCCCGCCATAGCCGAGCCACGCTTCACGCGAGAGGTAGCCGTCCAGGTAGCCGAGCAGCGCGACCTCGTGGTTTCCCACGAGGCACACACGCAGGAAGCCTTTCGGCGGCGGCGCCATCAGATGTTCGATCACGCGCCGCGAATTCGGCCCGCGGTCGACATAGTCGCCCAGCATGATGATGATCTTGCGGCCGCGGAACTGCTGCGCGTCGAGTTGGATTTTTTGTTCCAGCGCACGTAGCTCGTCATGGCAGCCATGCACGTCGCCGATCGCATAGACGATTGTGTCGCGCATATCCATGACAAGGCGCTCGCGTGGCGCGGGTCGAGGGCGTTTCGATCGTTGGAACAGGCTCACGGATTGAGGCTCGGGTATGTTCATTGATTGCGCCTCGATATCATGCCGAATGCAAACAATTCCACACCGACGGTTCAAGCAACCGGATGAGCGGTTCGCCGTTTCCACGAAACGGTGAACCGCTCTCAGCAGCCTTCAACGGATAACGGAACAGCGTATGACCGGGCAGCAGCCGGATGCGCGGCTCGGCCACGGCCACCACCAGCCAGTTCACGGCGATCATGGCGGCAGCCAGGCATCGCGGAATGTCGACACCGCCGAATGTCGTCTTGTGCTGAGCCATGCCGTGCCTTCGCAATGGCCCCCAAGGCAGACTTTAGGAGTTATTGCTGCGTTGCACAACAAACGATTGCAATGCGGGAGGATCTCGCTTCGTTCCCGGGCGATCGGCGCAGCCTATATTGCGATGCCGCGTCCCTTCAGCGCTGCCGTGATCTCGTCGAGGATCACGGGATCGTCGATGGTCGCCGGCATCGTCCATTCCTCCTTGTCGGCGATCTTCTGCATTGTGCCGCGCAGGATCTTGCCGGAACGGGTCTTGGGCAGCCGCTTGATCGTCACCACGGTCTTGAAGGCGGCAACCGGGCCGATCCGTTCGCGCACCAGTCCCACCACCTCGCTTTCGATCGCGCTGGTGTCGCGCGACACGCCGGCATTGAGCACGACGAAGCCCAGCGGCACTTGGCCCTTCATGGCATCGGCAATGCCGATGACCGCGCATTCGGCGACATCGGGATGGGCGGCCAGCACCTCTTCCATGGCTCCGGTCGACAGCCGATGGCCGGCGACGTTGATGATGTCGTCGGTGCGGGCCATGACATAGAGATAGCCGTCCTCGTCCATCATGCCGGCATCGGCCGTCTTGTAGAAGCCCGGGAACTCTTCGAGGTAAGCCTGGCGGAAGCGGGCATCGGCATTCCACAGCGTCGGCAGGCAGCCGGCGGGCAGAGGCAGCTTGACCACGACATTGCCGAGCGTGCCGCGCGCCACCTCGTGGCCGGCATCGTCGAGAATTCGGATGTCGTAGCCCGGCATCGGCACGCCGGGCGAGCCGTATTTCACCGGCAGCAGCCCGAGACCCGCCGGGTTGATGGTCATCGGCGAGCCGGTCTCGGTCTGCCACCAATGGTCGACGACTGGGCGGTCGAGCTTCTGTTCCGCCCATTTGATGGTTTCGGGATCGGCGCGCTCGCCGGCGAGGAACAGGGTTCGGAACTTCGACAAATCGTATTTCGGCACGAACTCGCCCTTGGGATCCTGCCCCTTGATGGCGCGGAAGGCGGTCGGCGCGGTGAACAGCGCCATCACGCCATGCTGCGAGATCACCCGCCAGTAGGTGCCGGCGTCCGGCGTGCCGATCGGCTTGCCTTCGAACAGCACGCTGGTGCAGCCATGCAGAAGCGGCCCGTAGACGATGTAGGAATGGCCGACCACCCAGCCGACGTCTGAAGCTGCCCAAAACACTTCGCCCGGCTTGACGCCGAACTCGTTGTCCATGGTCCATTTCAGCGCGACCATATGGCCGCCATTGTCCCGCACGATGCCCTTCGGCTGGCCGGTCGTGCCCGAGGTGTAGATGATGTAGAGCGGATCGGTGGCCAATACCGGCACACAGTCGACATTGGCGCCGGCGGCGCGCTCACGCGCCACGGCGTCAGCATAGTCGAAGTCGTAATTGTCCTTCATTTCGCAGCGCAGCTGCTCGCGCTGCAGGATCAGGCAGGCGCCCGGCTTGTGCTTCGACATCTCGATTGCCTTGTCGAGCAGCGGCTTGTAGGCGACGACGCGGCCGGGCTCGAGGCCGCAGGACGCGGTGATGATCAGCTTCGGCTTGGCGTCGTCGATACGGGTGGCGAGCTCATGCGAGGCGAAGCCGCCGAACACCACCGAATGCACGGCGCCGATGCGGGCGCAGGCGAGCATGGCGATTGCCGCTTCCGCCACCATCGGCATGTAGATGATGACGCGGTCGCCCTTGCCGATGCCGCGATGCCTGATCACCGACGCCAGCGCAACGACCTCGCGCTTCAGTTCGGCATAGGTGAATTTCCGGATCGTGCCGGTGATCGCGCTGTCATGGATCAGCGCCAGCTGGTCGGCGCGGCCGCCCGCGACATGGCGGTCGATGGCGTTGTAACAGGTGTTGCAGGTAGCGCCGGTGAACCAGCGGCCATAGACGCCTTCCGTCGGGTCGAAGACCTTTTCGGCTGGCGTATACCAGTCGATCGCCTTGGCCGCTTCGGCCCAGAACCCTATGGGGTCGCGTTTCCAGCCCTCATAGACTTCATGGTAGCGTGAGGCCATCGACCTTCCTCCCGGGGACATTTTGCCGTCTGGGCATAAGCCTAGAGCAATTCCAGGAAAAGTGTGAAACGGTTTTCCGTCCGGAATTGCGTCAAAACAAAGGAGCAATTCCAGGAAAAGTGTGAAACGGTTTTCCGTCCGGAATTGCGTCAAAACAAAGGAGCAATTCCAGGAAAAGTGCGAAACGGCTTTCCGTCCGGAATTGCGTCAAAACAAGGAGATAGAGCGGTTCGCCGTCTCCTTGAAACGGTGAAACGCTCTGAGTCGCTTTTGCCGGCCATGTCTTCCTGCATTTTGGTCGACATCGCAAAAACGTCTCTGTTCGGCACCTCCAGTGGAGGCGTCGCTGTCGCGTCCGTGATATAAGCCGGCTTAGAGCGGCAGCGCCGCCAGCATCAGCCCGACGCCGCCGGCGATCAGGATGGCCGCCGCAAGCGCCTTCCGATGGCGCTCGAACGCCGTCGGAGCCCGTTCCCAATTGTAACGCATACGAAATCACTCCCCAGGACCCGGCGGACTCATAGCTTACTTAAGGGAAGGAAGGCAACCCTGGCGGGACTTGCCGCCACAGCAGCAAGCGCAACACCGGCTGGCAATGGACAGCGCCGCCGTCCCGCGCTAATTGCTCTGCGGCTAAAGGGAGCGGGCACATGGCTGAGATTGGTCCTGAAACGGTGCTGCGGATGGCGGACGACGCTTCCGTGCAGCATGTCGGCGATGGCGCCGTCGTGCTGTTGGCACGCAGCGGCCAGCTTTACACCTGCAACGACACCACCGAGGCTTTTCTCGGCAAGGTCGACGGTGCGCGCAACCTCGGCCAGATCGTCAACCTGTTGTCGGACGAATTCGACATCGACAAGGCAACGCTCGACGAGGATATGGCCGAATTGGCCGCCGAATTGGTGGCCGAAAGCATCCTCGCCGACCCGGGCGCGTGATGGCCGACGGACCGTTCCTGCGCATCCTGTTTCGCGTCCATTTGTGGCTCAGCGCCCGGCTGATGCCGGCGCTGGTCGGCCGGCGCGATTTCGAAAGCGTGTTGAAACTGGCGCCGCTGCAGTCGCCTGCGCCCTATCGTGACCTGCCCTGGACCTACATCGTGCAGCGCGTCAACCGAACGGTCCGGCGTCCCTGGTTCATGCGCGACCGCAGATGCCTTCGGGAAGGTCTGCTCGGCTTCCGCTTTCTGCGGATGGCCGGTCTAGATCCGGAGCTGCGTTTCGGCGTCGATGCCAGGTCGATGCACGAGCCTCGCCTGTCCGCGCATTGCTGGGTCTGTCTCGACGGCAAGCCGGTGGTCAGCGACAGCCAGCCCGGCATGGTGGAGATCTATCGCCACCCGTCCAGCGTGAAGGCGCCTGCCGCTTGAGCGACCGGACAACCACTTTCTGCTACGACCTCAAAGGGCAGGTCATAGGCATCACCGCCGCGCGCGCCGACCTCTGGCCGAGCTTTGACCTGATGCTCGGCGCCCTGCGCGTGAACGAGCCTGTCCAGCCCGGTTTTCGCGTCAACATCGTCGAGACGCCGCAGTTGCCGGAGAACCCGGAAGGAAAACTCGCTTTCGACGGCGAAGTGCCGCTGGACGGCCATTGCCGGATGATCGATGCCGGTTGCGTCTTCCATCTCGTCTTTCCAGGTCAGCAGACGGTGTCGATCCACGAAGAGGAGGGTTGGGCCGAAATCCGCGTTCATCCGGACAGCAAGATCAAGTGGACGCTGCTGATGATGGTGCTGGATGCAGCGCTCGATGCCGGCGCGCAGCACATGCTGCATACGGCCGGCCTGACGCTGCCGGGCAGCGAGGCGCTCGTGCTGATCCATGCGCCGAGTGGCACCGGCAAGTCGACGACGTCGCTGGCGCTCGCCTCGCAAGGCTTCGGCCTCTGCTCGGACGACGTCATGATCCTGAGCGCGGCACCGGATGGCGTCACCGCCTGGGGCATGCCGCGTAAGGTGAAGATCCATCGCAACACGGCAACAATGCTGCCTTTCGTGTCGCCCTGCCTTGGCGAGACATGGGACGCCGAGGGTGAGCAGGCCGTCTTGCTCGATCGTCTTGGCGAGATCATCCGTGTCGAGGACGTTCGGGTCAGGCCGATCGCGGCGCTGCTTCATCTTGCCCGCTCGGCCGACGGCGAGACCCGGCTCGTGCCGATGGCGAGGACCGACGCCATGGTGGCCTTGGCCACCGACAATGTGCGGACCGGCATGACCGGCCTGTTGCCGCTGCAGAAAAGGCGAATGGCGACGATCGCGGCCTTGGTCAAGACGGTGCCGACCTTCACGCTGCAAGTCGGGGCGAGGCCGGCCGAGGCTGCGGTGCTGATCCGCGCCGCGGTGCATCTTTAACGGATCGCGAAGTTCCCGCGCTCAGGCGGGATGAGGTCTCGGCCGGGCAAGCCTCTGCACCCAGCGGAAGGCGTCGCGGCTGAGACGCGAGCGCAGCTTTTCGCGCGAGTTGACACGCAGCAGCGTGTTGCCGGTGATCAGCCATTTCGCCAGCCTTATCGAAAGGTCCGGCTTGATGCGGTCGGCGAGCTCGATCGCGCGCGGCGCGCCGAACAGGCGTCCGGTCACGTTGAGGACCGTCGCAAGCTCGAGCTCGATGCCGGTCATACGGGCGGCCTCGAGCAGCCGCGCTTCCTCTTCCGGCGATTTCAACGCCCGCACGCCTTGCAGCACGTCGACGCAGAGCTGCAGCCGGTGGAATTTGTGCCCGCCGGCGGCATGGACGATGCCGATGGTCAGCAGCGCGGCCGGCGTGTCGGTTTCGCCATTGTCGATCGCCTGCAACTCGCGAAAGCCGAGCGACAAGCGTCTGCGCATGCCGGTGTCATGCACCAGGTTGCCATGCAGCTCGACCAGCAGGCTGGAGTTCTCTTTCTCCAGCCATTTGAATTCCTGCAGCTCGTGCGACTCGGCTTCGCCGCTGCCGAGCTCGAAGCCGCATTCGGCGATCGTCCTGTTGGCCTCGTCGATGCCGGCGGGGTCGACGAGTATGTCGATGTCGGTGAACGGCCGGTCGGCAACCTGGCGATAGAGCCTGCGCGCGAATACCGGCCCCTTGACGATCCGGGCCGGAACGCCTTTCGCCGCCAGCGCTTTCATGATGCGGTCGCCATGATATTGCAGCAGCATCGACTGCCCGGTCGCCGTCGTGGCCTGGTCGCGCAGCTCGGCAAGCTTCTGCAGTAGGCCTGTGTCTCTTGGTAGATTGGCGTCGCCACGTTCCCTGAGCTTGCGCAGAACGATCGGCAGCACGCCGTGGAACTCGGCATTGGCCAGCAGCGCCATCAGGCCGCTTGCGGAAACGTCCTTGCCCCAATCGGCGGGCGCCTCGGGGTCGGCAAGGTTGATCAGCAGTTTTTCCTGGGCAGGCGAAAGCTCGGGCAGCATCGGTTCGGCAAAACAGCAACGAGGTTTTGCGCATGCTTGCCAGAAAAGTACCTGGGAAGCCAGCGACGCGCGCTACATCCCCCAGCGCAGCGCCGCCGTGCGCACCGGAGCGTCCCACAACGCCGTCAAGTCATCGTCGAGCATGGTGAGCGTGATCGAGCATCCGGCCATGTCGAGCGAGGTCACATAGGAGCCGACGAGTGAGCGGATCACCGTCACGCCCTGTTTCTCGAATATTCTGCGGGCGCTGTTGTACATCAGATAGAGCTCCATCGACGGCGTGCCGCCGAAGCCGTTGACGAACAGCAGGGCCGGCCCTTTGGCGCGCTCACCGAAGTCGCCAGTGATCGCCGCGCAGACCTCCTCGGCGATCGCGTCGGCACTCTTCAGCGCGTCGCGACGCCGGCCGGGTTCGCCATGGATGCCGACGCCAAACTCCATCTCGCCGTCGCCGATCGCGAAAGTCGGCTTGCCGGCGGCGGGCACTGTGCCGCTGGTCAGCGCGACGCCCATCGAGCGCGTGGCGGCGTTGACGCGGTCGCCCAGCGCCTTGAGCGCGGGCAGGGCCATGCCCTGCTCGGCGGCGGCGCCGACGATCTTTTCAACCACCAGCGTGCCGGCGACGCCGCGGCGTCCGGTCGTGTAGGAAGAGTTCTCGACCGCGACGTCGTCATTGGTCACGACCTGCAGCACGCCGTCCGCCATCTCGGCCGCCATGTCGAAATTCATCACGTCGCCCTCATAGTTCTTGACGATGAACAGGCAGCCGGCGCCGGTATCGACAGCCTGGGTGGCCGCAAGCATCTGGTCGGGCGTCGGCGAAGTGAAGACCTGGCCGGGGCAGGCGGCGTCCAGCATGCCGTACCCGACCAGCCCGCCATGCAGCGGCTCGTGGCCCGAGCCGCCTCCCGAGATCAGCGCCACCTTGCCAGGTTTCAGCTCTTTGCGGCGGATGAATTTGTGCTCCTCGCCGAGGACCAGGATATCGGCATGTGCGGCCGCAAAGCCGTCGAGGCTTTCGATCAGCACCGTATCGACCGAATTCAGGAATTTCTTCATGTGTCCTCCCGACACAGCCTTACGCCATGCGATCAGCCGCCACTCTTGCCGGTGATGCTGGTGATCTTCTGGATGAAATCGTTGATCGCCCGGTCGAGCGCGGCGTTTTGCTTGTCGTCGCCGAAATCGGGGACGATGACCGAGACATGCCTGGTTTTACGCATGCCTGCCGCGACGGACATCTTGCCGGGATGCGCCAAATGATAGGCGGCGAGGAACTGATCGCGCTCGGCCTGGCTGAAATGGCAGACGGAAAAGATCGCCGGCAAATGTTTTGAGGGGATCGGGATCGAATAGACCGGGCTGGAAATCTGCGTGACGAAGCTGCGGTGCTTGCCGAGCGCGTCGGCCAGGCGCTGGCGCATGCCGGACGGGCGCTGGTCGATGACGTGAGACAGGATCGTCTTATAGGCGCGGATTGCCTCTTCCGAGCCTGCTTCCGGTATCTTTTCGGCCCTGGTCATGCCGCGCTTACACCGCGATGTCCGCAATGGCCGCCTTGGCCATCGCGAGTTGCGCAGGGGCGACCGACAAGTCGCGCAGGCCGGCTTCAAGCAGCACCGGGATGGCTGCCGGATCGCCGCCGGCATCGCCGCAGAGGCTGACTGGAATTCCCTTCTCCCGTCCGAAGGCGGCAACCGCAGCGATCAGCCGGAGCACCGCCGGGTGGCGAACGGAATTGAGATGAGCGACCGCGGCGTTGTCGCGGGCCGCCGCCATCACATACTGCGTCAGATCGTTGGAGCCGATCGAAAAGAAGGCGACGTCGGCGAAGGCCTCCGGCGCCAGCGCGACGGAAGGCACCTCGACCATGATGCCGAGCGGCGGCAGCTTGTGCGCCACGCCCTGCGCGGCGAGCGTTGCCTGTTCTTCCGCGAACAGCGCGGCGGCTTGGCTGTACTCGTCATGCGTGGCGATCATCGGGAACATCACCTTCAGATTGCCGTGGATAGCGGCGCGCAGCAATGCCCGTATCTGCACGCGGAAGATATCGCGCCGCGCCAGCGAAAGCCGGATGCCGCGCAGGCCAAGAAACGGGTTGGTTTCCTCGACGGTGAAACCGGGCACAGGCTTGTCGCCGCCGGCATCGACGGTGCGGATGGTCACCGGCTTGTCGCCGGCCCATTCAAGCACCTTGCGGTAGGCATGATATTGCGTCTCCTCGTCGGGCAGCGTCTTGCCGAACAGGAATTCCGTACGCATCAGGCCGACGCCGTCACAGGTCGCGATATCGATGCCGTCGACGTCGGAAGGGTATGCGATGTTGACCTGGACGCGCACAGCGGTGCCGGCCTTGGTCACCGCCGGCTCCGTCAGGAATGTCTGCGCCGCGCCCTGGCGGTCGGCGAAGAAAGAGGCGGACTGCCGGAAGGCTTCAATCTCGGCCGGCGACGGCGAGAAAATGATTCCGCCGCGCTCGGCATCGAGCAGCGCGACGCCGGTGAGCGGTCTGGCCGGGGCGCCGAGACCGACGACCATCGGCACGCCGCGCGAGCGCGCCAGCATCGCGACATGGCTGGCCGTGCTGCCTGCCCTCAGCGCTATGCCGCCGCCATTGCTCCAATCGGTTTCGAGGAAGCGCGTCGGTGCGATGTCCTCGCCATAGAGGATCGCGCCCAGGGGCGCCGCGGCCTCGCTGTCCTCGCTCAGCGCCCGCAGCACCTGGTCGCGAATGTCGCGCAGATCGGCGGCGCGGGCGCGGAAATAGTCCTGGTCCGACGCCTGGTAACCGGCGATTTCGCTGTCGAGCGCAGCGCGCCAGGCGACGTCCGCCGGCTGCCCGGAGCCGATCGACGCGAAGGCCGGACCGCTCAAAGCATCATCTTCCAGCATGGCGATGTGGAATTCGAGGATGCCGGCGGCGTCGCCATCGGCGGTTTCGACCAGCGCCGTCAGCCGGCCGACGGCCTTGCCGATCGCCCCTTCCAGTGCTGCTTTTTCTCCCGTCGCGCCCGCCTTGGCTTTGTAGCTGGCCGGAGGCTGGTCGAGGTCGAACAGCGGCCCTTCGGCATAGCCGGGAGAGGCGGGAATACCGTCAATCCGCATGGCTTGCGTTCCTTGCGGGCCTACGAACATGCAGGTCCGTTTCAAGCGGAGCGGGCATGATCCGCGTCCTCGCCGAAGTCACGCTGCACCAGGTCGACCAGCGCCTCGACTGCTTGGGTCGCGCCGTCGCCCTTGGCACGGATGTGCAGCATCGTCCCCTTCGGCGCCTTCGCTGCCATTACCTTGACGATGCTCTTGGCGTCGAACCATGGGCCGTTGGCGGCGACCGCCACCTCCACCTCCGCCGCGAACGATTTGGCGAGCTTGGTGAACTTCACCGAAGGGCGCGCGTGCAGGCCCACGGCGTGGGTGATCAGAACGGTTGCTTCGGCGGATGTTGACATTCAGTCGGTTCCCGTTCGTTCACGACGGCGACAGTTCATGCGCCGTCGCCACCACTTCCTTGAGCGAGGCGCCGCCGGAGGATTCGGTTGCAGCCATCACCGCGCCCTCGACGATCGGCGCGTTGCAGACGACGATCTTGTGGGAGCGCGGCTCGCCGATCATCTCGACCGCCATCTCTGAGTTGGTCTCGGCGCCGCCGAGATCGACCAGGATGGCGACGCCTGCTTCAGACCAGGCCTTGTCGATCGCGCCCATGATCGCCTCGACGCTGGTGCCGAGCCCGCCATGGCCGTTTCCGCCGCACCATGCAAGCGGCACTTCGTCGCCCACCATCTGGCGCACCATGTCGGCGGTACCCTCGGCAACCAGGGGTGAATGCGACACGATGACGATACCGACATTGCTCATCAAATGCCCTCTATCGCTTCCGCGACTGCACGCACCAGAAGCGCGGTCGAGCGCGCCCCGGCGTCCATATGCCCGATCGAGCGTTCTCCCAAGAAGGAAGCGCGCCCGCGCAGGGCCTTCATCGGCACCGTGGCCTCCGCCGCCTTGTCGGCGGTGTCGACGATTTCGCCAGCCGTCTTGCCTTGCGCCAGCGCCTCATACACCGGCTGCAGCACGTCGAGCATGGTTTTTTGCCCCGGCTGCGATTTGCCGCGCGCCGCCACCGCCTCGATCGCCTTGCCCAGTGCCGCCGCCAGCCCGTTTCGATCGGGTGCTGACGGCAGGTCCTTGCCGAGCGCCATGAACAGCGTGCCGAACAGAGGCCCGGAGGCGCCGCCGACGGTCATCACCAGCTTGGTGCCGACCGCCTTCAGCGCCTCAGGCAGCGGTTTGGCCGCAAAGGCGTCCGCCTCGGCGCGCACGGCCTCGAAGCCGCGCTTCATGTTCAGGCCATGGTCGCCGTCGCCGATCGCCTGGTCGAGCGCGGTCAACTCCTCGGCATGCGCCGCGATCGTATCGGCCGCCGCCACGATCAGTCGGGAGAAATCGGATGCGGCCATTTCTTGTCCTTCATGCCGGGGCGAACAGCGCCGCCACGGCAGCGAAAACTTCGGCGACCGCGAAGGCGCCGGGGTCCGCTATGTCGAGCTGCCTGCCGATATAGGCGGAACGCCCGGCCTTGGCTTTCTGCATCGCGGCGGTTGCCTCGGCACCTTGCCGCGCCGCTTTGGCGGCTGCTTCCAGCCCGGTTGCATCGAGGGCTTTCAGCGCCGGCTCCAGCGCATCGACCATGGTGCGGTCGCCGATCTTGGCGCCGCCGTAGAAAGTCATGCGGTCGAGTCCGGCGAGCAAGGCCTTGCTGAGCGACGCGCCGGTGCCGAGCGACTGCGATGCGGCGGTGAAGAAGATCGACAGCAGTACGCCGCTGGAACCGCCCATCGAAGTGCCCAGCGTATCGCCGATCGTGGCGGCAGTTGCGGCGCGATCGGCAAGCGGCAGCGCATCGACGCGCTCGAGAATGCTGCGCGCGCCCGTCGCCACCGTCGAGCCGGTGTCGCCGTCGCCCGCCTTGGCGTCGAGACTGTTGAGCGGTTCTTCCAGCGAGATCAGCTTCTCGCAGACGACCATGATCAGTCGTTGCGCGCCGGTGTCGCGGCTGGCCACCTTTGTCTCGCGATTGGCGGGCTTGGTCATCGCCATGACGACCGGTGCGCGAACCGGCTTCGCCGGTAGCCAGGCATGCGGACCGACGGGTGCCAGCAGGGCTGCCTCGCGCTCTGCGTCCAGCTTGATCAGCGACAGCGAGAAGCCGTTCATGTTGAGCGCGGTCATCAGATGCCCGGGGCCGACGGTCAGCGCCACGGCCTTCGCCAGCGGCGAGGCGAGCACCGCATTGGCGATGAGCGACATTTCGAGCGGAGGTACCGAGCCGAGATTGTTGATCAGCAGGGCATGACGGCTGCCGGCATCGAGCCGCGCCGCGAGGCGCTCTGCCATGATCGCCACCAGCGCGCCGGCGCTCTGCAGCGCGATGCGCTCGACGCCCGGCTCGCCATGGATGCCGAGGCCGAGCTCGCCATCATCGGCGCCGAAGCGATCCTCGTGCGCCTGTCCGGGGATCGAGCAGGAGGAGAGCGAGATGCCGAGCGAGAGAATATCCTTCGCGGCCGTGCGAGCCGCGGCCGCGACCGACGCCAGGTCGCGGCCGGTTTCGGAGAGGTGACCGGCGATCTTGTGCACGAACAGCGTACCGGCGACGCCGCGCGGCTGCGCGATGTCGGGCAGTGCGATGTCGTCGGCGACGATCGCCATCTCGACTGCGAAACCTTCGGCGCGCGCCTTTTCCGCGGCCAGTCCGAAATTGAGCCGGTCGCCGGTGTAGTTCTTCACGACCAGCAGGCAGCCCGCGGGGCCGGTCGTCGCGCGGATCGCCGCCAGCACCGCCTCGACGCTCGGCGAAGCGAAGATCTCGCCGGAGACGGCCGCCGTCAGCATGCCGGCGCCGACGAAGCCGGCATGCGAGGGTTCATGCCCGGCGCCGCCGCCCGAAACCACGGCCACCTTCGTCTTGTCCCAATCGGCGCGAAGCACGACCTTGATCTCGGGATAGCCGTCGAGGCGGGCCAGCGTGCCCGACCCCGCCGTGGCGAGGAAGCCCTCGAGTGCTTCGGTGACGATGGTGTCCTTGCGGTTGAAAAAGTGCTTCATGGATTTCGTCCAGTCCGTATCTGCTGTCGTCAATCGGTTTTGCAAATATATGGCCCGAGCCGGCTACATCAGTCCCCGCTACATCAGTCTTTGCCCGTCCGAGCCGAAATAGAGCGGCGCGATGTAGCGGATCGTCACTTTGTCCCCCTTTGCGAGCGGCGTGTCGGGATCGGTCAGCGTCACCAGCTTTTTCGCCCCCACCGTCACGTGCAAGTGGTTCTGGTCGCCCAGGTGCTCGACCCAGTCGACGACGCCATCGGCATGGCCGTTCATTGCCTTCTCGATCGCGAGATGCTCGGTTCGGGCGCCGATCGTCGCCGTTCCGGTCGGCGCGCCGCCGTCGGGCAGCAGCCCGGCCGGCAGAAGATTGATCGCCGGCTGGCCGAGGCGCGCCGCGACATGGAGGTTTGCCGGCTCCGAATAGATCGCTCGCGGCGTGCCGATCTGCACAAGCACCCCATCGGCGAGAATGCCGATGCGGTCGGCCATGGTCATCGCCTCGATCTGGTCGTGCGTGACGTAGAGCATGGTGGCGCCGAGCTCGGACTGGATGCGCTTCAGCTCGAGCCTGAGGTCGGCGCGCAGCTTGGCGTCGAGCGAGGACAGCGGCTCGTCCATCAGGTAGATCGCCGGCTTGCGCACCAGCGCGCGGCCGATGGCGACGCGCTGCATTTCGCCGCCGGACAGTTTTGTCGAACGGTTTTCGAGCTTGTGGTCGATGCGCACCATGCGCGCCACTTCCTCGACGCGGCGGCGCACGGCCTCCTCCGGAAACCGCCGCGCCGGCGAGCGCAGCGGGAAGGCGAGGTTTTCGAACACCGAAAGATGCGGGTAGAGCGAATATTGCTGGAAGACGAAGGCGGTGTCGCGCTCGGCCGGCGACAGCGCCGTCGCGTCCTGCCCGGCTATGCGGATCGCGCCGCTGTCCGGCCGTTCGAGGCCGGCGATAAGCCTCAGTGTCGTGGTCTTGCCGGCGCCGGTAGGCCCAAGCAGCACGACGAATTCGCCGTCCTTGATCCGCAGGTCGAGATCGTTGATCGCGACAGTGTCGCCGAAGCTCTTGGTCACGCCCTGGATATGGACATCAGCCATGGCGCGCCTCCGCTGCCTGATCATGCATGGCGGTCCTGACCGCGCGGCCGGAACCCTTCTCGAACAGCGACAGCCGCGCGCCGTTCAGCGCCAGCCCGACCTGTTCGCCGGGGCTGAGATGAATGCCCGCCGGCACCCGTGCCTTGATGATGCCGTCGGCCGTCTCGACGGCAACGATCTGCGTGGTGCCGAGATATTCGGTGCCGTAGATCGCGCCGCGCAGCTTCGAGCCGTCATCGAAGCGGATGTGCTCGGGCCGGATGCCGAGCGCCATGTCGGCGGGCGCGATATCCTCGCGTACTTCCGGCACCGTGACCTTGGCGCCCTGCACGACGATCTCCTTCGCGCCCTTGGCGAGGCCGCCACCGAACTTCAGGAAATTCATCGGCGGCGAGCCGATGAAATCTGCGACGAACATCGTTGCCGGCCGGTCATAGATCTCGCGCGGCGTGCCGAACTGTTCGATGACGCCATGGTTCATCACCGCTATCTTGTCGGCCATCGACATCGCTTCCATCTGGTCGTGCGTGACATAGACGGTCGTGGCGTGGATGCGATTGTGCAGCTCGCGCAGCTCATGCACCATCAAATCGCGGAATTCCGTGTCGAGGGTCCCCAGCGGCTCGTCCATCAGGAAGCATTTCGGCCGCCGCACGATGGCGCGGCCGAGCGCGACGCGCTGGCGGTCGCCGCCGGCAAGTCCGGAGACGGACTTGTCGAGCAGGTGATCGATGCGCAAGAGCTTCGCGGTTTCCTCGACCCGCTGGCGGATTTCGGACGCCGGCATGCCTTGCGCCAGCAGAGGGAAGCCGATGTTCTTGCGCACATTCATATGCGGGTAGAGCGCGAAGAGCTGGAAGACGAAGGCGATATCGCGCTCGCGCGCCCGTCGCATGGTGACGTCCTCGCCGCCGAGCAGGATCTTGCCGCCGGTCGGCAGTTCGAGGCCGGCGATCATGCGAAGCGTCGTCGTCTTGCCGCAGCCGGACGGGCCGAGCATGACGAAGAATTCGCCATCCTCGACGACGAAATTGGAGTCCTGCACGGCGACAAATGCGCCGAAGGCTTTCCTCAGGTTCTGAACACGGATCTCGGCCATGTCTATTCCGGAAATTTCGAGACGATGATGAACATGACCGTGCCGGCAAGCATGGTGACGAAGGAATAGGTGTAGAGCGAGAGCGCGAAGGGTTGGAACAGCATCAGGAAGCCTATCGCGATGATCGCGGTCGCGATGTTTTCCATCAGGCCGCGCCTTGCCCAACGAGGCCAAGAAGAGCGCTTGGAGACAACCGAGCGGCTCATGCAGCGCCCCCTTCCTTCTCCCCGTTCACGGGGAGAAGGTGGCCCGAAGGGTCGGATGAGGGGCGGCGCAAACGCCCGTGATTAAGGCGGATGTAGGCGCTGCCCCTCATCTGCCTGCCGGCATCTTCTCCCCGTGAACGGGGAGAAGGGGCGATTCCTCCGCAGCGCTGGTTCCATGCCTGCCGACTGTTCATCATTTGCGCACCGCGCCGAAGGTGATGCCGCGCAAGAGCTGCTTGCGGAGCAGGATGGTGAAGACGAGGATCGGCACCAGGAAGATGGTCGTGCCCGCGGCCACCGCCGGCCAGTCCTGGCCGCCTTCGCCGATGATCGTCGGGATGAAGGGCGGCGCGGTCTGCGCGGTGCCGGAGGTGAGCAGGGCGGCGAAGGCATATTCGTTCCAGGCAAAGATCAGGCAGAAGATCGCGGTCGCGGCAATGCCGGTCGTGGCTTGCGGCAGCACGGTGCGCCAGAAGGCCTGCAGCCTTGTATAGCCGTCGATCATCGCGGCCTCTTCATACTCGCGCGGGATCTCGTCGATGAAGCCCTTGAGCAGCCACACGGCCAAAGAGACGTTAACCGCGGTGTAGAGCAGGATCATGCCGAGCGCCGTGTCGGAGAGGCCGAGCTCGCGGTACATCAGATAGATCGGGATGGCGACGGCGATAGGCGGCATGAAGCGCGTCGAGAGGATGAAGAACAGAAGATCGTCGGCCAAAGGCACCTTGAAGCGCGAGAAGCCGTAGGCCGACAGCGTGCCGAGGAACACCGCGCAGAAGGTCGAGCCGAAGGCGATGATCAGCGAATTGACGAAGCGCGGCAGGAAGTTCGATGGCCCGGCGATGACCATGTTGCGCTTGCGCACGGTCTCGTCGCAGACGCCCGTCGCCGGTCCGAGCGAGTTGATGTATTCCGGCGTCTGCCTGGTGCGGGTGGTGAACAGGTTGCAATAGCCCTCGATGCTCGGCTGGAAGACTATCTTCGGCGGATAGGCGATCGAATCCGGCGGCGTCTTGAAGCTGGTGGCGAAGATCCACAAGAGCGGCACGATCGAGATCAGCGCGTAGCCGACGACGAGCGCGCCGGCGATCCGCTTCGAGTTCGCCGAGGGCGCGACGACGGAATGGGCGGTTGTCAGGCTCATCTCTGCTTCACCTTGTTGAGCGCCTTGACGTAGATGTTGGCCAGCCCGAAGACGGCGACGAACAGGATGATGGCGAAGGCGGACGAATAACCGGTGCGCCAGCTTTCGAAGGCCTGCCGCTTCAGCGTGATCGAAGCGAGCTCGGTGGTCGAGCCCGGGCCGCCGCCGGTCAACAGGTTGACCATGTCGAACATCTTGAAGTTCTCGATGCCGCGGAACAGCACCGCCAGCATGATGAAGGGAAGCGCCATCGGCAGCGTGATCGACCAGAACTGCCGCCAGTTGGAGGCGCGGTCGACCTCGGCTGCTTCGTAGATGTATTCGGGGATCGAGCGCAGGCCGGCAAGGCAGATCAGCATCACGTAAGGCGTCCACATCCAGGTGTCGACGATGATGATCGCCCAAGGCGCGAGCTGCACGCTGCCCAGCATCTCGAAGGACGAAGGCGGCAGGCCGGTGAAGAAGGCGACGATGTAATTGAACAGGCCGGTTTGCGGCTGGTAGAGGAAACGCCAGAAATTGCCGACCACTGCCGGCGACAGCATCATCGGCACGAGGATGATCGTCGTCCAGAAGGCGTGGCCGCGAAACTTGCGGTCGATCAGCCAGGCGAGCGTGAAGCCGATCGCGGTCTCGAGCAGGATCGTCCAGAACACGAAATGCGCCGTTGCCTGCATGGCGATCCAGATATCCTGGTCGCCGAGGATGCGTTCGTAATTGGCGAGCCCGAGGTTCTTCACCACCTCGTTGGGGCGGTTGGCGCGATAATTGGTGAAGGAAAGATAGATCGCCCAGAACAGCGGGAAGATGTTGATCGCCAGCAACAAAAGGATCGTCGGCGAGATGAACAGCCAGGCGAGGCCCTTGTCGCTGATGCCGCGGATCTTGCGGGCCAACGGTTCCGGTGTCGCCCGGGCAAAGTTGTCCGCAGTCCGATCAAGCATGGTTAATCCTGCGTCGGTCACTGGTAACTCTCATCGATGGAATTTATCTGAACTGCGTCCCGTGCCAAGGCGGCACGGGACGGTCCGGTCTGGCTCGGGAGGAGCCTTACATCTTGCCGTCGTCCTGGAAGGTCCGCGTCCAGTCCTTGACCAGATTGTCGAGCGCTTCCTGCGCGGTGCCCTGGTCGGCCACGACATAGTCATGGACGCGCTTCTGCATGGCCTGCAGCAGCGTGGCGTAGCTTGGCTCGGCCCAGAAATCCTTCACGATCTGCATCGATTGCAGGAAGTCCGGGGCGAAGGGCGCGCTCTTCGGGAAGGTTGGAGCCTCGACGACCGCTTTAAGCGCGGAGTAGCCGCCGATCTCCCACCACTTCTGCTGCACGGCAGGCTGTGCGAACCACTTGATGTATTTCAGGGCTGAGTCCTTATGGTCCGAATAAGAGACCACCGAGATGCCCTGGCCGCCGAGTTGCGTGAAGTGAGCCTGCGGTCCGGCAGGATTGGGGAAGAACCCGATCTTGTCACCGCCGACATTGGGGTCCTTGTAAAGGCCCGGGAAGAACGCGAACCAGTTCATTTGCATCGCCACCTGGCCTGACTTGAAGGCGTCAAGTCCCTCCGACATGTAGGCGTCGGTCATGCCCGGCGCGGTGCAGCATTTGTACAGGTCCTTGTAGAATTCGAGACCCTTCGCCGCGTCCGCCGAATTGACGAATCCTTTCATGGCGTATGGCTTCTTGGGGTCCTCATATTGGAAGCCATAGTCGTAAAGGACGTTCGTCACGCCCATGGTGATGCCTTCGGAGCCCCGCTCCGTGAAGATGTAGGCGCCGTAGACCTTCTTGCCGTCGATGTCGCGGCCCTGGAAGAACTGGGCGATCTGCTTCAGCTCGTCATAGGTCTTCGGCGGAGCGAGATCGCGGCCGTACTTCCCCTTGAACTCCTTCTGCAGTTCGGGCTTGGAGAACCAGTCCTTGCGATAGGTCCAGCCGACCGCGTCGGCCATCGCCGGCAGCGCCCAGTAGTTGGGCGTGTTCTTCGGCCATTCCGAATAGCCGACGACGGTTGCCGGCACGAAGTCGTCCATGCTGATATGCTCCTTGTCGAAGAAGTCGTTCAGCTTGACGTAGTGGCCGTTCTCGGCGGCGCCGCCGATCCACTGGCTGTCGCCGATGATCAGGTCGCAGAGCTTGCCGTGCGAGTTGAGCTCGTTGAGGAAGCGGTCGGCGTAATTGGTCCACGGCACGAACTCGAATTTCATGCCGATGCCGGATTCCTTGGTGAAGTCCTTGGACAGTTCCACGAGCGCGTTGGCCGGATCCCAGGCGGCCCAGCAAAGCGTCAGGTCTTCCGCATGCGCGACGTTCGCGACGGCTGTCGACGCAAAGATCGCCGAGGCCAGTCCCAACGCCAGTTTCAAGGTCGATTTCATGCCTTACCTCCCATTTGCGAAACGCGTCCGGATGACGGTTTCAAGAGCCCTCAACCCTCGCTCCTCCGAGGGCCTGAACATGGGTGCGCAATGCGCTGCCGATGTTTAGTAATTTGTTTAGTGATGCTCTTTTTACTAAACAACGCAAGCGAATTCGTTGCTGCGCCGCAGCATGGCGAAACGGGTGATTGAAATCGCTCGGGAAATGCCGGCGGACGCTACGTCCTGCTTCTGTCAGCTGGCGGGCTCGGGCTTGCCGTCACCGGCCGGATGGCGGCGCCCGCTGCCGGGTCGCCCTTGCCCCCCCTTGGCACCATCGGTGGCTATCGCAAAAGTCAGTTCTGCGCCTTGCGCGGCATAGGCAGCCAGCGTACCGAACATGAATATCTCGATGTCGTCGGGATGTGCCCCCAGCGCCAGTATCTTCACGTCGTCTCTCCCGGAAATTGCATCGTGCCGAACGGAATCCTGCTCGCCCTGATCGCCTATGCAAGCTATTCGTTCAGCGACGGGGTCATCAAGAGCCTGGGCGGTCAGTTCACCGTCTTCGAGATCGGCTTCTTCTCGACCTTGTTTGCCGGCTGCTTTCTCTTCTTCACCAAGCCCCAGGGCGAACGCTGGCGCGACTTCTGGCGCACCAAAAGGCCGTGGGCGGTGCAGGCGCGCGCCTTGGCGGGTATCGCGTCGGGCGTGCTCAGCGTCTTTGCCTTCACCACCATTCCGCTGGCGGAAGTTTACGCGCTGATCTTTCTGGCGCCATTGCTGGTCACCATCCTGTCGACGGTCGTCCTGAAGGAAAGGGTCGGTCCCTGGCGGTGGCTGGCCGTGGTCGCCGGCTTTGTCGGCGTCATGCTGGTGGTGCGGCCGGGCTTTCGCGAATTGCATCTCGGCCATCTCGCCGCCTTTGCCAATGCCTTCCTCGCCGCCACCAGCGTCATCCTGATGCGCTCGCTCGCCCAGCAGGAAAAGCGCACGACGATCCTTGGCGCGCTGGTCGGCTACGGCCTGGTCTTCAACGGCGTCGGCGCGGCCGCGACGTCGTTGTCTCTCCCCAATCTCGGGCAGCTGGTCTGGCTGATGCTGGCCGGTATTTTCACCGCCAGGGGGCAGCTTCTGCAACTGCTTGCGGTCAAATACGCGCCCGCAAACCGCATCGCGCCGACGCATTACTCGCAAATTGTCTGGGCGGTTATCCTCGGCGCGCTGTTCTTCCATGAATATCCCGACTGGCTCTCGTTGGCCGGTCTGGCGGTGGTTGGTGCGTCCGGCCTTCTGACGATGGTGCGCGAAGAGGTAAGGCTCGGCACCGTGCGCTGGAACCCGTTTTCACGCACCAGGCTTTGACGCGCACCGGTCTCGCAAGTTGCGCGTCGGCCGCAACCGCTGATATGCGGGCGCGATGACGACGAAACCCTTGCCTGAACTTCCGGTCACGGCCGTGCTGCCGGCGCTTGCCGCGGCACTTGGCCAGCGCAGCAGCGCTGTGCTGGTGGCGCCGCCCGGCGCCGGCAAGACGACGCTGGTGCCGCTGGCGCTGCTCGATGCGCCCTGGCTCGGCGAAGGCAGGATCGTCCTGCTCGAACCGCGCCGGCTCGCCGCTCGTGCCGCCGCCCGCCGCATGGCCGAATTGCTGGGCGAGGAGCCCGGCGGCACGGTCGGCTACGCCATGCGCATGGAGAACCGCACGTCGGCCAGGACGAAGGTCCTGGTGGTCACCGAAGGCGTGCTCTCCCGCATGATCCTCGACGACCCGGAACTGCCCGGCGTCTCCGCGGTGATCTTCGACGAGTTCCACGAGCGTTCGCTCGACGGCGATTTCGGCCTGGCGCTGGCGCTCGACGTGCAGGGCGCGCTGAGGCCGGACCTGCGTCTGCTGGTCATGTCGGCGACGCTCGACGGCGCCCGTGTCGCAAGGCTTCTGGCGCAGGCGCCGGTGATCGAAAGCGAGGGCCGCGCCTTCCCGGTCGAGATCCGCTATGACGAACGGCCGGCCGGCGTGGCGATCGAGGACGCCATGGCCAGGGCCGTGCGCGCGGCTTTGGCCGGCGAGCAGGGCAGCGTGCTCGCCTTCCTGCCCGGACAGCGCGAGATCGAGCGCACCGCCGAGCGGCTTCAAGGCAATGTCGCCGCCGACACCGACATCGTTCCGCTCTACGGCCAGCTCGACAATAGGGCACAGGACGCGGCGATCAAGCCGGCGCCGGCCGGCCGCCGCAAGGTGGTGCTGGCAAGCTCGATCGCCGAGACCTCGATCACCATCGACGGCGTGCGCGTCGTCATCGATTCCGGCCTGTCACGCCTGCCGCGCTACGAGCCGGCAAGCGGCCTGACCAGGCTTGAGACGGTGCGTGTCAGCAAGGCCTCGGCCGACCAGCGCGCCGGCCGCGCCGGTCGTACCCAGCCCGGCGTGGCGGTGCGCCTGTGGCGGGCGGAGCAGACCGCGTCGCTTCCCGCCTTCACGCCGCCGGAGATCCTGGAGGCCGATCTGTCGGGCCTGCTGCTCGACTGCGCCGCTTTCGGTGTTGCCGATCCGTCGGGCCTCTCGTTCCTCGATGCGCCGCCGGCGCCCGCTCTCAACGAGGCGAGGGTCCTGCTCAAGGCCCTTCACGCCATAGACGATGCTGGCCGGCTGACCGAGGCGGGCGCTGCGATGCGCAAATTGGCGCTGCCGGTGCGGCTGGCGCATATGGTGGCCGAAGCGGCGAAGACCGGCCAGGCACGTCAAGCGGCTACGCTCGCCGTTCTGTTGACCGAGCGCGGGCTCGGCGGCGACAGCGCCGACCTCGAACGCCGGCTGATGCGCTTCGGCAGTGAAAGATCGCCGCGCGCCAATGCCGCCCGGCAATTGGCGGAGCGCTTGGCCAGGCAGGCTGGCGGAGAAACAAACGGCACACCGGCCAGCGCCGGCTCGCTCCTCATCCATGCCTGGCCGGATCGCGTGGCAAGAGCGCGTGGGGAGCGTGGCCGCTTCGTCCTCGCCAATGGTTCGGGCGCCATGGTCGATGCCGCCGACCCGCTGGCCAATGAAACCTGGCTGGTCGTCGCCGACCTGCAGGGCAAGGCGCAAAACGCCCGCATTACCGCTGCCGCGCCGGTCGACGAAGCAGATATCCGCGCCGCCCTTGCCGATCGCATCGAGACGAAGCGCGAGACGACCTTCGACCGAGAGCGCCGCGCCGTGCGCATGCGCGAAACCGCGCGGCTCGGCGCGATCACGCTGTCAGAGCGCATGCTGCCGGCGCCGTCAGGCGCGGACGCCGACCGCGCCGTGACAGACGCCTTGCGCGGGCACGGCCTGTCGCTGCTCGACTGGGGCAAGGAGGCGGAGGGGCTGCGCCAGCGGCTCGGCTGGCTGCATCGCGGCCTTGGCGCGCCCTGGCCGGACGTTTCCGATGCCGCCCTTCTGGATCGCCTCGACGATTGGCTCTTGCCGTTTCTCGCCGGCGATGCCTCCTTCGCGGCCATCAAGCCGGCGACACTGTCGGCCGCACTCATGTCGTTGGTCCCGCACGACCTGCAGCGCAAGGTCGACGCGCTGGCGCCGACCCATTTCGACGCGCCGTCCGGCAGCCACGTGCCGATCCGCTATGATGGCGAATGGCCGGTGCTGGCGATCCGCGTGCAGGAGCTGTTCGGCCTTGACCGACATCCGGCGATCGCCAGCGGCACCGTGCCGTTGACGCTCGAATTGCTGTCGCCGGCGCATCGGCCGATCCAGACGACGCGCGATCTCCCGGGCTTCTGGCGCGGCTCCTGGGTCGATGTGCGCACCGACATGCGCGGTCGCTACCCCAGGCATGTCTGGCCGGAAAATCCGCTGCTGGCGGTTGCCACCAGCCGTGCCAAGCCACGCGGGACCTGACCTTGGGCGGGAGCTTTGACAGGCCGCTTGCGTTGGCGGACCGCATACATTGGCGATCGGCGCGAACTCACTTCGTCATCCACGGGCGGAGGATCCATGCCGCGACGTCGACGCTTTGCGGTGGTTCAGAATTCTGTTCCGCTGCATTCTACGGTCAAGGTAACGGAATGGATCCTCGGGTCTGCGCTCCGCTTCGCGTCGCTCCGCCCGTGGATGACGAAGTCGCGAGGCGCCTCGGCCAATCGCGAATGTTCATGATGGTGAACCGAAACGAACGATGAAACACCGGCTGCCAACCCGGTTAAGTCGCCCTTACAGGGCTACTAGCGCTTACTCTCCCGCGGCTATAATCGTAAGTCGATGATCAACATCCTGCGCGCGCCCGATTCCCAGCAAAGCCAGCGGTTGCGGCTCAACACGCTGATCCGCCTGCGCTGGCTGGCCATCGTCGGCCAGAGCCTGACCGTGCTTGTCGTCGCCTACGGGCTGAAATTCCCGCTGCCGGTGCCGATGTGCTTTGCGCTGATCGCCTGCTCGGCCTGGATGAATCTGTGGCTCACCTTCCGCTATCCGGCGGCGCACCGCCTGACGCCGCTTTCGGCCTTCGCCATCCTGACCTTCGACGGCATCCAGCTCACCGGCCTGCTCTACATGACCGGCGGCCTGACCAATCCGTTTTCCGTGCTGCTTTCCGTGCCGGTCGTCATCTCCGCCACGTCGCTGCCGCTGCGCTTGACTGCCGTGCTGGGCGCGCTGGTCATGGTGGCCGCCACGCTTCTGGTGTTCTTCCACCTGCCGCTGCCCTGGTATGAAGGGTCGCCGCTGCCGATGCCGTTCATCTATGTCGCCGGCATGTGGATGGCGGTATTCGCCTCGATCGCCTTCACCGCCATCTATGCCTTCCGCGTCGCGGCGGAGGCGCGCCTGCTCGCCAACGCGCTTGCCGCCACCGAACTGGTGCTGCAGCGCGAGCAGCATTTGTCGGCGCTGGACGGGTTGGCCGCCGCCGCCGCGCATGAGCTCGGCACGCCTTTGGCCACCATCACCGTCGTCGCCAAGGAGATGGAAAAGGCGCTCGGCAAGGATCCAAAATACGGTGAGGACGTGAAGTTGCTGCGCTCGCAGAGCGAACGCTGCCGCGAAATCCTGAAGCGGCTGACCAGCCTTTCGTCGGAAGGCGAAGCGCATATGTCGCGCATGCCGCTTACCTCGCTGGTCGAGGAAGTGACGGCGCCGCATCGCGATTTCGGCATCTCGATCCGGTTGCGGCCTGGCGAGCGCATCGGCCCGGAGCCGGTCGGCCAGCGCAGCCCCGGCGTCATCTACGGGCTCGGCAACCTGGTCGAGAATGCGGTCGATTTCGCCCGCAAGTCGGTTACCGTCAGTTGGAGCTGGGACAACGACGAGGTCATCTTCTCGATCACCGATGACGGGCCAGGTTTCCCGGCCGAGATCATCGACCGCATCGGCGAGCCTTATATGTCGACGCGTCAGGGCACCGAGGCCGGCGGCGGCCTGGGGCTCGGGCTGTTCATCGCCAAGACCTTGCTGGAACGGTCGGGCGCCACCATCGATTTCCGCAATTCGAGCGGGCTCGGCGAAGGCGCGGTGGTGCAGATCGTCTGGCCGCGCGGCGTCTTCCTCAACCAGGACCAGGCTTCGGCCACCATGTTCGACAATGCCTAGAGCAATTCCAGGAAAAGTGCGCAGCGGTTTTCCGTCCGGAATTGCGGCAAACCAAGGATAGCAATTCCGGGGAAAGTGCGCAGCGTTTTGGCTCGGCGACTTCGCCGTAGCCTTCCGTCCGGAATTGCGAAACGGTGAACGAAGCCTTGCATTCGCCGCATGGCAGCTCTGTTGCCGGCTCTAAAAATTGGACATTGCTGTTGCGGAACTGTATCTGCGTAAAAGTGAGGCATATCGCCCAAAACTGTGCAGGCGGTGTTTGGGAAAATGACATGCCCGGAAACGAGGACTTAAGGCGCATTCGCTAGAATCCGTTTTGATGCGAAGTGCTCTTGGGGATGCCGATAAGATGAGCGGAGACGAAACGACTGGTGCAATGGTCGAGGGCGAGGACACCTCGCTGCTCATCGTCGAGGACGACAAGCCATTCCTCACCCGGCTTGCCCGGGCGATGGAAACAAGAGGCTTCGTGGTCGAGACGGCGGAGAGCGTGGAAGAGGCGGTCGCCAAGGCGCGCGCCCATCCGCCGGCCTATGCGGTGGTCGACATGCGGCTCGGCGACGGTAACGGCCTCGATGTCGTGGCAGTCATCCGCGAAAAGCGCGACGACGCCCGCGCCATCATCCTGACCGGCTACGGCAACATCGCCACCGCGGTGACGGCGGTGAAGCTAGGCGCCGTCGATTACCTCTCCAAGCCCGCCGATGCCGACGACGTCTTTGCCGCGCTCACCCGCACCTCGGGCGAGCGCGCGGCACCCCCGGAAAACCCGATGTCGGCCGACCGCGTGCGCTGGGAGCACATCCAGCGCGTCTACGAAATGTGCGACCGCAACGTTTCCGAGACGGCGCGCCGCCTCAACATGCATCGCAGAACCCTGCAGCGTATTCTCGCTAAGCGCGCGCCTCGGTGAGGATTGCCGGACCTACCGGATAAAGCGCTTCGGCCAACGTCGGTTTCGGTTGGTGGCGAAGACCCAAACCGCCGGCGTCGGCGGCGCCGGCATTCGGAAATGGGAGATAGGGCGGCGACGATTGCCCTTTGATGCTTGCCCGGCCGTTGATGTTTGAGCATCATCGCGCCGCCGGAAGGGATGCGAGGAGGCGAAATGCAGGATTTGGACCAGCGACAAAAATCGATCCTGCGCGAATTCCTCGACGGCGAGGCGGCCGGCGGCATCATCCTGATGGTGGCCGCCGCCCTTGCGCTCATCGTCGCCAACTCGCCGTTGGCCGCAACCTATTTCGCCGTCCTTCACGCCTATCTCGGGCCGCTCAGCGTCTCGCACTGGATCAATGACGGGCTGATGGCGGTGTTCTTCCTGCTGGTCGGGCTGGAGATCAAGCGCGAGATGCTGGACGGCCAGCTCTCGACCTGGCCGCGCCGGGTGCTGCCGGGCATCGCCGCCGCTGGCGGCATGGTGGTGCCGGCGCTGGTCTATGTCGCCATCAACCGCGACAATCCGGCCGCGCTTTCCGGCTGGGCGATCCCGACTGCCACCGACATCGCCTTCGCGCTCGGCGTCCTGTCGCTGCTCGGCAGCCGCGTGCCGGCCTCGCTGAAGGTCTTCCTCACCGCTCTGGCCATCATCGACGATCTCGGCGCCGTCATCATCATCGCGCTGTTCTACACCAGCGGCCTGTCGCTCGCCTATCTGGCGGCCGCCTTCGTCGTCATCGCCTTGCTCATCGTGCTCAACCGCATGCGGGCGATGAAGCTCTGGCCGTATCTGCTGCTTGGCGCGCTGCTGTGGGTGCTGGTGCTGAAGTCGGGCGTGCACGCCACGCTGGCCGGCGTGGCGCTGGCGCTCACCATCCCGCTCGAACGCTCTCCCGGCATCAGCCACGATCTCGAGCATTCGCCGCTGCATCGCCTCGAGCACGGCCTGCACAAGCTGGTGCCCTTCATCGTCATCCCGATCTTCGGCTTCGCCAATGCCGGCGTCTCGCTCGGCGGCGTGAGCTTTGCAGCACTTGTCGAGCCGCTGACGCTCGGCGTTGCCGCCGGCCTTGTCGTCGGCAAGCTGGTCGGCGTTTTCGGCTCCTCGGCTTTAGCCATCCGGTTCGGCCTCGCCGACCTGCCGGTCAATGCCGGCTGGCTGCATATTCTGGGCATTTCGCTGCTTTGCGGCATCGGCTTCACCATGAGCCTGTTCATCGGCCTGCTCGCCTTCGCCAGCGACCCGGCGCTCCAGGACGCGGTGAAGGTCGGCATCCTTGCGGGCTCGCTGATTGCCGCGCTCCTGGGCGCTGCCGTGCTGCTCATGGCGCCGGCGGCAGGCGGGGTGGAAGAAGATCTGGGCTAAACCTCTCGGTCAAGTCGGGCCAGGCTCCGGCGGCAGGCCAAAGGCCGCAAACAGAGTGGGGCCGAGCGGCGGGACATAGATCGTCAGCGAGGCGATCTTGCCGTCGGCGGGTTCGATGACATGCACCGAATGCGGTCGCCACGCGAAGTCCTGGCGGCCAAGCGCGTAAACGCCCACGGCCGGCTGGCCGTTGGCGCCGACGGCGACCGCGCGATAGCCGGCAAAATTGCCCCAGACGCTTCCCAGGAAAGCGCCGATTGCCGGGCGCCCGTGGTACCATTCCCGCCATGGCGGCATGTGATAGATGGCGTCCTCGCGCAGCAGGTCGACGAGCCCATCCAGATTGCCGGCCTGCCAGGCCCGCATATAGCGCTCAAGCAGCAGGCCTTCGTCCGCACTGGGCCGTGATTGCTGCGGCGGGCGCCCTTGGGGGTAGCGCTCGCCCAGCGTCGCGCGGGCCCGCTGCAGGGCGCTGTTGATCGAAGCGGTCGATCCGCCCAGCAATTGCGCGGTCTCGATGGCGGACCACCCGAGCACATCGCAAAGCAGCAGGGCCGCGCGCTGCCTCGGCGGCAACAGCTGGATCGCCGCGATAAAGGCGAGCCGCACGGCCTCGCGGGCTTCGTAGCGCGCTTCCGGCCCAGGCCTGTCATCGGCAATGTCGGGCAGTTCCGCGTCCGGATATGGCTCCAGCCAGGTGAATTCGGTGGCCGGCCCGCCGGTCGCCCTGCCTTCGGAGGGTGGCCGCTCGGGTTGCTCGAGAATGCGCCGCGCCGACGACCGTGCCTTGATGGCATTGAGGCAGCTGTTGGTGGCGATCGAGTAGAGCCAGCCGCCCGCCGAGCCGCGTCCGTCGAATTGCGACCGTGCGCGCCAGGCTTTGAGGAACGTCTCCTGGACGAGATCGTCCGCCTCGTTGAGCGAGCCCATCATCCGGTAGCAATGGAGTTTCAGCGCGCGGCGGTGGGCGACGGTCAGGCGTTCGAACGCCAGCCGGTCGAGGACCGGCTGGCCTGGCCGGCCCAAAGGCTCGATAGGGCCGGAAGCATTAGTCATGTGGAGCCCGGAGAGCTGAATTCGGTTGCCATCCTGCGCGCCTCACGCCGCCGCCGCAAGGCCGCTGCCGCTCACGATGAAGGAGCTGCCCTGCGGCTTGCCCGTCGCGAGCTGGACCACCGCTTGTCCGACATCGGCAGGCGTCTGCATGTCGCTCATGCTGGCCAGGAATTCGGTCGGGCGGATGCCCATATAGGCCGCAATGCCGTCGATGCCGCGATCGCCGACCCCGGTGCCCGGCATGATGCGGGCCGGCGAAAGCGCCATGAAGCGCAGGCCAAGGCCGAGCCGCTCCGATTCCTTCTGGCAATGGCCGGCTAAAAAAATCTGCATGCGCTTGGCGCCGGCATAGCCGCCGGAATTCGGCGGTCCGCCACTGATGGCGGCGCCGCTGGCGATCAGCAACACACGGGCTCCGGGCTTGAGCCGGCCTTTAAGGGCTTCCCGGCAGAACAGGAACGATGCCTTGACGTCCATTTCCCAGTTCGCCGAGAAGACCTCCCAGCTCTGCTCCTGTATCGGCGCCGAAGGGGCGAGCGCCCCGGCACAGAGCACCAGCACGTCGGGCGCCAGCGCGTCGAAAACCGCTTGCGGCGCCGTCTCCGCCGTCGCGTCGGTGCTGAGGGTCCTCAGACCCGGCCGTTCCCAGGCGAGTTGCTTCAGGTCGGCGGCGCCACGGGCAACCGCAAGCACCGTCGCCCCCTCGCCAAGCGCTGCTTCCACGATCGAGCGGCCGACACCACGGCTGCCTCCGACGACGACGACATTCTGATTTTGCAACGATTTCATTTGATCACCTCTTTTCCAGGCGGCCGGCTATCCGGATGCGCCTGTTGGTGAAGACAATCAGGATCGGCGGAAATCATCGGTGCGGAACGAAAAGTCTCGCTGGCCTTGGGCAGGGGGTGGCTTGAGGCCCGGCCTGATGCCAGGCGTCACCAGCAAGACGTTGGCGCTCACGCTCGCGTACTACTCGCTCTCGCCATCCAGCGCCGGCACCGCGACGCCGGCAAGCTCTGCCGCCAAGAGCCGCGCGGCGCCCGCGCGGGCGATCCGCAGCATCAGCGCCTTACGCGTCGCAGCCGCCATGCGGTGCTCGGGCGCATCGCGCAGGACCTCCGCGCCATAGCCGTCGGAGAGGATGAAACCGCATTCCTCCGGAAAGATGTCTTGTGGAACGCCGGGATGGGTGGCGAAGAAGAACCGGTCGGAATGCAGCCGGTAGTCCGGCCATTTGCGGTCGACCCGGAAATCCTCGATCGAGGATTTGATCTCGATGATCCAGATATCGCCCTGCCTGGTCAGCGCCACGAGATCGGCGCGGCGGCCGGTGGCCAGGGACAACTCCGGCAGCACATGCGCGCCCATTTCGGTGAGAAGCCGCTGCACGCCGCGCCGCACCAGCATGGCGCGCTCGGACTGGCGGCCGTCGATCAAAGGGTTGAGGGGAATCGGGGAAACAAGTGGCATGGCAGCCACCATGCCAGATTTTGTTCACGGTTTGAACCCGGCTAGTGGGGGCGATTATATATTTGAAGAAGGTGGATGTTCGAGCAACGGTCGGCTCTTGCCAATCGGGCCCCTTGTCAGCAATCTCGGCGTGACAGGATTTTTCCCATGACACGCGATCAAATGCTCGCCCACCTGCGATCTGCCGACGCCGTCGCGCGCGAGGCGGCGGCGCATGGGCATCATCCGTTCGGTTGCGTGCTGGTCGGGCCGGACGATCGCGTGCTGATGCGGCAGGGCAATCTCGACACGGTGCGCCATGCCGAAACCGAGTTGGCCCGCCGCGCCGCGGCGGCCTACGAGCCTGAGTTCCTGTGGCAATGCACGCTGGTCTCGACCGGCGAGCCCTGCGCGATGTGCGCCGGCACGATATATTGGGCGAACATCGGGCGGCTGGTCTACGGCTTCGAGGAGACAGCGCTTCTAGCGCTTACCGGCGATCACGCGGAGAATCCGACGATGAACCTTGCCTCGCGCACCGTATTCGCCTCCGGCCAGAAAAAGATCGAGGTCTTTGGCCCTTTCCCCGAAATCGCCGACGAGATGCTCGCCCCGCACCGCGATTTCTGGAAGCGCTGATAGGCCATCCTGCCTCAGGCAGCTCCAGCCATATCATCCAGGATCGGGCAGTCCGGCCGGTGGTCGCCGTGGCAGGCCTGGATCAGCGCCTGCAGCGTCGAGCGCATCGACTGCAATTCGCGCACCTTCTCCTCGATCGCCCTGACATGGGCGGCGGCGATCTCGCGCACGTCGTGGCTGGCGCGGCCGCGATCCTGATAGAGCGCCATCAGCTGCCTGCAATCGTCGATTGAGAAGCCGAGGTTGCGCGCGCGCCGCAGGAAGGCCAGCCGATGAATGTCGTCGCCGGAGTAATCGCGATAGCCGTTGTCGGCCCGCGCCGGACGGATCAGGCCGATCTCCTCGTAATAGCGGATGGTCTTGGCCGGCAGGCCGGAACGCTCGGCGGCATCTCCGACATTCATGGCGTTCTCCTCGAGTTACAAACGGCTCGTTAAGCCGCCTCATTGATTTTGTTTCACAATCCTGTGAGGCCTGTTGCGGAAATGCCGCAGTTCGGCACTTACCGGCACGTAAGGTCTTGCATATAGGCAGTGCGTGCTTGGCAAGCAAAAGAAATGCCAGCATGAATGATGTCAAGAAAGCGGCCGACTCGTGCCGCTGCATCGAGACAGGGCGTCGGACCAATTCATGCGTTTGAAGTCATTTGCAATCCTCGCCGCTCTTGCGCTGTCGACCGCGATCAGCGGGTGCAGCACCATCGGCGGACAGTTGTTCACCAACAACTATGGCGCGATGAGCGATGCCGGCTATCAGCTGCCGCGCATCCCGATCGAGAAGGTTCCCGCCAAGTACCACCGCCAGGAAGTGCGGTATGACTCTTCGGAGAAGCCAGGCACCATCATCGTCGATACCCAGAACAAGTTCCTTTACTTCATCGAGGGCGACGGCATGGCGATGCGCTACGGCATCGGCGTCGGCCGCGAGGGTTTCGAGTGGCACGGCACCGCTCATATCGCGCTGAAGCGCGAATGGCCGACCTGGACGCCGCCTTCGCAGATGATCAGGCGCCAGCCCGAGCTCGCCAAGTTCGCCGGCGGCATGGAGCCGGGCCTGATGAACCCGCTCGGCGCGCGCGCCATGTATCTTTTCAACAAGGGCGGTGACATGGGCTACCGCCTGCATGGCAGTCCGGAATGGTTCTCGATCGGCAAGGCGATGTCGTCGGGCTGCATCCGGTTGATGAACCAGGACATTATCGATCTCTACGACCGCACGTCGGTCGGCGCCAAGGTCATCGTGCTGTGATCACGAAGGCCGAGGCCAAAAGCTTTCGCAAGCGGACCGTCTAGGCAACAACAAGACGTCCAAAAACAGAAAACCGGGCTGTTGGGGCCCGGTTTTTTGTTTTTGCGATGAGGGCTTGGCCTATCCTGTGACGACCAGCCGAGAAAGTCTCAGGCGACCTGTTCGACCTGCTGGACTTCCGGAACGAAATGGCGAAGCAGGTTCTGGATGCCGTGCTTCAGCGTCGCCGTCGACGACGGGCAACCGGCGCAGGCGCCCTTCATGTGCAGGAACACAGTGCCGTTCTCGAAGCCGCGGAAGGTGATGTCGCCGCCATCCTGGGCAACCGCCGGGCGCACCCTTGTGTCGAGCAGTTCCTTGATGGTCAGCACCAGTTCTTCGTCGGCCTTGTCGTAGAACTCGCCGGTGTCGCCAGCTTGGCTCGCCGGGGCGGTCGAGGCCATGACCGGAGCGCCGGACATGAAGTGTTCCATGATGGCGCCGAGGATGGCGGGCTTCAGGTGCTGCCAGTCGGGGCCGTCCTTGGTCACGGTGATGAAGTCATAGCCGAAGAAGACCCCGGTGACGCCCGCAATCTCGAACAGCCGGCCGGCCAACGGCGAGGCCTCCGCCGCGGCTTCGGCGTTGCGGAAATCGGCTGTGCCTTCGCGCAGCACTTCCTTGCCGGGAAGAAACTTCAACGTCGCCGGGTTCGGCGTCGATTCGGTCTGGATGAACATGGGGTATCTCCAGGCCCTTCTGGGCCGATAGTTTGGAATAATTCTAAATAGGCTCTATCGGCTGGACATTCAAGCGAAACGCGTCGCTGGGAACGGCTGGCTGGTGGAATGTTTTTTCGACCCTTCACCACATCTCAGGCCAGGCTGTCGATCTCTTCGTCCGACAGGTTCTGCGGCACCACCGTGACCGGAATGGGGAAGGCGGCACCCTTGCCGGCTACCGCGCCGACCAGCGGCCCTGGGCCTTCCTTGCCGGCGCCGGCCGCCAGCACCAGGATGGCTATGTCCTGGTCTTCCTCGATCAGCTTGTGGATCTCTTCGGTCGGCTTGCCTTCGCGCACCACCAACTCCGGCTCGATCCCGACATCCTGGCGGACCTTGTTGGCATAGCCGTCGAGCGCCGCGCGCGCGGTGGCCGTGGCTTCCTCGCGCATGATTTTTTCGACACCCAGCCAGTGCTGGAAGTCGTCGGGCTCGATGACATAGAGCAGCACCAGCACGCCGCTGGTGTGCTGCGCCCGCTTAGAGGCGTAGGCGACGGCGCGCTCGCATTCGGGCGTGTCGTCGATGATCGCCAGGAACTTGCGGCGATGGCCGGCTTCGCGGCTGAGGCGTTTGGAGACCATGTCTATCTGCTCGGTATGGTTTCGACCGCAATCTGCCACCGCCGCGAACCGGCGGCAAGCCGCCCGCCGGCGCGGCAATGGTCCCACGAGGTCGCGGGGTCAGTCCTGCAGCAAGCCGATAATGTCGCGCACGGTCTTCATCGTGCCCTCGGCGATCGCGCGGGCGCGGTCGCCGCCATCCTTGAGCACGGCGTCGACATAGGCGCGGTCGCCCTCGATGCGGCGCATCTCGGAAGCGATCGGCGCCAGCTTCTCCACGGCAAGATCGGCAAGCGCCGGCTTGAACACGGAAAACTGCTGGCCGCCATACTCCTTCAGCACATCTTCCTTCGAGATCTCGGCGAGCCCGGCATAGATGCCGACAAGGTTTTCCGCCTCAGGCCGGCTTGCAAGTCCGTCCAACTCGCCCGGCAGGGCCTCCGGATCAGTCTTGGCCTTGCGGATCTTCTTCGAGATGGTGTCGGCATCGTCGGTCAGGTTGATGCGCGACAGGTCCGACGGATCGGACTTTGACATTTTCTTCGAGCCGTCGCGCAGGCTCATGATGCGCGCCGCCGGGCCGCCGATCACCGGCTCGGTGATCGGGAAATAGCCGTTCACGGTCTCCTCGCCTATCCTCATCTCGACGCCGACGCCGAGCGCCGCAATCTTTTCGGAGAAGTCGTTGTTGAATTTCTGGGCGATATCGCGGGTCAACTCCAGATGCTGCTTCTGGTCCTCGCCCACCGGCACATGGGTCGCGCGGTAGAGCAGGATGTCGGCGGCCATCAGGCTCGGATAGGCGAGCAGGCCGAGCGAGGCGTTCTCGCGGTCCTTGCCGGCTTTGTCCTTGAACTGCGTCATGCGGTACATCCAGCCGATGCGCGCCACGCAGTTGAAGATCCAGGCGAGCTCGGCATGCTGCATGACCCGCGACTGGTTGAAGACGATGTGCTTCTTCGGGTCGATGCCGGAGGCGAGGAACGCGGCGGTGATCGAGCGCGTCTGGTCGCCGAGGTCCCGGTGGACGAGCTGCGCCGTCAGCGAATGCAGGTCGACGACGCAATAGATGCAGTCGGACTGTTCCTGGAGGGCGACGAATTTCTTGATGGCGCCGAGATAGTTGCCGAGATGCAGGTTGCCGGTCGGCTGGACGCCCGAAAAGACGAGTGGCTTGAAGGCGGACATGAGTTCCTCATGGCTTGTGGAGGGCCGTTTCGCGCGAGGCGAAAGTCTTTCGACGGCGGGCTTATGGACGAAGCACGGCGTCCGATCAAGAGGCGCACATTGGGCCGATTGTGACTCAGCGGGGCGTTGACATTGCCGCGCAGTAACTACATCATTCAAGCTACATGAAAGAATGTAGCCATGACCATCAACATCAACAATAAAGAAGCCGACAGGCTGACGCGCGCTTTCGCCAAAGCTGAAGGCGTCGGCATCACTGAGGCAATCGTGATCGCCATGCGTGAAGCCCTGGAGCGGCGGCGCAATCGCGAGACGCCGCTGGAGACCGCGGCACGACTGCGCGCCGAATTTGGAATCAAGCTTAGCGAACAAGCGCGCAAACCGTTGCCGCAGTCGGTCTATGACGAACTTTCCGGCGACGATTGATGTTTGTCGACGCCGCAGCCATCGTCGCGATCCTGAGCAATGAGGTGGAAGCCGGGCGATGCGCGCAGGCCATCGTGGAGGCATCGGCACCGTTCACGTCGGCGATAGCCGTTTGGGAGGCCGCGATGGCGCTCGCGCGACCAGAAAAACTAGCGATACCGATCGCCAGAAGCGCGGAGATTGTGAACCGCTTTCTTGAAGAACGGGCAATTGCCTTGCGCGAGCTTCCGCCCGCGCTCGAGGCAACATCGCTAACCATTGAAGCCGCTTCGCGGTTTCGCAACAATGCGATCCGCCTGAACATGGCGGACTGCTTCCACTATGCTTGCGCGCGCTACTACGCCGTTCCGATGCTTTCTACGGCGAGGGAGTTCAGGCTCACGGATCTGGAGACTGTTCCGTGACCGATGGCGCCGGCTTGCCCGTTCCGCGCTTGACGTTCCTGCGGATCATGCCGAAATCGGCTCCGCCGGTGCTGAAGGCGGCGATGAAGTAGAGCAGCGCGCCGCCAGCGACGAGGCCGAGCACCGTCGTCGCCTTGACGACCAGAGGCGAGCCCGGCCCAATTCTTGCGGCGAAATAGTGCTCGGCGAAATAGAGCGCCGTCGCCATCACCACCGCTGACAGCACCAGCCTGGGGATACGCTTCAAAAGCGGTACGTCGCGGCCCCAGTGGCCGCGTTTGATCAGCATGGCGAGCAGCATCAGCGCGTTGACCCAGCCGGCGACGGCCGAAGCCACCGCGATGCCCGGCGCGCCCATCGACGGGAACAGGGTCAATGCGGTGGCGACGTTCACGCCGACCGAGATGGCTGCGAAGATCATCGGCGTACGGGTGTCCTCGCGCGCGAAATAGCCGGGCGTGAACGCCTTGATCAGCACGAAGGCGGGCAGGCCGAGGCCGAAGATCGCCAGGATAGCCGCCACCGTCGGCGTCGAATGATTGGCGGCGAAGGCGCCGCGCTCATAGACCAGCCGCACGATCGGTTCCGACATCACCCAAAGCGCCGCCGCCGCCGGCAGTGTCATGAACAAGGTGAATTCGACCGAACGGTTCTGCAGATTGGCGGCCTCGACAAGATTGCCCGATTTCAGCGCCCGCGACAGTTCCGGCAAGAGGACGATGGCGACGGCCACGCCGACGACGCCGAGCGGCAGCTGGTAGATGCGGTCGGCATAGGCGAGCGACGACACGGCGCTGTTCTGCGCCGAGGCAATCGCCGTGCCGATCAGCTGGTTGATCTGCGTGATGCCGCCGGTGATCGCCGCCGGCAGCGCCAGGATCAAGAGCCGCTTGACGTTCGGCGTCATCTTCGGCCGGCGGAAGCCGATCGAGATGCCGGCATTGCGCACCGCGATCCAGACGATCGCAAGCTGCACGATGCCCGCCGCCAGCACGCCCCAGGACAGGCCGAAGCCGACATCATGCGCGTCGAGCCCATGATACCAGGCATAGGCGAGCACGCCGATCAGGATGATGTTGAGGAAGGCGGGCGCGATCGCCGCCGCGAAATAGCGGCGCAGCGAATTCAGCATGCCGGCCATCATGGCGCCGAGCGACATGCAGATCAGGTACGGGAACATGATCGTGGCAAGCCGTACAGTCGTCTCGAACTTGCCCGGAATGTCGGCAAAGCCCGGCGCCACCAGGTAGCGCACGATCAGCGGCATCGCCAGTTCCATGGCGATCGTCAGCGCCAAAAGCGCGGAGAACAGCACGCCGAACACTTCCTCCGAAAAGCGCTTGGCGCCCTCGTTGCCGTGCTGCTCGATCTCCTTGGCGAACAGCGGCACGAAAGCGGCGTTGAAGGCGCCTTCGGCAAACAGCCGGCGGAAGGTGTTGGGGAACTGGAAGGCGGCGTTGAAGGCGTCGGCGACCGGCCCGGTGCCCAGCGCCGCCGCCATCAGCATCTCACGGCCGAAACCCAGCGCGCGGCTCATCAGCGTGCCGGAAGCGACGGTGGCGAATTTCTTGACTAGGCTCATGCTAGGGCGTGTCGTCAGTTACGGTTTGGGCTAGACGGGAGGGATTTTGACCGAGGAGAAGGAGGGTGAGGACGCAAGCCTTTCGGCTTGCTACGATAGCCGACGCGCTCATCGGTCAAAAGCGCCCCGCCGCCGGAGGCGGTGAGGTGAAAAATGGCCGTCTGCAACGTCGCCTCGCTTGCCAAGACGTAAGTCTTGGCTGCGCTCGCTCCTTCCATCCAGCCATTTTTAACCTCATCTAGCTCCAAACCATAACTGACGCCACGCCCTAGGGACGACTGCCAGGGAAATTGCGTCAAATGGATGTCACTCGGCCGCCGCCTTGGCCTTGCCGTTGCGGTCGGACGAATTGCCTTCCAGCGTATCGATCAGCCGCTTGTGGATGGTGGCGGTGCGCGTAGGGCTATCGATCTTCTGGCCGGTGAGGTCGGTGACGTAGAACGTGTCGATGACCTTCTCGCCGAAGGTCGTGATATGCGCCGAGGCGATGTCGAGCGAAAGGTCGGACAGCGTTCCGGTGATCTCGGACAGCAGGCCCGGCCGGTCCAACCCCTCGACCTCGATCACCGAGAAGCGGTTCGACAGCGTATTGCGGATCTCGGCGCGCGGCGGGATGCGGAACGCCCTGGCGCCGCGCTTCGGCTTGGTGCGCTTCTCGATCATCTCGGGCAGCCAGCTCCTGCCGGAAAGCACGTCCTCGATCAGCCGGCCGACCCGCTCGGCGCGGCGGCGCTCGTCCTCGTCGAGGTCGAATTCCCTGGAGATCAGGATGCTGTCCAGCGCGCGCCCGTCCGAGGTGGTGAAGATCTGCGCGTCGACGATATTGCCGCCGGCCCCCGCGCAGGCCCCGGCAATGATCGAAAGCAGGCGCGGATGGTCCGGCGCCAGCACGGTGATCTCGGTCACCGCTTCGAACTCATGCGTCTTGACCATGGTGGCGAGCTTCTTGCCCGCCGCATCCGCCTCGCGGACGAATTCGGCATGGCGTAGCTGGTCGGACAGGTCGACCGTCAGCAGGTAATTCTCGTAATGCTGCGCGACATAGCGCTTGCACTCCTTGGCCGGCCAGGCGGACAGCGCCTCGGCCAGCCGCTCGCGTGCCGCAGCGGTGCGCTCGGCCCGCGACACTTCCGAGAAGCCGCCGGTCAGAAGCAGCTCGGTCTCGAAATAGAGCGTGCGCAGCAACTGGCCTTTCCAGCCGTTCCACACACCCGGCCCGACGCCCCTGATGTCGCAGACGGTGAGGATCAAAAGCAGCTTCAGCCGCTCGACCGACTGCACGATCGAGGCAAAATCCTCGATTGTCTTGCGATCGTTGAGGTCGCGCGTCTGCGCCGTCATCGACATCACGAGATGGTTTTCGACCAGCCAGGCGACCGTCTCGGTGTCGGCCGCCGACAGTCCCATATGCGGGCAGATGCGCCGCGCGATCCGCGCGCCGGCTTCCGAATGGTCCTCCGGCCGGCCCTTGGCGATATCGTGCAAGAGCACCGCGACATAGAGCGCCTCGCGGCTCTTCTTCAGTCCCGGCATCAGCGAATGCGACAGCGGATGCACTTTCGCGCCGTCGCCGCGCTCGATCTCGGCCAGCACGCCGATGCAGCGGATCAAATGCTCGTCCACCGTGTAGTGGTGGTACATCGAGAACTGCATCATGGCGACGATCTTGCCGAAGTCGGGGATCAGCCGGCCGAGCAATCCCGCCTCGTTCATGCGCCTGAGGTTGAGCTCGGCATAGCGGTCCGAGGTCAGGATATCGAGGAACAGTCGGTTGGCTCCCGCGTCGCGCCGGAGCGACTTGTTGACCAGGCCGAGCGAGCGGGTCAGCAGCTTGAGCGCATCGGGATGGAACTCCAGCCCATGCTTGTCGGCGAACCAGAACAGCCGCAACAGGTTGACCGGATCGCGCTCGAACACGCTGTCGTCGGCGATGTTGATGCGGTGGTTGTCGACGATGAAATCGGAGGTGCCGGCAAGCTTGCGCTTGCGCCGCGAGAAAGTGAGGAAGATGCGGTTGAAGCCCGGCACATGCTTGGCCTGCTCCTCCTCGAGCGCCGCGCAGAAGATGCGGGTTAGGTCGCCGACATCCTTGGCGACGAGAAAATAGTGCTTCATGAAGCGCTCGACCGCCGACAGGCCGGGATGTGTCGTATAGCCCAGACGCTCGGCGATCTCGCGCTGGATGTCGAAATGCAGCCGCTCTTCCGCCTTGCCGGTCAGGAAATGCATGTGGCAGCGCACCGCCCACAGGAAATCCTCGGTCTTCTGGAATTCGCGATATTCGGCCTCGGTGAAGACGCCCTTCTCGACCAGTTCCTCGCCGGTGCGCACGCGATAGAAATATTTGCCAATCCAGAACAGCGTCTGCAGGTCGCGCAGGCCGCCCTTGCCGTCCTTGACGTTGGGCTCGACCAGGTAGCGGCTTTCGCCCGCCTTGGCATGGCGCTCGTCGCGCTCGGCAAGCTTGGCCTGCACATATTCCGGCCCGGTCGTGCGCACCACTTCATTGTCGAAGCGGGTGAGCAACTCGTCATAGAGCTTGTGTTCGCCCCATAGGAAACGCGCTTCCAGGATCGAGGTGCGGATGGTGATGTCGCTGCGCGACAGCCTCAGGCATTCGTCGATGTTGCGGGTGGCGTGGCCGACTTTCAGCCCCATGTCCCACAGCATGTAGAGCATGTATTCGACGATCTGCTCGCCCCACGGCGTCTGCTTGTAGGGCAGCAGGAATAAGAGGTCGATGTCGGAACCCGGCGCCAGCGTGCCACGACCGTAACCGCCGACAGCCACGACTGCCATGCGCTCGGCCGCAGACCGGTTCTTGACCCGGTAGACATGGGTGGCGGCGAAATCATAGAGCGCCCGGATCAGCTCATCCATCAGATGCGAGAGCCGCTCGGCACAGGCATTGCCGCCGCCATCCTCTTTCAGCATGGCTTCGGCGATCTTTCGCCCTTCCGCCATCCTGCTTTTGAGCAGCTGAAGAACGGCCGTTCGAACGGCGGGTCCTGAGCCGTCGCCGGCGCTTGCCGCCGTCAGCGCGCTCAAGTCGCGGCGCAAGGCGTCGCCATCGATGATTTCGTCGAGTTTCAGGGAGATCTTTGCCATTCGGCGGCGTCTATAGCGCGTTTTGTCCGCGCTGTGTATGGGGCGGCGGAAGCGTTCGAATGCCATGCGATTGATGCGGCGCAAGGCCGTGCGACCAGAATTCCCAAAAATAGAAACCGGCCCTTGACCTTCCAGTTACTGGAAGGACTACCTCCGGTTCAATTGCGAGAAATCCCGAGGCATTTGCTCATGACCCATTCCGACCACAATCATCATCACGCTCATGGCGCAGCCTGCTGTTCCGCAAAGAGTGCCGCGCCCGCTGCCGAAGCGGTGATTCGCGATCCTGTCTGCGGCATGACGGTCGATCCGGCGGCCGAGCATGGCGGCCGGACGTTTCATTTCTGCAGCGAGCGCTGCCGCACGAAGTTCCAGGCCGAGCCGGATAAATATCTGACGGCAATCGATCCCGTTTGCGGCATGAATGTCGACCGGGCAAGCGCCAGGCACTTTCTGCGCCATGAAGGGCAGGGCTTCTATTTCTGCTCTGCCGCTTGCCAAGGTAAGTTCGAGGCGGAGCCGGCAAAGTACCTTGCCGGCCGGCCCGAACCGCAGCCGATGCCGAAGGGCACGCAGTACACCTGCCCGATGCATCCCGAGATCATCCGCGACAAGCCCGGTTCCTGCCCGATCTGCGGCATGGCGCTGGAACCGATGGGCGTGCCGACCGGCAACGAAGGCCCGAACCCGGAGCTCGTCGATTTCACGCATCGGTTCTGGGTCAGCGCGGTGCTCTCCGTGCCGCTCCTGATCGTCGCCATGGCGCCGATGCTGGGCGTCAGCTTCGAAAACTTCATCGACGGCCGCACCAAGACCTGGGCAGAGCTGGCGCTGGCAAGCCCGGTGGTGCTGTGGGCGGCGTTTCCGTTCTTCCATCGCGGTTGGGAATCGATCCTCAACCGCAGCCCCAATATGTGGACGCTGATATCGCTTGGCGTCGGCGCGGCCTATCTCTTCAGCCTCGTCGCGACGCTGTTCCCGGATGTCTTCCCGCATCAGTTCCGCGGTCATGACGGCGCCGTGCCGGTCTATTTCGAGGCTGCGGCCGTCATCGTCGCGCTGGTCTTCCTCGGCCAGGTGCTGGAACTGCGCGCTCGCGAGCGCACCGGCTCGGCCATTCGCGCGCTGTTGGACCTTGCGCCGAAGACGGCGCGGCTGATCGGCGCCGACGGCTCCGAGAAGGACGTGCCGCTCGACAGCGTCAAGTCGGGCGACCGCTTGCGCATCCGCCCCGGCGACGCCGTACCGGTCGATGGCATCGTGCTGGAGGGCCGCTCGGCGATCGACGAGTCCATGATCACCGGCGAGCCGCTTCCGGTCGAGAAGACGGAAGGCGATCCTCTGACCGGTGGCACGCTCAACAAGAACGGCTCGCTCATCATGCGCGCCGAAAAGGTCGGCGCCGAGACCACGCTCTCTCGCATCGTCGAAATGGTCGCCAAGGCGCAGCGGTCGCGCGCGCCGATCCAGGGGCTGGCCGACCGCGTGTCCTTCTATTTCGTCCCGGCAGTCGTGCTGGTGGCGATCATTGCCTTCATCGCCTGGGCGGTCTTCGGCCCCGAGCCAAGCCTGATCTTCGCCATCGTCTCTGCCGTTTCGGTGCTGATCATCGCCTGCCCCTGCGCGCTGGGTCTCGCCACGCCGATGTCGATCATGACCGCGACCGGCCGCGGTGCGCATGCCGGCGTGCTGATCAAGGAAGCGGCGGCGCTGGAACGCTTCGCCTCGGTCGACACGCTGATCGTCGACAAGACCGGCACCTTGACCGAGGGCAGGCCGAAGCTGACGGACGTCGTGGCCGCCGAGGGCATCGACAGGAATGAATTGCAGGCCCTCGCTGCCGCCCTTGAAAAAGGCTCGGAACACCCGCTCGCCGAGGCGATCGTCGAGGGCGCGGCTGAGCGTGGCGTCAAGCTAGCGGATGCTGAAGACTTTGAGGCAATCATCGGCAAGGGGGTCTCCGGCACGGTGTCCGGGAAAAAAGTGGCGCTCGGCAATGCGGCGATGATGGCCGACCTTGGCGTCGACACCGCACCTGTTTCCGCCAATGCGGAGACGATGCAGGCCGGAGGCAAGACGGCCATGTTCGTGGCCGTGGACGGCAGACTCGCCGGCATCGTCGCCGTCGCCGATCCCGTAAAAGCAACCACGGCCGAGGCGATCAAGGCCCTGCACGACAAGGGCCTGCGCATCATCATGGCGACAGGCGACAACGAGCGCACCGCCAGGGCCATCGCCGGCAGGCTCGGCATCGACGAAGTGCGCGCCGGCCTGCTGCCCGACGGCAAGAGCGCGCTGGTGGAAGAACTGCGCGGCAGAGGCGCCGCCGTTGCGATGGCCGGCGACGGCGTCAACGACGCGCCGGCGCTGGCCAGCGCCGATGTCGGCATCGCCATGGGCACCGGCGCCGATGTCGCCGTCGAAAGCGCCGGCATCACGCTGGTCAAAGGCGACCTCAACGGCATCGTCAGAGCCCGCACGCTCGCCCAGGCGACGATCGGCAACATCCGCCAGAACCTGTTCTTCGCCTTCCTCTACAACGTGCTCGGCGTGCCGGTCGCGGCCGGCGTGCTCTACCCGATCACCGGCATGCTTTTGTCGCCGATGCTGGCGGCGGCGGCGATGAGCCTGTCGTCGGTGTCGGTCATCGCCAATGCTTTGCGGCTGAGGACATTGAAACTCTGAGCAAAACTCCCAGATACGCTATCCGACAGAAGGAGATCCTGAATGACCTTGGCCAAGAAAATCGTGCTGCTGCTGATGGCGGCTGGAATGCTGCTTGCCGTCTTCCTCGAAAGCGTGCCGGCCTCGTCGGAGGAGATGAAGCACGACATGTCCAAGATGGCGATGGGCGCCCAGAGCCCGGCCACCGTCGGCTATGAGGCGGCGATGAAAAGGATGCACAAGGACATGATGGTCAAATACACCGGCAATGCCGATGTAGACTTCGTCCGCGGCATGATCCCGCATCATCAGGGCGCCATCGACATGGCCAAGGTTGTGCTCGCCAACGGCAAGGACCCGGAGATCCGCAAGCTTGCGGAAGACGTCGTCACGGCGCAGGAAGCCGAGATCAAGGAAATGCAGGACTGGCTCGCCAAGCATCCGGTGAAGTAGCCACTCCGGGAAATCCGGATGGCCGGGAGCCCTCGGTCTGGATTTTCGCCCTTCGGTCTGGATTTCCGACTGGGGCTGTGCTGCGATCCGGCTTCACGCGGAGAAAGCCATGCCCTCGTCAATCAGAACCTTGAAGCTGCCGTCCGGCGAAGCCGTCCCGGTTCTGGGCCAGGGCACCTGGAAGATGGGCGAGGACCGGCGGCGCCGCGCCGATGAGGTGGCGGCGCTGAAGCTTGGACTCGATCTCGGCATCACGCTCATCGACACGGCCGAAATGTATGCCAGCGGGCGTGCCGAGGAAGTGGTGTCCGAAGCCATCGCCGGACGCCGCGACGAAACCTTCCTGGTCTCCAAAGTGCTGCCCTCCAACGCTTCGCGCGCCGGCGTGAAACGTGCCTGCGAGAACAGCCTGAAACGGCTTGCGACCGACCGCATCGACCTCTACCTGCTGCATTGGCCGGGCAGCGTGCCGCTGTCGGAAACCGTGGAGGCTTTCGAGGCGCTGAAGGCCGAAGGCAAGATCCGCCACTGGGGCGTCAGCAATTTCGACACCGATGAGATGGAGAAACTGGTCGGCTTGGCCTCCGGCAGCAATGTCCAGACCAATCAGGTGCTTTACAATCTGTCGCGCCGTGGGCTTGAGTTCGACCTTGAGCCATGGTGCCGGCAGCGCGGCATCCCGCTGATGGCCTATTCGCCGGTGGAGCAGGGCGCGCTCGCGCGCAATGCCCGGCTTGCGGCGGTCGCTTCCCGCCACAACGCCACCGCCGCGCAGATCGCGCTCGCTTGGGCGATGGCGCAGGAAGGTGTCATCGCCATCCCGAAGGCCGGCCGGCAGGAGCATGTCCGCCAGAACGCCGCGGCGCTCGACATCGAGCTGACGCCCGAGGATTTGGCCGAGCTCGACCGCGTCTTCCCGCCGCCGACACGCAAGCGCGGCCTGGAGATGATCTAACCGAAACCTCACTTCGGAATATGCGGTTGAAAGAGAGCAAGCGTTGCAACGAATCTCAATCGGGCCGCATCACACGGCCTACAAGGTCGGAGACATCAGGGTCACGTCGCTGCGCGACGGCTATGTCGACATGCCGACCGGACGATTGCGCCAACCGGGAGACAGGACATTCGACGGCGATCTCACTGCGCAGGTACAACTCGTCGACGGCGCGCTCAGGCTGTCCGTCAACGCTTTTGCGATCGACGACGGTCACGAAATCACGCTGATCGACACAGGATCCTCGAACGCCTGGCACCCGACGATGGGGCTTCTGCCGCAGGCGCTCAGCGAGGCGAAGATCGCCGTCGAGCGGATACGCACGGTCGCTTTCACCCACACCCATCTCGACCATATCCAGGGGCTCGTTCTTGCCGATGGTGGAGACGGCTTCCCGCAGCTCTCTCGCCTGCTCGTGCCTCGATCCGAGCTCGACATGTTCCGGTCGGAGGCGAGGTTGAGCCGCTTCCATGATCGAGCGCAGCCTTTGGATCCGGGACAGCGCCTGAGCGCGAACATCGAGGCAATCGCCACCCCCGGCCATGAAATCGGCCATACCTGCTTTCGTGTCACGAGCGAGGGCGAAACATTGCTGGTCTGGGGCGACATCGTGCATGTGCCGTCGCTTCAGTTTGATCACCCTGAGATCGCATGGGAATTCGACGCCGACCAGGAGCAGGCGCGGGCGAGCCGGCTGCGGATATTGGCCCTTGCCGCCGACAACGCCTATTGCGTTGCCGGAGCGCATCTCGATTCACCGGGCGTTGGCTGGATTTCCCGAACCGAAACGGGCTTCCGCTTCGAACCCTTGTAGCAATCGGAGTTTAGATTTTTGCCGGTAGCCCAAGCCGCTTCCGCAATCGCCGCAATGCCCTTGAAAACACATCGATGTCATCAGCGGCGCGGGCAAGGGTAAGCGCACCCTGGATGGCGGCCACGGTTTCCTCGGCGAGTTCCATGGCTTCGGCTGGTCCATGTCCGCCTCGCGCGAGCGCTTCGGCAAGATGCGTGACCCAGCGGCCGAAATAGTCCCGGATCTGGCCAGCGAACAGGTTGCGCGATTCGTCCAGCGCGAAGGCGCCGATCAGGCAGACGCGCCGCCCGGAGCGGAAATAGCTGTCCGTCGCCTCGAGCATGTGCTCGATCCCGGCCCGCGGATCGGCGTTGTCGCGCAGAGGCGCAAAGACATTGTCCTCGAACCAGTCATCGATATGGGCAATGACGGCGCTCGCCATCTCTTCCTTGCCGCCGGGAAAGAAGTGGTAAAGGCTCCCCTTGCCGAGCCCCGTCGCCTTGCCGATCAAGGCCAGGCTGGCGCCTTCATAGCCATGCTCGCGGAAAACTTCCGCAACGATCCCCAGCAGCTGGTCGCGATCTGGCGCGATGCGCCGCACCGGGCTAGTCCTCTTGCTCGAGCATGATCTTTTCCGAAAACCGCTGCACACTTTTCGGGATCATGCCCTACAGCCCCAGTTCGGAAAGGCCGGGATGGTCGTCCGGCCGGCGGCCGAGCGGCCAGTGGTACTTCCGCTCGCTCTCACCAATCGGCAGGTCGTTGATGCTCGCCACGCGGCGGCGCATCAGTCCGGCTTCGCCGAATTCCCAGTTCTCGTTGCCATAGGAGCGAAACCATTGGCCGCTGTCGTCATGCCATTCATAGGCAAAGCGCACCGCGATGCGGTTGTCGTTCCAGGTCCACACCTCCTTGATCAGGCGGTATTCCAGCTCACGCGCCCATTTGCGCGTGAGGAAGCCGACGATCTCGCCGCGGCCGGAGACGAACTCCACCCGGTTCCGCCAGAGGCTATCCTCGGTATAGGCGAGCGAAACCCGTTCCGGGTCGCGGCTGTTCCAGGCGTCCTCGGCGAGCCGCGCCTTTTGTGCCGCTGTCTCGGCCGTGAATGGCGGCAATGGCGGACGGCTCATTGAAAATCTCCTGTCGGTTTCGATCATCGATAACCGACATTGTACCGATTGGTACAATGAGTCAACGGCAGATACACGCTATTGCTTCGTCGCCAGCCCCTTCAGCCGGTAGAGCGCTTCCAGCGCCTCGCGCGGCGTCATCTCGTCCGGATTGATCGCGCCGAGCGCGTCGCCCACCGCATCGCCTTTGGCGGGCTTCGGCGCTTCCCGCTTCACCGCCACCGAAAACAGCGGCAGGTCGTCGACCAGCCGGTTGGTCTTGCCGGAAACCTCGCCTTCCTCGAGCTGGTGCAGCACTTGCTTGGCGCGGGCGACCACCGCTTCCGGCAGGCCGGCGAGCCGGGCCACCTGCACGCCGTAGGAGCGGTCGGCGGCGCCCTTGCCGACCTCGTGCAGGAAGACGACGTCGCCTTCCCATTCCTTCACCCGCATGGTGACGTTGGCGAGCCGGGAGAGCTTGCTGGCCAGCGCCGTCATCTCATGGAAATGTGTGGCGAAGATTGCCCGGCAGCGGTTCTTCTCATGCAGATATTCCACCGCCGCCCAGGCGATCGACAACCCGTCGAAGGTCGCGGTGCCGCGGCCGATCTCGTCGAGGATCACCAATGCCCGCTCGCCGGCCTGGCTGAGGATCGCCGCCGTCTCGACCATCTCGACCATGAAGGTCGAGCGACCGCGCGCCAGATCGTCCGAGGCGCCGACGCGCGAGAACAGCCGGTCGACGACGCCGATATGGGCGCTTTGCGCCGGTACGTAGGAGCCGGTCTGGGCAAGGATGGCGATCAGCGCATTCTGCCGCAGGAATGTCGATTTACCACCCATGTTGGGGCCGGTGAGCAGCCAGATCGCGCCGGCCTTGGCACCGCCCTCGGGCGACAGGTCGCAATCATTGGCGACGAACGGGCCTTCGCCGGAACGTCGCAGCGCCTGTTCGACCACCGGGTGGCGCCCGCCTGCAATCTCGAACGCGAGGCTGGAGTCCACCAGGGGCCGGCACCAGCCCTCGCTTTCGGAAAGCAGGGCAAGAGCCGACGACACATCGAGCACGGCCAGCGCCTCGGCGCCGGCGCGAATGCTGTCGGCTTCGCCCACAACCTCAGCGGTCAGTCGGTCGAAAGTGGCGAGCTCGATGCCGAGCGCCTTGTCAGCGGCATTGGCGATCTTCGATTCCAGCTCCGCCAGCTCCGTCGTGGTGAAGCGCATGGCGTTGGCCATGGTCTGGCGATGGATGAAGCGCGCCTTGGCGGCATCGCTGCCGGTCATGATCGAGTGGTGGTTTGCTGTGACCTCGATGTAATAGCCCAGCACATTGTTGTGCCGGATTTTCAGCGAGCGGATGCCGGTTTCCTCGATCAGCGAGCGCTCCAGCCCGGCTATCACTTTTCGCGATTCATCGCGCAGCGCCCGCATCTCGTCGAGCTCGGCGTGATAGCCGCCGCGCACGAAGCCGCCGTCGCGCCTGATCAGCGGCAACTCGTCGTCGAGCGCTTCGCTGAGGTGGCGGGCAAGCGCCTCCGGCAAGGCTCTGATCGCGGCCAGTACGGCAGCGAGCTCGGCGGGCAGGGCGGCCGCCGCGAACAATTCGGCGATCGCGCCCGCCGCTTCGAAGCCGGCGCGCAGCGCGCCGAGATCACGCGGTCCGCCGCGGTTGAGCGCCAGCCTGGACAGCGCCCTCGGCATGTCGGCAACGCTTTTCAGGCTCGCCCGCAAACCCTGGCAGAGCCGCGTTTCGGCACGGAAGAAGGAGACCGAATCCAGCCGGGCCGCGATCGCCGCGGAATCGGTCAGCGGCGCCATCAGCCGGTCGGCCAGCAAACGCGCGCCACCACCCGTCACCGTGCGGTCGATCGCCTTGAACAGCGAGCCGTCACGGCTGCCGGACAGCGTGCGCAGCAATTCCAGATTGGCGCGCGTAGCCGGATCGATGAACAGCGTCGAGCCCTGCTCCTCGCGCTCGGGGCGCGACAAAGGCGGGCGCTCAGCCTTCTGCGTCTTTTCGACATAGGCGATGGTGCCGGAGATCGCCGACAGCTCGGCGCGCGAAAACGTGCCGAAACTGTCCGGCGTCGCGACCTCGAAGAAGCGCGCGATGCGGCCCGTGGCCGAAGCCGAATCGAACAGCGAAGGCGGCTGCGGGTTGGCGACCCGTCCGAGGACGTCGAATATGGGCCTGAGCTCCGGATCGTGGAAAACCGGCTCGGCGACGATCAGCTCGCGCGGGTCGACGCGGAAAATGTCGGCAAGCAGCCGCTCGGCGCTCGTCTCGGCGACCCGGAACGTACCGGTCGAAATGTCGATCCAGGCCAGAGCAAAGCCGGCCTGGCTGGTCGCGGCGCCGCCACCTTTCACGCGACCGAGCGCCATCAGGAAACTCGATTCCGAGGGCGCAAGCAGCTTGTCCTCGGTGATGGTGCCTGGCGTGACCAGCCGCACCACGTCGCGGCGCACCACCGATTTGGAGCCGCGTTTCTTGGCTTCGGCCGGGTCCTCGATCTGTTCGCACACGGCAACGCGAAAACCCTGCGCGATCAGCTTCTGCAGATAGTCGTCCGCGGCATGCACCGGCACGCCGCACATCGGGATGTCGTGGCCCTGGTGCTTGCCCCGCTTGGTCAAGACGATGCCGAGCGCCTGGCTTGCCTTCTCCGCGTCGTCGAAGAACAGCTCGTAGAAATCGCCCATGCGGTAGAACAGGAGCGAATCCGGGTTTGCCGCCTTGATCTCGATGAATTGCTCCATCATCGGCGTGACGCCGCCCGTGCTGGGCGCCGGGGTCGTCGTCTCCTGGGCGTCGGTATCTGTCGGCATGTGCATGTTCATGCCGGGACGCTAGCAGATAGGCCAGCCGGGTTTAATGCCGGCCGCTCGAAAAGCAGGGGAAAGCCGGCAGTCCTGCTGCCAGATGCCGTCGCGGCGCCAAGCCGGAGCCACCGGATCCGCATTGAATGAGCTTTGCCGGGCTTGCCGGTTTACAGCTGTCGCCTGTAGCCTTAGTCCTGAAATTCCAAAAGAAAGCACCCATTTCAAGCGGTGCCGTGCAAGGCGAGGAAATCAAAAGCATCATGGCCAGGAAAACCGAAAGCAGCGGCCCCTCCGTCAGCCCCGAGGAGGCGTTGGAATTCCACGCCATGGGACGGCCCGGCAAGCTGGAGATCGTCGCCACCAAGCCGATGGCGACGCAACGCGATCTGAGCCTCGCCTATTCGCCGGGCGTCGCCGTTCCCGTGCGCGCCATCGCCGAGGATCCGAGCCGCGCCTTCGACTATACGACGCGCGGCAACATGGTCGCCGTCATCTCCAACGGCACAGCCATCCTCGGCCTCGGCAATCTCGGCGCGCTTGCCTCGAAGCCGGTGATGGAAGGCAAGTCCGTGCTGTTCAAACGCTTCGCCGACGTCGATTCGATCGACCTCGAAGTCGACACCGAGGACGCCGACGAGTTCATCAACTGCGTGCGCTTCCTCGGGCCTTCCTTCGGCGGCATCAATCTCGAGGACATCAAGGCGCCGGAATGCTTCATCATCGAGCAGCGGCTGCGCGAGCTGATGGACATCCCCGTCTTCCATGACGACCAGCATGGCACCGCCATCATTTCGGCCGCCGGGCTGATCAACGCGCTTGCGGTCACGGGCCGCGACATGAAGACCACCAGGATGGTCTGCAATGGCGCGGGCGCCGCCGGCATCGCCTGTATCGAATTGATGAAGGCGATGGGCTTTGCGCCGGAAAACGTCATCCTGTGCGACACCAAGGGCGTCGTCTATCAGGGCCGCACCGAAGGCATGAACCAGTGGAAGTCGGCGCATGCGGTCAAGACCGAGGCGCGCAGCCTCGCCGAAGCATTGGACGGCGCCGACGTCTTCCTCGGCCTGTCCGCCAAAGGGGCGCTTACACCCGCCATGGTGCAGTCCATGGCGAAGAACCCGATCATCTTCGCTATGGCCAATCCCGATCCGGAGATCACGCCGGAGGAAGTGGCCGAGATCCGCACCGACGCCATCATGGCGACTGGCCGCTCGGACTATCCCAACCAGGTCAACAATGTGCTGGGCTTCCCCTATATCTTCCGCGGCGCGCTGGATGTGCGTGCCACCACCATCAATGACGAGATGAAGATTGCGGCGGCACGCGCGCTGGCCGAGCTGGCGCGCCAGGACGTGCCGGACGACGTCGCGGCCGCCTATCAGGGCAACCGGCCGAAATTCGGTCCCAACTACATCATCCCGGTGCCGTTCGATCCGCGCCTGATCTCGGCGATCCCGCTGGCGGTGGCGAAGGCTGCGATGGAATCCGGCGTCGCCCGCAAGCCGATCCTCGATCTCGACCGCTATGCTCAGGAACTGTCCGCCCGCCGCGACCCGATCGCGTCCACGCTGCAGCGCATTTACGACCGTGTGCGCCGCCAGCCCAAGCGCATCGTCTTCGCCGAAGGCGAGGAGGAGCAGGTGATGCGCGCCGCCGTCTCCTATGTGAACCAGAAGCTCGGCACGGCGATCCTGCTCGGCCGCGACGATGTCATCAAGGACAATGCCCGCAATGCCGGCATCGACCTCAACAAGCCGGGCCTCGAAATCATCAATGCCAGGCTGTCGCGCCGCAACGGCATCTACACCGACTATCTCTACGAGCGCATGCAGCGGAAGGGTTTCCTGTTCCGCGACTGCCAGCGCCTGATCAACAACGACCGCAACCATTTCGCCGCCTGCATGGTGGCGCTCGGCGATGCCGACGGCATCGTCACCGGCGTCACCCGCAACTATTCGACCGCGCTCGACGACGTGCGCCGTATCATCGACGCCAAGCCTGGCCACCGCGTCATCGGCGTGTCGATCGTGCTCGCACGCGGCAGGACGGTGCTGGTCGCCGACACCGCCGTGCACGACATGCCGAACGCCGAGCAGATCGCCGATATCGCCGAAGAGGCCGCCGGTTTTGCCCGCCGCATGGGTTATGAGCCGAGGCTCGCCATGCTTGCCTACTCTACTTTCGGCCATCCGCAGGGCGAGCGCTCCGAGCGCGTCCAGGAGGCGGTGCGCATCCTCGACAAGCGCCGCGTCGATTTCGAGTATGACGGCGAGATGGCGGCCGACGTGGCGCTGAACCCGCGCGCCATGGCGCAATATCCGTTCATCCGGCTAACCGGCCCGGCCAACGTGCTGATCATGCCGGCCTTTCACTCGGCCTCGATCTCGACCAAGATGCTGCAGGAGCTCGGCGGCTCGACCGTCATCGGCCCGCTGCTGGTCGGCCTCAACAAGCCGGTCCAGATCGTGTCGCTGAATGCCAAGGACTCAGACATCGTCAACATGGCCGCGATCGCGGCCTACACGGCGGGGAATTGACGAGCAGCCAGCGCGTCAACGGCCCTGCTTGGGATCAAACAAAAAGGCCCGCGGCGATGCCGCGGGCCTTTCCTTTAAGATCGCGGCTTCGATCAGAACGAGCGCTGGAAGCGGACGATGCCGCCGACGCTGTCCTTCTTGTCGGCCTTGGTCCAGTTGCCGAACGGCGTGCCGTCGTTGAAGTGGCCGAAGTGATCCCAGTCGACTTCGGTCGTGATCGTGAAGCCCGGAACGATGGTGTAGGCGACGTTGGCTGCCAGAGCGTAGTTCTTGTCGTCGTCAGCCGAAGCCTGGACGTTGAACGCCGTCTTGGCGTTGAACTTGTAGGTGCCGCCACCCCAGGCGGCCCATTTGCCGCCCCACGGCTTGTAGAAGCCGCGACCATGTGCCTTGATGGCATTGTGAGCATCATCGGTAAGGTTGTCGTCGGTGCCGTAGCCGCCCATGATGAACAGCGACAGTTCCTTAGTGACGTTGACGTCCAAGCGAACCTTGCCGGCCACTTCCTCGTAGGAGCTGTCATAGGCAACGACGCCGGTGATCGCGCCCCAGTCGCCCTTGTACTTCAAGCCGCCGACAACATGCGGAACGTAGCTGTCGATCGTGCCGGAAATGCCCGCCCCGTCCGAGCCTTCTTCGAGCGAGATCACGCCCGAGAAGCCGCTGCCAGCGTCGAAATAGTAGCTGACGACGTTGGTATCCTTCATACCGTACGGGATGATCGTGTCCTGGATGACACTGCCGGCATAGCCGATGAACTGGTCGTAAGGCGTTTCGTCCTTACCGACGCGGAGGCCACCGAGCTGGATCCAGGCGAAGTTCAGTGTAACCGACTTGTTGACAGCCGGATTGTCGGCGGCAGCGCCACCACCAGTCACGCCGGCGCCGTCGCCGAAGTTGAAGCGGGTCTCGGTGTAGGTCTTCAACGTGCCGAGTTCGGTTTCCTGGCCGGTCCAGGTTTTCAGGTTGAAGCGCGCGTTTTTCCGCCACGTTTTGTTGTCATCGCCGTCTTGATGATCGATAGCCTTGGCGCCATCGAAGGAACCGACATCGCCGAGGCCGGCGTCATAGCGGATGTAGCCGCCGACGCGCAGGCAGGTTTCGGTGCCGGGGATGTAGAAGTAGCCGGCGCCATAGACGTCGCAGATCTTGACATATTCGGCCGGTTCCGGCTCGGCGACGGTCACCGCGTCGGCGGCGCGGGCGCCCGAAACTGCGATCAGGGCCGCAGCGGAGCCGAGAAGAAGGCTCTTGATGTTCATTTTCTTGAATCTCCAGTCAAAGGTTCAAGACAGGCCTGACATGCCGTTCGGCTAGTGCCACCCCCGTCCCCATCGTTGAAAAAGTACGCGCACCGGCGCCGCTTCTTCGCTTTGGACATGGCCTAATCAGCGGTCGTGTACAACATAGATTGTGTCCGAAAGGCGGCTTTTGGAATCTTATAAAGGTCTTGTTGCCCAAATATCACGTCATATATTTGTAAAAATGGGACAAATTGCACAATTTATACAATCGAAACGTCAGGGAATCGTGGAAATGTGCCAAATGTGCCAATTATTACAGTTTTGTGGCATATCATTATCCGGCTAATTTGTTCCGCTCGGAGAAGGTTTTCGCCGGGTCAGCTCAGGACAGGGCTCGGGCGGCACGGGCCACGTCCTCGACCATGTCTTCCCTCAGCATCTCGATGGGGACCCGGCCGTCAAGCTCGGGCGAAGGCCGGCTCAGCCAAAACCAGGCAAGCCTCGGACTGGCGATCGCCGACAGCACGTCGCTTATGCCCGGAACCGGCCTGCCGTCGACGAACTGAGCCAACGGGAAGACATGTTTGCGGCCGCCCTTGCGCAGCGCAACGACCTCGCCGCGCCGCTGCCAGCGATGCAGTGTCGAGCGCGGGATGCGGAGCTTCTCTTCCAGGTAAGTCGAGCCGGCGACCTCGCCGGCCCAATCCTCGATCAGCATCGACTGGAGATCCGCGGCCCGCTCGGCAATCTGCTGGGCCGTCGGTCTTGCCGTCTCCGGTTTCGGCGAGCGCTCAAAAGCGCGGCTGGCCGAATCGTCGCTCGCGATCCTGTCCGCCATCACGCGGAAAAAATCGGCGGCAAGGCGGGTCCACTCACCCTTGAAGGAACCGATTGCCAGGCGCTGTGCCAGCGGCAGGAAGGGAAGGGCGGCAGCCATATGGCCGGCGATCTTGCCGGCTGACGCCAGCGCCCCGGCATCCAGCAGGACACCATGCTGCGTCAGGGCCTGTTGCACCACTTCGGCCACAAGGCCGGCCAAAGCCTCTTGTGAAATCCCTTCAGACGGGTTCTGGAATCTGGTCATGCGTCTGTCTTGTGGCCCGCGCTCCTCCCCAGGCGCCGGCGGTTTGCTGAACTCTATAGCGGAAAGTAAAAATCGCGGCGGCAACGGACGCCGCGGCCCGGCAGGTTGCTGGCTTGCATCTTCACACCCCTGGTTTTGGCGCGCCGAAATGTCAGTCGCGGAACGCCTTATTTTGCGTGTAGGAGCGCTCTGTGACAGGGGCGCGACAACCGGCGTTCTTCCTTCTCCCCCTGTGGGAGAAGGTGGCTCGGCGCGTAGCGCCGAGACGGATGAGGGGCTCCAGCTTGGCGCTGCTTACCCCTCACCCGGATTGCCATCCGATTTGTAAGGACAAATCGGGGCAATCCGACCTCTCCCACAAGGGGAGAGGTAAGAAGCTTTAAAGAAGCCCGGCCTGTTCGGCCTCGCGCCGCAGGTTTTGCCGCGGACGCGGGCCGATCTGCTGGATCACCAAGCCGGCGGCCAGCGAGCCGAGGTCGCCGCACTGCTTGAGGCTGCGTCCGGTCGTGTAGCCGTAAAGGAAGCCGGCGGCATAAAGATCGCCGGCCCCGGTCGTGTCGACCAGCTCCTTGATCCTTGTCGCCTGGATGGTGACCGTTTCTTCGCCGCGCACGATGATCGAGCCTTTTTCCGAGCGGGTGACCGCGGCGATCTTGCAATCCTTGCGGATGGCGTCGAGCGCCGCCTCGAAGGAAGCGGTCTGGTAAAGCGACTTGATCTCGTGGCTGTTGGCAAAGACGATGTCGACGGTGCCCGAACGCATCAACTCGAGGAACTCGTCGCGGTAGCGGTCGACGCAGAAGGAATCCGACAGCGTCATCGACACTTCGCGGCCGGCCGCATGCGCCAGCTTCGCCGTCTGGCGGATGGCCTCCTTGGCGCGCGGCGGATCCCACAGATAACCCTCGAAATAGGTCACCTTGGCGCCGGAGGCCTTGTCGGCCTCGACATCCTCGGGGCCAAGCTCCACGCAGGCGCCGAGATAGGTGTTCATCGAACGCTCGCCGTCCGGCGTGACGAAGATCATCGAGCGCGCCGTCGGCGGCTCGCCCTCGAGCGGCCCGGTATCGAAGGCCACGCCCTGGGCCTGGATGTCGTGTGTGTAGATTTCGCCCAGCGCGTCGTTCGAAACCTTGCCGAAGAAGGCGGCCCGTCCGCCGAGACTGGCGACGCCGGCCGCCGTGTTGCCGGCGCTGCCGCCGGAAGCCTCGATCGCCGGTCCCATGCGGCTGTAGAGCAGCTCGGCGCGCCTGGCGTCGATGAGGTTCATCGCGCCCTTGATGATGCCGTTGGTCTCGAGAAAAGCCTCGTCGCATTGCGCGATGATGTCGACAATGGCATTGCCGATGCAAAGCACGTCATATTCCGGCATCGAAATCTCCGCCAAGGACCTACCCGGCTTCTGCCATGCCGGCCGCGCGCGGGTCTAGCTGGTCGCAACCGCTTTGCCTACCCCGAAAATCGGGACCATTCGCGGTCGCCACGACCTTGGCCGGGATTGTACGCCGGCTGCGGCAGTGGTCGCATCGAACTGGCCCATATCAGGCGCCGCCCAGACGGCTATGGTTTCGCTGCCATCGAAACATTACCGCCTGCTCGTGCGCTAGAAGCGGATCGTTCCGGCAACAGGCTGAAGGCGCGAACCGCGAATGTCTCAAAAGGCCGAAATGTCCACCGACCTCGCGCTGCTTGGCCTACTGGCGGTGCTGTGGGGCGCTTCCTACACCTTCATCAAGATCGGCGTCGAGACGATCCCGCCTGTGACCTTCATCGCCGCACGGACCCTGATCGCCGGGGGTATCCTCTTCACCATCATTCGCTGGCGCGGCCTTGCCATGCCCGCCGATGCGTCAACCTGGCGTCGGTTCGCCTTCCAGGCCTGCCTGAACAGCGTCGTGCCGTTCACGCTGATCGCCGCCGCCGAACGCTCGGTCGATGCCGGCCTTGCCACCATCCTCAACTCGACGTCGCCGATTTTCACCTTCCTGCTGACCGCATTTATCACGCGCCATGAGCCCGTCACGGTGCGTAAGCTCGTCGGCGTCGGCGCCGGCATCGTCGGCATCTGTCTTATCATCGGCACGGAGGCGCTTGGTGGACTTGGCCATGAGTTGTGGGCGCAGCTTGCGATCGTCATTGCGACGATCTCCTATGCCGGGGCGGCGATCTTCGGCCGCGGCTTCAAGGGCCTCGATCCGATGATACCCGCAGCAGGTTCGATGCTTTGCGGCGCGGTGATGCTCGTGCCGCTCAGCCTGATCGTCGATCGGCCATGGATGCTTGCGCCGTCGGCCGCATCGATCCTGGCACTGCTTGGGCTCTCGATCTTTTCGACGGCGCTGGCCTTCGTTATCTATTTCCGCCTGATCCACACGCTGGGCTCGGTCGGCACCACCTCGCAAGCCTATCTGCGCGTGCCGATCGGCGTCGGCATCGGCGCCGTCTTCCTCGGCGAAAGCATTGGACCGACGGCCTGGGTCGGCATGGGCTTCGTCGTCGCCGGCGTTGCCGCTATGACCATTCCCGCCCGGCGGGCCGGAGCAATTTCAGGAAAAGTGACTTTGCCGTAGCCTGCGGTGAACCGCCCTCGGCTGGCGCAATAGTTGCGCCGGCGGCCGACGCCGCCTATCTCGGAGACGTCGCTTCTCGATGAGGGCTTGGACCTGCCGTGATCCTAGACGCTGCCCGCGCCGCCGCCAGCCGGCTGTTCTCGCCTGAATTCCGCTCCGTCTTCCTGAAGACGCTGGGGCTGACGCTGCTCGCTTTGGTGGCGCTCTGGCTCGGCCTGGAGAGCCTGCTCGAATGGCTGGCCTGGCCGTGGCTGCAGACGCTGCTCCCGGGTCTGCCGTCCTGGGCCGGATGGCTGGGCGGCATCATCGCCGGGATCGTCCTGGCGATGGGCATGGCCCTGCTCATCGCGCCGGTGACGGCGATCGTCGCCGGACTGTTCCTCGACGATGTTGCCGAAGTGGTCGAACGTACCGACTATCCCGACGACCCGCCCGGCCGCACCGTGCCGGCACTGCATTCGCTTGTGCTGGCGATCAAATTCTTCGGCGTGGTGGTCCTCGGCAACATCGTCGCGCTGCTGCTGCTTCTGGTGCCGGGCATCAACATTGCCGCCTTCTTCATCGTCAACGGCTATCTGCTCGGCCGGGAATTCTTCGAGTTCGCCGCCATGCGGTTTCGCCCCGAGGCCGAGGCCAAGGCGCTGCGCCGCAAATATGCCGGCACCGTGTTCCTGGCCGGGCTTGTCATCGCCGTGTTCCTTGCCGTGCCGCTGCTCAACCTTCTGACGCCGCTTTTCGCGGCCGCAATGATGGTGCATCTGCATAAGGCGGTTGCTGCGCGAGAGCCGATTTAGTCTTCCTCAGCCGCGCCGCTGCGGAACAGCGCCTGCAGCTTGCCGAACGGCATCGCCGCCCGGGTGAAGCCGAAGGTGCCGTCCTGCTGGATCTCGCGCGCCGCCGTCTCCAGCATCCCATAAGCAAAGTTGGTCAGCCATGGTCCGAGCGAGATGCGCTTGACGCCGGCCGTGGCAAGGTCTGCGATGGTGAAGCCGGGCCGGGCCATCACATTGACAGGCCGGCTCACTGACGAGCAGATGGTGCGCACCATTTCGACGTCGCCGATACCCGGCGCATAAAGCACGTCGGCGCCGGCTTTCTCGAAGGCCTGCAGCCGCTTGATGGTGTCGTCGAGGTCGGTCTTGCCCCACAGGAAATTCTCGGCCCGCGCGGTAAAGATGAAATCGTGCTTGAGCGCCCGGGCCGCCTCGACGGCGGCCGCGACGCGTTCGACGGCGTGCGAGAAATCATAGATCGGATTGGCGGCATCGCCCGTATGGTCCTCGATCGAGCAGCCGGCGAGACCGGCGGCCTCGGCCGCGAAGATGGTCTCGGCAGCCTGTTCGGGGCTGTCGCCCTTGCCGCGTTCGAGATCGGCCGAAACCGGCAGGTCGGTTGCCGCGGTCACCTCGCGGCAATGGTGGATCATGGCGTCGAAAGTCACGCCGCCGTCCGGCAGGCCGCGCGAGAAGGCGAAGCCGGCGCTGGTCGTGGCCAGCGCCTTGAAACCGAAAGAGGCCAGAAGCTTGGTCGTGCCGACATCCCAGGGGTTGGGCATGACGAAGGTGGAAGCATGCAGGTCGCGAAAAATCTTGCCCTTGTCCATGGCGGGTCCTCAATCATGAGTGGGGGTCGTGCGGGGGAATTTATCGCGGCCGTTCGAGCCGGGCAAACGAATGCGGCGGGGTTCAGAAGCGTTTGGCATTTTCTACTGACAATTTCTCGAAGGCGTCGGAATTGCGAACGTAACGCGATCCGGCCTTGTCCCAGCGATAGATGACCGAAATGTCTTGCGAGACGGCCTTGGGCGCCGGCTCCTCGCAGCTTTCACCGCTCGGCTTGGTGGCGTCGGTCACCGTCACCTTGATCGCCGCATAGGGTTTTTCACCACCGCGAGTCTGGAAGGAAAGATCCTGTGTCCGTTTGTAGGCGCAGACATTCTCGTCGAATGTATTGATCTGGTCGATCGGCTCGAAGCGGTCGTTGCGAACCAGGATCAGGATCGTGCCGACATAGCCCTGGTTCGAATTGAAATGCGTGCTCATGGTGATGAGCGCATCGTCGCCGGCACTGACCGCGAGCTTGCCCGGATCGCGAAAATAGGTGCTCTGATCGGTTCCGACATTGACGGCGTCGAGCAGCTTCGGCTTGCCGGTGAGGTCGTAGAGCGCGAGCACGGCAAACCCTTCGGCGCTGTCTTGCGACTGGCCGAGGTCGAAAAGCATCGTCAGCCGGTCCTTGCCGCCGGCCTTGATGGCTAGCACCGCCGCATTCGGCAGGTTGATTGTTTCGGGCGGCGATCCGCCGTCATCGCCGCCGAGGATGTCGCGCATCTTGATCGGCGCGCTGCCCTTGTAGAAACCGTCGTCGCCGGCGGCCAGATCAGGCACGATCATCTTGGCGAGGTCGAAATAGGTGACGTCCTGATGTCCGGGAACGGCGCTGTTCAGCTCCGGAAAGCTGGCGGCCTGGGCCTGCGCAGCCGTCCAGATAGATGGCAGCAGCAGGCATGCGAGCATGAGACGGTGTAACGTGGAAACCATGGACCGCGCCCCTCGGATGCGCTCACGCTAGCACGGCGTTTCGCAGCGTGCAGCCGGATGCGATCAGCGGATCGGCACGAGTGCGGCGAGTTCCCGCATGTCGTCAAACAGGATGCCGCCGGCCGCCGCCAGGCCGTCGCGGTCGGAGAGCGGATCGGCGTGGTAGGAGAACACCCGCATGCCGGCGGCGATGCCGGCTCGAGTTCCCGCGACGCTGTCCTCGATGACGATGCAATCGGGAGGCGCGAAACCCATCGTCTCTGCCGCATGGAGGAAGAGGTCCGGGAACGGCTTGCCGCGGCTGACCATGGTGGCGGAGAACATGGCGTGCTCGAACAACGGCAAGAGCCCGGTCTGGCCGAGCGTGATGTGCATCTTCGAGACCCGAGCCGAGGAGGCGACGCAATAGGCGATGCCGGTCGCGCGGACTGCTTCGACGAACTCACGAACATAAGGGATCGCCTCGACGCCATGAGCGAAAAGATCCGGCAGGCCGGCATTCCAGCGTTCGACGAAGTCGGCGCCGAGCCTGACCTTTGTCGTCTCTTCGATCTCTTTCTGCACCGAGACCATGCTGCGGCCGGAAAAATGCTTGCGGCAATATTCGAAGCTGGTCGTAAACCCGGCGGCAGTGAGCCATTCGGCCAATCGTCGATTGGCAAGGTTCTCGGTATCGACCAGGACCCCGTCGCAGTCGAAGATGACCAGCTCTGGCCCGTGCATCAGGCCGTGCCGGTCGACCCGAACCCGCCGGCGCCGCGCGCCGTGCCGCCGGCCAGCCCTCTTTCCTCGACCGAAACCTGGGTCACCGCAGCAAACACGATCTGGGCGATCCGCATGCCGCGCGTCACCGCGAAGTCTTCGTCGCCGAGATTGACCAGCAGCACCTTCACCTCGCCGCGATAGTCGCTGTCGACGGTGCCGGGCGTATTGAGGACGGTGAGGCCATGCTTGAAGGCAAGGCCGGAGCGTGGCCGCACCTGGCCTTCCATGCCTTCCGGGATTTCCAGGATCAGCCCGGTCGGCACCAAAGCGCGTTTTCCGGGCAGGATCAGCAGCGGCCGGTCTTCAGGCACCGCGGCCCGCAGGTCCATGCCAGCGGCGCCGGCGCTTTCATAGGCCGGCAGAGGCAGGCCTTCGCCATGCGGAAGCCTGACGAAACCGACGGTGGGGCCGATGACGGAGGAAGGATAGACAGAGGTGCGCATAAAATCGATCCTATCGGCGCGAGCGGCGATTCGGTCAACTCGCCCGCCATGCTATCAACGGCTTTCTTTCTGGCGTGACTATGACCTCGCCATCTACTTTGGCGATTGGCGAAAACACTCATCGCTTCGTCATCCACGGGCGAAGCAAGGAGCGAAGCGACGCGCGCAGACCCGAGGCTCCATGCCGCGACGCCTGAGCGCCGCTACGGTACAGAATTCTGCTCCGCTGCACTCTTTGGCTGAGGTCACGGAATGGATCCCAGGGTCTCCGCCAGCCACGGAGCTTCGCCCAGGATGACGAAGTTGGTAGGTTTCGGCCTACCTAGCGCAATTCCACCGGCACCACGGTCGTCTCCTTGATCTCCTCCATCACGAAGGAGGCCGAGACATCCGACAGCGCCACCTTGGCGATCAGCCGCTGGTAGAGCCGGTCATAGGCCTTCACGTCGGCGACGCGGGCCCTCAGCACATAGTCGAGGTCGCCCGACATGCGGTAGACGCCGGTGATCTCGGCAAAGCCGGTCACCGCCGCGCGGAACTTCCGCAGCCAGTCAGGATCGTGGTTGGAGGTGCGGATCAGGATGAAAACGGAGAGGCCGATCCCGACCTTGTCGGCGTCGACCAGCGCCACGCGCCCGGTGATGATGCCGTCCTCCTCCAGCCGCTTGACGCGCCGCCAGCAGGCATTGCGCGACAGCGCCACGCGCTCCGACAGCTGATCGACGGAAAGCGTGCCGTCGCGCTGCAGTTCGGCCAGTAATCTTCGATCAATCTCATCGATTTCCGTCGCCATGTTGGGATAAATGTCCCATTAACATGCCAGATGCAAGGATAATTTGGGACCGATGAACCGAAGCACCATGGCAGGATACTCACCATCGGGGCTCATCCCGGCAGGAGGGATCACCATGACGACACGGCTTACGGCGCTGTTCACCTCTCACCCGCAGAAGGTCGGCGAGACCTATTTCGGCCACATGGCCTTCGCCGCCTGGTTCTGTTCGCGCCTGTCGATGGCCGCAGGTGCCGCGCTTGTTCACGCTTTCTTGCCGTTTCTGTTCGAAACTACGGCGAGCCGAATCGTTCGCGAGCTCTATGAGCGCACGCACAATCGAGGCTCACATGCGGTCAACGAGCCGGCGGCTCTGATGGATCGCGCCTGACGGATGGTGGAAAGCGATGTGCCGGTGGGCGGCCTATCTTGGTGAAGCGGTCTTCCTCGAAGACATCATCACCGCGCCCTGCCACTCGCTGATTGCCCAGAGCCACTGCGCCCAGGAAGCCAAGTCGCCGACCAATGGCGACGGCTTCGGCCTTGCCTGGTATGGCGACCGGCCAGAGCCCGGCCTTTATCGCGACATCCTGCCGGCCTGGTCCGACCCCAACCTGAAGAGCCTCTGCCGGCAGATCAAATCGGGACTGTTCCTCGCCCATGTGCGCGCCTCGACCGGCGGCGCCACCAGCCGCATGAACTGCCATCCCTTCATCTCCGGCCGCTGGTCGTTCATGCATAACGGCCAGATCGGCGGCTTCGAAAAGATCCGCCGCGCGCTGGAGAACACGCTTTCCGACCAGGTCTTCGATCAGCGCGAGGGCACCACCGATTCCGAGCTTTTCTTCCTTCTGATGATCGACCAGGGCCTGGCGGCCGACCCGCAGGGCGCGGTGTCGCGGGCAACCGGCCGTGTCGTCGAGGCCTCGCGCCGCGCCGGCATCGAGCCGGCCCTGAAACTGACGGCGGCCTTTTCCGATGGCGAGGCGCTGTACGCCGTTCGCTATGCCACCGACGACCACGCGCCAACGCTCTATACCGGTGCCTTCACGAAGCGCGCCGGCCATTGCATAGTCTCGGAACCCTTCGACCGAGACGGTGGCGAATGGCAGGCGATCCCGCCATCGAGCTTCGTCACCATGACGAGGGGCGGCACCAGCATCCGGCCGTTCGCGCCGGCGGTGGCCTCGCTGGCGCTGGTGGGCTGAACCGCAATTTCGATCAAGCGCCGCCGTCCTCCGGATGCTGAACTCGGCTTGAAGCTGTCGCGCGATCCTCCATCTTCGTAGCGAGCGGCAGCGGCCGGAGCCTTCGCCATGTACCTAGCCTTCTCCTCCACCATTGAACTTGCGGCTGCGATTGCCGGGCGCAAAATATCGGCTGTCGAGGCGCTCGATGCGCATCTGGCGCAGATCGACCGGCACAATGAAGCGGTGAACGCCGTCGTCATCCTCGACCGGGAGGGGGCGCTCGAACGCGCCAGGCAAGCCGATGCGGCGCAGGCTCGCGGTGATACGCTCGGGCCTTTGCATGGCGTGCCTTTCACCCTGAAAGACGCGCATGAGACCGCGGGCATGAAGACGACCGTCGGCTTCCCTCCCTTCGCCGATTACATGGCCGGGCAGGACAGCCCCGTCGTGGCCAGGCTCAAGGCGGCTGGCGGCGTGCTTATGGCCAAGACCAATGTCGCCACGATGCTGGGCGACTGGCAGTCGGACAACCCGCTGTTCGGTCGCACCGGCAACCCCTGGAATCCGTCGCGCACCGCAGGTGGCTCTAGCGGTGGCGCTGCGGCAGCCGTTGCGACAGGCATGACGCCTTTCGAGGTCGGCACCGATATGCAGGATTCCGTCCGCTTGCCTGCCGCCTTCTGCGGCGTCTATGGCCTGAAGCCGACCGAGCATCGCGTCTCGCTTGCCGGAGCCTTCCCCAATCCTGGTGGCGCGCCGCGCAGCGTACGGCTGATGTCCTGTCCTGGTCCGCTGGCGCGCAGCGCCGAGGATCTGGCGCTGATTTATCGCATCATCGCCGGGCCGGACGGAGCGGACACCGACTTGCCGCCGATGCCGATCGAGACGATGCCGAAGCTCCAGCTGAAATCGCTGCGCATCGCATTCGCCGGTGCTTTCCCCGGCTTTCCCGCGACCACCGAGATCAGCGCCGCCCTAGAGAAACTGGCCGCGCTACTCGCGTCAGCCGGCGCGCGCGTCGAGGATGCAACTTTGCCGAAGCTCGATCTGCATGACGATTTGTCCGAGGGCGGCAAGCTGATCGGCATGATGCTCGAGGCCGCCCAGCCGGAACTGCCGGAGCACCCGACACCGGTGTCACAATGGTTCGCGGCGCTCGCCCGCCGCGACCGCTCGATCCTTGCCTGGGAGCGATTCTTTGAAAGCCGCGACGCCTTGCTTTGCCCGGTCGCCATGACAACCGCCTTTGCACACTGCAAGCCGGGTAGCTTGCTAAAGGTGGACGGCAAGGACGACAGCTATTGGATGCTGCCGGCCCACGGCGCGGTGTTCAACTATTCCGGCCATCCGGCAGTCGCGTTTCCTTGCGGGCAGGACAGCAATGGCTTGCCGATCGGCCTGCAATTGGTCGGCAAGCACTGGTCGGAGGCGAAGCTGCTCGGTATCGCGGCTGCGATCGCGCCGCTCACCGGCGGTTTCCGCCGCCCGCCGGCCTACTGAGCAAAACGCGACAGAGCGTAAGGCTTCAGCAGCCCATCCCGCTCGCCGTCGAGGATTTCGCGGGTGGCAAACTGGCCGACGGCCGGCGCCAGTGTGACGCCTGAATGCATGACGGCGATGTAGAGACCGCCGACTCCTTCGGTGCGGCCGATGATCGGAAAGCCGTCGGCCGGTGTCGGCCTGTAGCCGACGGTGTGGAAATCGAGCTCCAGCCCGTCCGCGCCATGCAATGCTGCCTTGGCGACCACGAACAATTCCCGCGCGGTGGCTTCCGGGTTTTCGCCAGGATCGCCGCCGGCGAAGTCCGAGCCGGCGATGATGCGGCCCTCGGCCGTCTGGCGCATATGCAACCTCTCGGCATGCACGAGCCCGTTGAGCAGTTTCCTGTAGGGGCGGGAGTGCACGATGAGACCTGGCGGCGTGTCGAGCGGCAGCTTGATGCCGGCTGTCGCGGCAATGGCCGCTGCACCGGTGCCGGCCGCGACGACCACCTCGTCGGCGCCGATGGTTTCGCCCGAAACGACCGCGCCTGTCACTTTGCCATCCGCTAGGGTCAGCCTGTCCACGGCGCCAACGATCACCCGCGCGCCAAGCCGCTCGGCATCCGCCAGCAGCGCATTTGCGGTCGCGGCCGGCTCGGCAACGCCTTCCTCGGCAACGTAAACGGCGAAATCAGGTGGATCGACAAGGTTGGGTTCGATTTGCGCTGCCCGCTCACGGTCGACGCGCTTGATGCCATAGCCCCATGACGAGTGTTCGGCCGCATAGGCTTCGAGCCTGTCCGGCGGCAGGTCGAAGCACAGGCCGCCGCACCAAGCGAGCGGCAGTCCGGGCACGTCTTTCGCCAGCCTTTTCCATTCGGCCATGGCGCGGATGCGCAGCCGGAAATAGACTTCCGGGTTGCCCCAGCTGGCATTGATCCAGGCGAAGGAATTGGGTGTGGCGACACCGCCGGCGCCGCTCTCGGAAATGACCGTCACCCGCGCGCCGGCCTTCGTCAGATGCCAGGCGATCGAAGCCCCGATGATGCCGGCGCCGATGACGATGATTTCTTTCATCACGCTGATCTCTATCCTGTTCCCGGTGAGGTCCATCCACCTGCCATTTGCGGGAGCACTTGCCAACGTAAACTTATGCGCTTGACATCAATACGTACGTACGTATTGTGTCGGCATGGCTAGACAATCACTCCGCGAAAACCTTATCGAGGCTGGCTTCCAGACCATCTGGAATTCCGGCTACACCGCAGCCGGCGTCCGCGACATCGTCGCTGCGGCCGGCGCCCGGCCAGGCTCCTTCACCAACCATTTTGCCTCCAAGGAAGAATTCGCCGGCGAGGTGCTGGAGCGCTACTTCGCTTATGTCGGCGGGTTGGTGGAAAACGCGCTGGCGCGTGACGGCACGCCGCCCGTCGGCAGGCTCCGCCGCTATCTCGACGTCATCACCTCGAAGCTCGAAGCGCATGACTGGGCGCGCGGCTGCATGGTCGGCAATCTCAGCCTGGAAACGGCTGTTCACAGCGAACCGCTCCGGCTCAGGCTGGTCGACATTTTCGAGCGCTGGCGCCAGCCATTCGCGGCCTGCATCGCCGAGGGTCAGGCGGCGGGCGAGATCACCAAGGCCTTCGACGCGGAGGACCTTGCCGATTTCCTGCTGTCGTCCTGGCAGGGCGCCATGCTGCGCATGAAGGTCGAGCGCGGTCCCGAGCCGCTCGAGCGGTTCAAGAAAATCATCTTCAGCACAGTGTTCGGAAGGGAGTGATTCAGGTGAATTCGACGACCGATACAAAACAGCTGCGGCGCGCTGAGATCGCCGTGCTTGATTCAAAGATGTCCTATCTGGAGGCCGGTGCGTCCGGGCCGACCGTGCTGTTCCTGCACGGCAACCCGACCTCCTCATACATCTGGCGCAACATCATTCCGCATGTCGCGCCGTTCGGCCGTTGCATCGCGCCCGACCTGATCGGCTATGGCCAGTCGGGCAAGCCCGACATCGACTATCGCTTCTTCGATCAGGTCCGCTATCTCGACGCCTTCATCGAAGCGCTCGACATCAAGGATTTGGTGATCGTCGCCCAGGACTGGGGCACGGCGCTGGCGTTCCATTTTGCGGCGCGGCGGCCGCGCCGCCTTCTCGGCCTTGCCTTCATGGAGTTCATCCGGCCCTTCGAGCGCTGGGAGGACTTCCACCAGCGCCCGCAGGCGCGCGAGCTCTTCAAGGCGTTGCGCACGCCCGGCGCCGGCGAGAAGCTGGTGCTGGAGGACAATGTCTTCGTCGAAAAGATCCTGCCTGCTTCCATCTTGCGCAAGATGAGCGAGGAGGAGATGGACGCTTATCGAGCGCCGTTCCCGACGCCGCAGTCGCGCAAGCCGGCACTGCGCCTGCCGCGCGAACTGCCGATCGAAGGCCAGCCGGCGGATGTCGCCGCGATCAGCGAGCACGACCACCGTGCGCTGCGGAATTCCTCCTATCCAAAACTGCTTTTTGCCGGCAATCCAGGCGCCCTGATTTCAGCGCAGGCGGCAAAGGAATTCGCGGCCGGGCTGAAGAACTGTCGCTTCATCGATCTGGGGCCGGGCGCTCACTATCTGCAGGAAGACCACCCCGATGCGATCGGCAAGGCCATTGCCGGCTGGTTGCCGCAGATTGCCAAGGCGGAAAGCACGGCCGAATCGGCTTGAGCCGGCGCGGCGGGTGAGGGCATTGCCCGCCCCATGTCGACAGGCCGGCGCCGCGCTGGTAGAAGCGCCGCCTGTCACACGGAACGCCTTAAAAGAAATGCCCGAAACGATACCCGAAGAGGTTGCGCGCCGCCGCACGTTCGCGATCATCGCGCACCCCGACGCCGGCAAGACCACGCTCACCGAAAAGCTGCTGCTGTTCGGTGGCGCCATACAGCTCGCGGGCGAGGTCAAGGCCAAGAAGGACCGCATCCAGACGCGGTCCGACTGGATGAAGATCGAGCGCGAGCGCGGCATCTCGGTCGTCACCTCGGTGATGACGTTCGAATATGAAGACAACGTCTTCAACCTGCTCGACACGCCCGGTCACGAGGATTTCGCCGACGACACCTACCGCACGCTGTCGGCGGTGGATTCGGCCGTCATGGTCATCGACGCCGCCAAGGGCATCGAGCCGCGCACGCTGAAGCTGTTCGAGGTCTGCCGGCTGCGCGACATCCCGATCATCACCTTCGTCAACAAGATGGACCGCGAGAGCCGCGATCCGTTCGAGATTTTGGATGAGATCGAGCAGAAGCTGGCGCTGGACACCGCACCCGTCACCTGGCCGATCGGCCGCGGCAAGTCTTTCTCCGGCACCTATCACCTTGCGCAGAACGCAGTGCGCCGCAGCGACGACGAGAAGGAACGCACGCCGGTCAATGGGCCCGATTCCAACCGCGTCGCGGGGTTGTTGCCGGACAATGAGCGCGAAGCCTTCATCGAGGAATTGGAACTCGCGCGCGAAGCCTGCCGTCCGCTCGATGTCGACGCCTTCCGCGAAGGCCATCTGACGCCCGTCTATTTCGGCTCGGCGCTGCGCAATTACGGCGTGCGCGACCTGATCGAGGCTCTCGGCGCCTACGGCCCGCCGCCGCGGGCGCAGGAAGCCGACGAGCGCACCGTCGAGGCGACCGAGGACAAGATGACGTCCTTCGTCTTCAAGATCCAGGCCAACATGGATCCCAACCACCGCGACCGCATCGCGTTCGTGCGCGTCTGCTCCGGCAAGCTGGAGCGCGGCATGAAGGCCAAGCTCGTGCGCACCGGCAAGCCGATGAGCCTGTCGGCGCCGCAGTTCTTCTTCGCCCGCACCCGCGTTACCGCCGACGAGGCCTTTGCCGGCGACGTCGTCGGCATCCCCAACCACGGCACGCTGCGCATCGGCGACACGCTGACCGAGGGCGAGGAGATCCTGTTTCGCGGCGTGCCGAACTTCGCCCCGGAAATCCTGCGCCGGGTGCGCCTCGGCGATGCGATGAAGGCCAAGAAGCTGAAGGAAGCGCTGCACCAGATGGCCGAAGAGGGCGTCGTGCAGCTGTTCTCGCCGGAGGACGGCTCGCCGGCCATCGTCGGCGTCGTCGGTGCGCTGCAACTCGATGTGCTGAAGGAGCGGCTCAATATCGAATACACGCTGCCGGTGGATTTCGAGATGTCGCGCTTCTCGGTCTGCCGCTGGATCGCGGCCGACGACAAGGCGGAAGTGCAGCGCTTCATCGAAGCGCATCGCGGCGATATCGCCCGCGACCTCGACAATGACCCGGTGTTCCTCGCCCAGCACGCCTTCTCGCTGAACTACGAAGCCGAGCGCTGGAAAGCGATCCGCTTCACTGCGGTCAAGGATTACCAGATCCGCGACAAGGCGGCGTGAGCTGTTTTTCCCTTCCCCCCTTGTGGGGGAAGGTGTCGCCGAAGGCGACGGATGAGGGGTGTTCCAGGGAAAGCCGACGTCTCACTTCGCTGGAACACCCCTCATCCGTCTCGGCGCTATCGCGCCGATCCACCTTCTCCCACAAGGGGAGAAGGCAAGATCGCACGCTTCTCAACCCTTGGCAGCCGCCTCCAGCTTGTCGATCTCGATCTTGCCCATCTTCATCATGGCGTCCATGACACGGCCGGCCCTGGCACGGTCGGGATCCTGAAGCAGGCGCGGCAACTGCTCCGGCACGACCTGCCAGGAAACGCCGAACCTGTCCTTCAGCCAGCCGCAAGGCCCGGGCTCGCCGCCGCCTTCGGTAAGCCGCGTCCAGAAATGATCGACTTCTTGTTGCGTCTCGCAGTCGATCGACAGCGAGATCGCCTCGGTGAACTTGTATTGCGGCCCGCCGTTCAGCGCCTGGAAGGTCACACCGTCGAGCTCGAACGAGGCGACCAGCACCTGGCCCGACTGAGGATGGCCTTCGGGCCAGCGCGTGACGCTCAGCACCTTCGAGTTCCTGAAAATGGAGATGTAGTGGTTCATCGCCTGTTCGGCCTGGTTGTCGAACCATAGGAAGGTGGTGATCTTCTGCATGTCTTGCTCCTCGGACTTGTTTAGGTTGGTTCCATCTTCAAACGGCGCGCCGGCGATTTGGTGCCGTCTGCCTCTCAAGGACGGACCGGCGGGGCGCGATCCGACAGTCATTTCAAATTTCCTGAAGAATCTTGGCGCAGCGCAAAACTGTGGCAAGGCCGGGCGGCGGCCGCTATAACCGCTGCCGACTAAAATTCAGCGCCGCCATGCCGCGCATCGGCGCGGCCAGCCAGCAAGGACAATCAGATGCCTGCCTATCGTTCCCGCACCACCACCCATGGCCGCAACATGGCCGGCGCTCGCGGCCTGTGGCGCGCCACGGGCATGAAGGACTCCGATTTCGGCAAGCCGATCATCGCGGTGGTCAATTCCTTCACTCAGTTCGTGCCGGGCCATGTGCATCTGAAGGACCTCGGCCAGCTCGTCGCGCGCGAGATCGAGAAGGCCGGCGGTGTCGCCAAGGAGTTCAACACCATTGCCGTCGACGACGGCATCGCCATGGGCCACGACGGCATGCTCTATTCGCTGCCGTCGCGCGAGCTGATTGCCGATTCCGTCGAATACATGGTCAACGCGCATTGCGCCGATGCCATGGTCTGCATCTCCAACTGCGACAAGATCACCCCCGGCATGCTGATGGCCTCGCTGCGCCTCAACATCCCGACCGTCTTCGTCTCCGGCGGTCCGATGGAGGCCGGCAAGGTGGTGCTGGCCGGCAAGGCGCAGGCGCTCGACCTCGTCGACGCCATGGTCGCGGCCGCCGACGACAAGATCTCCGACGAGGACGTCAAGGTTATCGAGCGCTCGGCCTGCCCGACCTGCGGCTCCTGCTCCGGCATGTTCACGGCCAATTCGATGAACTGCCTGACCGAGGCGCTGGGCCTGTCGCTGCCCGGCAACGGTTCGACCTTGGCCACCCATGCCGACCGCAAGCGCTTGTTCGTCGAGGCCGGCCACCTCGCCGTCGATCTCGCCCAGCGCTACTACGAGCAGGACGACGAAAGCGCGCTGCCGCGCAGCATCGCCTCCAAGGGCGCCTTCGAGAACGCCATGGCGCTCGATATCGCCATGGGCGGCTCGACCAACACGGTGCTGCACATCCTTGCCGCGGCACATGAGGGCGAGGTCGATTTCACCATGGCGGACATCGACCGGCTGTCGCGCAAGGTGCCGGTGCTGTGCAAGGTGGCGCCGGCCAGGTCCGACGTGCATATGGAGGACGTCCACCGCGCCGGCGGCATCATGGCCATCCTCGGCCAGCTCGACGAAGCAGGCCTGATCAATCGCGACCTGCCGACAGTGCACACTGCAACGCTCGGCGAGGCGCTCGACCATTGGGATATTTCGCGCACCTCCAGCCAGAATGTCCGCGACTTCTTCCTCGCCGCGCCCGGCGGCGTGCCGACGCAGGTCGCCTTCAGCCAGGACCGCCGCTGGGACGAGCTCGACACGAACCGCGAGGCGGGTGTCATCCGCTCGGCAAAGACGCCGTTCTCCAAGGATGGCGGCCTTGCCGTGCTCAAGGGCAATCTGGCGCTCGACGGCTGCATCGTGAAGACCGCCGGCGTCGACGAGTCTATCCTGAAATTCACCGGCCCGGCCCGCGTTTTCGAAAGCCAGGACGCCTCCGTCAAGGCGATCCTCGGCAACGAGGTCAAGGCCGGCGATATCGTCGTCATCCGCTATGAGGGGCCGCGCGGTGGCCCGGGCATGCAGGAGATGCTTTATCCGACCAGCTATCTGAAGTCGAAGGGCCTGGGCAAAGCCTGCGCGCTGATCACCGATGGCCGCTTCTCCGGCGGCACGTCCGGCCTGTCGATCGGCCACGTCTCGCCGGAAGCCGCAGAGGGCGGAGTGATCGGGCTGGTCCGGGAAGGCGACACGATCGAGATCGACATCCCCAATCGCAAGATCCATCTCGCCGTCAGCGACGCCGAGCTCGATGCTCGCCGCACCGCGATGGCGGCGAAGGGCGCTGACGCCTGGAAGCCGGCGGAAAAGCGCAAGCGCAAGGTGACGACCGCGCTGCGCGCCTACGCCGCCTTCGCCACCAGCGCCGACAAGGGCGCTGTGAGGAAGGTGCCGGAGTAAGGAGGGCTTTTCCTTCTCCCCTTGTGGGAGAAGGTGTCGCCGAAGGCGACGGATGAGGGGTGCTCCAGCTTGGCGGCACCGCTTATCCAGTCAGAATTCGCCGACGTCTCATTCCGCTGGAACACCCCTCATCCGTCTCGGCGCTGCGCGCCGATCCACCTTCTCCCACAAGGGGAGAAGGCAAGGACGCCCTACGGCATCAGCTGATACTCATAAAGCTTCTGGTAAAGCCCGCCCTGCTTGAGCAGGGTCTTGTGCGGGCCGCTTTCCTGCACCTTGCCGTTCTCCAGAACCACGATGGTGTCGGCCTGATGCACGGTGGACAGCCGGTGCGCGATCACGATCGTCGTGCGCCCGACGGTAAGCTGCTGCAGCGCGTCGCGGAACAGCGCTTCGGATTCTGCGTCGAGCGCGCTGGTCGCCTCGTCGAGCAGCAGGATCTCGGCATTGCGCAGCATGGCGCGCGCGATCGAGATGCGCTGGCGCTGGCCGCCGGACAGCAGCGAGCCATTCTCGCCGACCTCCGTATCGTAGCCCTTGGCCATGGCGCTGATGAAATCATGCGCGTTGGCGGCCTTGGCCGCGGCGATCACCTCTTCGTCGGTGGCATCCTCGCGGCCGAGGCGGATGTTATGCATGACGGTGCCGGCAAACAGGAACGTGTCCTGGCTGACATAGGCGATCTTGCGCCTGAGCGAATCGAGTGTCGCGAAGGAAATGTCCTGGCCGTCGAACGACACCTTGCCCGTTTGTGGGTCATACATGCGCATGATCAGGTTCAGGATCGTCGACTTGCCGCTGCCCGATGGCCCGACCAGCGCGGTCATCTTGCCGGCTGCCAGCGTCAGGTTGAAGCCTTCGAACACCGGCGAGCTTTCCGGATAGGCGAAGCTCACATTGTCGAAGCGGATTTCACCTGGGCCGGGCCGCAGCGGCTTGGCATCGGGCTTTTCGGCGAGCGTCAGCGGCCGGTCGGCGAGCTGGAACATCATGCGCACACCGACGATGCCCGTCTCGAGCGAGATGCGCACGCGGGCCAGGCGCTTTGCCGGCTCATAGGCGAGCAGCAGCGACGCGATGAAGGCCATGATGTTGCCCGGCATCTGGCCACCTTGCAGCACCAGGAAGCCGCTGACGAAAACCGCGCCGGCAATCGCCAGGCCGGCAAGCGTTTCCATGACCGGGCTGGTGGCGGCCTCCAGCGTGGCGATGTTGTTGGCGCGGTTCTCGACGTCGGATACGGCCTTGTACATGCGCTTGCGCATCGCTCCTTCGAGGTTGAAGGACTTGACGACTCGCACGCCGATCGCCGTTTCCTGCATCACATGCACGATCTGGCCGAGCGAACGGAATTCCATGGCAGCGATGCTGCGGACACGCTTCAGAATGCGGTTGACGCCATAGATTGCCACCGGTCCGACGACAAAGCAGATCAGCGACAGCACCGGCTGCTTCCAGATCATGACTGCCACCAGGGCAATCAAAGTCACCAGATCGCGTACATAGGATGTGACAACGAGGTCAAGAACGCCGCGTGCAGCCTGTGCATTGTTCGTCATGCGGGTGATCAGGTCGGACGATGAGGTCGAATGGTAGAATTCGATGCCTTGCGCCAGGATCCGGTCGTAGATCTTGCGTTGCCGGTCGGCGATGATGGCGTTGCCAACGCGGCTCATGAAGTACGCTTGGACGAAGTTGGCGATGCCCTTGGCGATGAAGATCGCGGCGACCGCCAAGGCGATCCAGTTAATGCGTTCGACTCTTTTATAGATGACGAACTCATTGGTAATTACGCTAAGGATCCAGGCGCTGGCGGCAGTCGTGGCCGCTACCACCAGCATCGACACGATGGCCGAGCCATAGCCGAATTTGTGCTCGCGGAAGGATTCCCTCACCAACCTCGCGATGAGGCGCTGGTTTTCCGTGAAACGGAAGAAGCGAAACAACGGCCGATCCCTGTGTCTGGCTGCAAGAATTTCGAATTCGCCACGAGGGCGAGACGCGGCTTATAGAGCGAGTTGCGGCGCGATGGAACCTTTCGGCTGCCGGGGAAAGAAAAGGCTGCGCCAGACTGTCTTTTCGGCCACGATGATTGCCGATTCTTCAGAGGGGTGACGACAGATGGATTTCGACCTCATCGTGCGCGGCGGCACGCTGCCGGACGGCAGGATTGCCGATATCGGCATTACCGGCGAAGCCATCCGGGCCATAGAGCCGAACTTGCCGGGTTCTTCACCGACGGAGATCGACGCGCGCGGCGATCTTGTCTCGCCGCCCTTCGTCGATCCGCATTTCCATATGGATGCCACGCTGTCCTACGGCATCCCGCGCATCAACGCATCAGGCACGCTGCTCGAAGGCATTGCGCTCTGGGGCGAGTTGAAGCCGCTTCTGACGCATGAGGCGGTGCGCGAGCGCGCGCTTGCCTATTGCGACTGGGCCGTGTCGATGGGCCTTCTCGCCATCCGCAGCCATGTCGACGTCTGCGACGACCGGCTGCTTGCGGTGGAAGCGCTCCTCGATGTCAAGAAAACCGTCGCGCCCTATATCGACCTGCAACTGGTCGCGTTTCCGCAGGACGGCCTCTATCGCTCGCCGACGGCGCTCAAGAACACCATCCGCGCGCTCGACAAGGGCGTCGACATCGTCGGCGGCATCCCGCATTTCGAGCGCACCATGGCCGACGGCACCCGTTCGGTGACGGAGCTTTGCGAGATCGCGGCCAAGCGCGGCCTGATGGTCGACATGCATTGCGACGAGACGGACGATCCGCTGTCGCGCCATATCGAGCAGCTCGCCTTTGAGACGCAACGGCTAGGCCTGCAGGGCAGGGTGGCCGGCTCGCACCTCACATCGATGCATTCGATGGACAATTATTACGTCTCGAAGCTTTTGCCGCTGATCGCCGAAGCCGGTGTTTCGGCTATCCCCAATCCGCTGATCAACATCATGCTGCAGGGGCGCCACGACACTTTCCCGAAGCGGCGCGGCCTGACCCGGGTGAAGGAGATGCTGGCGCTCGGCATCCGCGTCGGCTGGGGCCAGGATTGCGTGCTCGACCCCTGGTATTCGCTGGGCACGGCCGACATGCTCGACGTCGCTTTCATGGGCCTGCATGTCGCCCAGATGTCGAGCCCGGTCGACATGGCGCGCTGCTTCGACATGGTCACCAATGTCAACGCCGCCATCATGGGGCTCGACCATCTTGGCCTTGCCGTCGGCAAGCGGGCGAGCCTCGTCGTGCTCGATGCAGGCAATGCGATCGAGGCCATTCGCCTGCGCCCCGAACGGCTTTGCGTCATCGCCCGAGGCAAGGTCGTGGCGCAACGCACCAAGCAGGAAACGCGGCTGTCGATCGCCGGCCGGCCGGAAACGGTCAACCACAGGCATAAAACAGCTTAGGTCTCTGCGTCTCGGCTGGACCAGTCCCATTAGCAAGGAGCGAAGCGACGCGCGCAGACCATAGGATCCATGCCGTTACCTCTACGCGTTGCGGCGGTGCAGAACGACCCTCTGTCCTGCGCCGCCTTCACTCTTCGCGCGAGGTCACGGCATGGATCCTCGGGTCTGAGCGTCCGCTTCGCTCCCGCTCCGCCCGCGGGTGACGAGGCTGCGGCGCTTCGGCCAACCTCGATTTCCGCCACTGGTCTTACGGATTTCCCTCGTCAAACCGGCTGCTTGCGTCTAGGGAGCCAGCATGGCTCAATCCCTTGCCCGCAACTTCACGGTCAGGAACGTGTTGCTCGCCGGCATCCTGTTGATGCTGGCCGGCGACTTCATGTTCGCACTGAACGACGCGATGGGCAAATGGCTGGTCGCGAGCTTCTCCGTCGGGCAGGTGGTGCTGATCCGCTCGGTCGGCGCCTTCATCGTGCTCGGCCCGATGATAGCCAACCAGGGCACGGCCAGGCTGTTTCACATGGAACGGCCGCTTTTGCAGGTCCTGCGCGTCGTGGCCACAACCACCGATACCGGGCTTTTCTACGCCGCGGTCGTCTACCTGCCGCTGGCCGACGTGATGAGCTTCTACATGGCCGGGCCGATCTATGTCGCGGCGCTGTCGCACCTGCTGCTCGGCGAAAAGGTCGGCTGGCGCCGGTGGCTGGCGATTGTGGTCGGCTTCTGCGGCGTGCTGATCATCCTGAAGCCGTCCTCGGCGGCCTTCTCCATGGCGTCCGGCTTTGCGCTGGTCGGCAGCATCGCTTTTGCCTTCGCCATCATCCTGAGCCGCCTCCTGCGTGGCACCAGCGACACGACACTGGTGACCTGGCAGACTATCGGCACGCTGCTGGTCGGCGGCGTGCTCGCCATCGGCGCCTGGCGCACGCCATCGGCGCTCGATCTCGGCGCCATGCTGCTGCTCGGCGTCGTCTCCTGCGCCGCCCATTTGATGATCACCCGGGCGCTGAAGCTGGCGCCTGCCTCGACACTGGCGCCGCTGCATTACAGCCTGCTTCTGTGGGCGATCGTCTTCGGCCTGGCCTTCTTCGGCGACGTGCCCAGCACCCGCATCCTGATAGGCTCTGCGATCGTCGTGCTCGCCGGCATCTTCATCTTCCACCGCCAGAAGGTGGTGGAGACGGAGGTGCCGCCTGAGAACGTGCCGAAGGGCGTGAGCTAGGGTCGGCGGGCCCCTCCGCCGACCGGGCTGGCGCCGATGCGGATGTCGTCCCTGGCGCTGTGCCGGTGTCGTTTGATCGTGTCGACAAAGGCGCGCAAGGTCGACGGCACATGACGATAGCCGGGATAATAGAGCGCGAGCCCAGGTATCGGCGGACACCACTCGGTCAACACCGTCACGAGTTGGCCCGAGCGCAGTTCATTGCCGGCGAAAGATTCAGGCACGTAGGCGATCCCCAGGCCATTCACCGCCGCCTGGACCATCAGGACGTTGTCGTCGAGCGACAGCGGACCGGGGACATCGATCGAGAGTTCCTGGTCGTTGCGGCTGAACTCCCAGAAATATCGTTTGCCGCTCGGCAATCTCTGGCGGATGCAGGCATGGTGCCGCAAATCCTCAGGCGTTGCCGGCAGCTTCCGGTCAGCCAGATAGGCCGGCGCGGCAACCGCGACAAAGCGCGCGGGACCACCGAGCGGCACTGCAATCATGTCTTGTGGTATCGCATCGGCCAATCGCACACCGGCGTCGAAGCCGTCGCGGACGATGTCGACGAGGCGGCCTTCCGAAACCAGGTCGAGCGCGACGCTCGGATATTGCCTGAGGAAATGCGGCACGACATGGTTGAGCAGCCATGCGGCCGCGGCCTTGTTTGCATTGATGCGTAATGTTCCGTTCGGCGCGCCGCAATCGTCGGCAAGCTGGTCCAGCGCGGCATCCAACTCGCGCAGCGCCGGTTCCAGAAGATGGAGCAGCCGCTGTCCGGCTTCGGTAGGCGATACGCTGCGGGTGGTGCGGTTGAGGAGCCGGACGCCCAGCGTCTTTTCAAGCGCGATGATGGTGTGGCTGAGCGCCGAACGCGATACGCCCACCGCGTCGGCCGCCTGGCGGAAGCTGCGCTTGGTGGCGACCGCGCGGAACGCTTCGAGTTCATTGAAGGTCGGCCGAGTCATTGGTGAAAACCATTCACGAACCCATGCAGGTTTGTCCATCTTATTCGACGAATGGGAACTGTCTATCTCCCTTGCAGCTCGCTGAGGGCTGATCGGTTCGCGCCTGCCGTGGCAGTCTGCTGGCAAGCGAGATTACACCAGAGGAAAGGGATATCGCCATGAGCATGCAGTTGACACGAGACGAACTTGTTGCCCGCCTTGTCAAAGCCGGTGAACTTGAGGTCGCCGGCGCGCCGGCGGCTGAAATCGCCGGCTATTTCGACGTCGAGAATTTTCGCTTTCACGGGCCGGACGGCTTTGAAAGCGACTTCGATGGGCTGAACAGCTTTTTCGCCGCGATCCGCGCGGCACTCGAGGATCGCAAAATCCGGCGCGGCATTATGGTGGTCGAAGGGAATATGGTTGCGTGTCAGACCTGGATAACCGGCCGCTTCGTCCACGCATTCACCATCTCGCCGGCCGGGCAGCTGCCTCCGAATGGCGCCGACATCACCATGGACCTGATCAACATCTTCATGTTCACTGACGACGGCCGCCTGGTCGAGGAGTTCGTCCGCACCGATTATCGGAGTTTTCTGAGGCAGCTCGGCGCCGAGGGACGATAAGTCGGGCATCGCCTGGTTTGACGAGTCTTGCCTAGCCGTTTCGTATCGCCGCGAGGTGGCGGGAAAACTCTTGCGTCTCCATCAGCGCCCTGCAGCGGGCGAAGCGGCCGTCGGCATAGGCGCGGAAATCGTCGACCGGATTGTCGTTGGCGAATTGGATCAGTCCCCACAGCGTCCATAAGAGGTCGCACATCGCCTTGTAGATGACGATGCGGCCGCGCTCCGCCGGTCGCGCCTCGCCGCCAAAATAGGCGCGTATCATTTCTTCGTCCTGGCCCGCATCGAACTTGCCCTCGACCGAGAGATCGCCGAGGTCCCAAAGCGGATCGTTCATGCCGGAATATTCCCAGTCGACGATCCACATCCGGTCGCCCGTATCGAGAAAATTCTCGCACAGCGGATCGCAATGGCAGGCGGCGAGCTGGATTGCGTGTGCGGCAAGGGCGGCGCGCACGCTGCCCGCCTCGTGCACCACGTCATGGTAGCCTGCGGGCAGCGCCACGTCCTTCGTCGACAGAACCTTGAGATAGTCGTCGATCATCGCGAACAGTTCGAAGCGGAAGGGAAACACCGCCCCCGACGCATGCAGCTTGCGGAAAACCTCGCCCGCACGCGCCGGGCTGCCTGGTCTCGCCTTGAATTTCTCCGGCGACATCGTCTCGGCGCCGGCGATGAAGCGCGTCGCCATCCGGCCGGATGGCGGATCGGCATAAAGCACTTCGGGACTGACACCGGCCTTGGCCGCCTCGCGCGCCGCAACCGCCTCGTTGGCGCGGTTGATATATTCTTCCGTGCCCTTGCCGGGAATGCGCAGGCACACATTGCCGGCCCTGTAGACCATGTTGGTGAGGCCGCCGAGTCGCTCCAGGGGACCGTCATAGCCCGCCAGCACCGGAACAGCCGCCAGCGCCGCGCGCAGCTCGTCGGTCATGTCGTGTCCCCTTCACGCCATTGTTGTCGTTCTGACGGTTCCACAATTTTAGCTGCCTGGCTATCATCCGTTGAATGAGAATCGGGCGTCGGGAGCGGCAATGGCAGACGGCAAGCACAACAGCGCGCTGGGCGCCGCTTATGCGGCGCAGCGGCCGGAGGAAGTGGCCGCGATCTATGACGGCTGGGCGGACACCTACGACACCGACATGTCGGCCGCCGGCTATCGCCATCCGACGATCTGCCTGGCGCTGCTTGCCCGGCACCTGCCGCGCGGCGCCGAACCCTTGCTCGACGCCGGCGCCGGCACCGGCCTGATCGGCGAGTGGCTCGCCATCACCGGCTACCCGCAGGTCGAGGCGCTCGATATTTCGCAAGGCATGCTGGACAAGGCCGGGGCGAAGGGCGTCTACGCGGCGCTGCATCGCCTGGCGATGGGTGACACTTTGCCCTTCGCCGACGGCGCCTATGCAGGGATTATTTCGGCAGGCGTCTTCACGTCCGGCCATGTCGGGATCGACGGCCTGGACGAGTTGATCCGCATTTGCCGTTCCGGCGGCGTCATCGTGCTGACGGTCAAGAACACGCTTTGGCATGCCGGCTTCGCCGAGCGCATCGCCGAGCTCGAAGCTCAGGGCACGCTGGCGCGCGTCGAGGAAACGTCGCCTTATGCCTCGATGCCGGGCGAAACCGATACCGTGCCGAGCAGGGGGCTTGTGCTGCGCGTCAGCTGACCCGCTCTTCGTGGATCAGGCCTTTATCTTCGCTCCGGCCGGGTCATACATCGGCTCGAGATGGATCCTGGCCGGCGTGCGCTCCATCGCCACCACCAGCTCATAATCGCCCGAGGCGAGGAAATCGTCGCTGACGCTGTCGGCATTGCGCACATAGCCGTAGCCGATGTTCTTGCTCACCGTGTAGCCGTAGCCGCCGCTGGTGAGATAGCCGACCGGCTCGCCATTGCGCAGGATCGTCTCGCGCCCGACCAGCACGGTCTCCAGGTTGTCCACGGTGAAGCCGGCAAAGCGTTTTGTCAGTGGCTTGCCGTTTGCTTTCTCCAGCGCCCCGCGTCCCACGAAGTCGGTGTTCTTGCGAAGCTTCACCGCCCAGCCGAGCCCCCCCTCCAGCGGCGTGTCGTTCGGCGTGATGTCGGAACCCCAGGCGCGATAGCCCTTCTCCAGTCGCAGCGATTCCAGCGCCCGGTAGCCGACCGGGAGGATGTCATGCTTCCTGCCTGTCGCCATCAGCGCGTCGAAAACCTCGCCGGTGGCGGCGATCGGCACATGCAGCTCCCAGCCAAGCTCGCCGACATAGGTGACGCGCAGCGCCTTCACGATATGGCCGGCAATCGCGATCTCGCGCGCATGGCCGAAGGGGAAGGCGGCGTTCGAGACATCGGCATCCGTCACCGCCGCCAGCACGTCGCGGGCGCGCGGCCCCATCAGCGACAGCGTGCCGAAATCCTCGGTGACGTCCTTCAGCCTCGCGTCCAGGCCGGAGCCGATATGATCGCCGATCCAGGACAGGTCATGCGTGCGGAAACCGGTGCCGGTGACGATGTAGAACCGGTCTTCGCCCAGCCGCGATATGGTGAGGTCAGCCTCGATGCCGCCGCGTGTGTTGAGGAGCTGCGTGTAGGTCAGCCGCCCGACCGGCTTGTTGACGTCGTTGGCGCAGACCCAGTCGAGCGCCTTCAGCGCATCGGCGCCGGTCAGCTCATATTTGGCGAAGGACGACTGGTCGAAGATGCCGACCTTCTCGCGCACATGCCGGTGCTCGTCGCCCACCGGGCCGAACCAGTTCTGCCGGCCCATCGAATAGACGTCTTCGGCGGCTGCGTCATCCGGCGCGAACCAGTTCGGCCGTTCCCAGCCAAGCTTGGAGCCGAACACCGCGCGATGCGTCTTCAGCCGTTCATAGAGCGGCGAGACGATGCGCGGCCTGCCGGAGAGATACTCCTCATGCGGGAAGCCGATCGTGTAGTGCTTGCCGTAGGCTTCCAGGGTGCGGTCGCGGACCCAGTCGCGGTCGCGGTGCAGGCCGGAGAAGCGTCGGATGTCGACCACCCAGAGGTCGAGCGGCGCCTCGCCGTCGACCACCCATTGCGCCAGCACCCAGCCGGCGCCGCCGCCGGACGCGATGCCGAAGGCGTTGAAGCCGGCGCCGACGAACATGTTGGCGCACTCGGGCGCGACGCCGAGGATGAAGTTGCCGTCCGGCGTGAAACTTTCCGGCCCGTTGATCATCTGCTTGACGCCGACGGTTTCCAAGGCGGGAACTCGCGCGATCGCCTGGGTCATATGCTGCTCGAAATGATCGTAGTCGTCGTCGAACAAGCGGAATCCCCAGTCATTGGGAACATCGCCGCCAGGAAGATCGGTCGTCCAGGCCTGCGGGTTGGGTTCATAGCCGCCCATCACCAACCCGCCGACCTCTTCCTTGAAATACGTGCGGCGGTCGGGGTCGCGGATCGTCGGCGCGTCGGTCGCAAGGCCCTCGATCTTCTCGGTGATGATGTACTGGTGCTTCACCGGCTGCAGCGGCACGTTGATGCCGGCCATCGCACCGACCTGCCTTGCCCACTGTCCGGCGCAGTTCACCACCTTGTCGCAGGCGATGTCGCCCTTTTCGGTCTTCACCGCCGCGATACGGCCGTCCTTCATCGTAAAGCCGGTGACACGAACGTCCTCGAACAGTTTTGCGCCATGCATTCGCGCGCCCTTGGCGAGTGACTGGGCAATGTCGGAAGGACTTGCCTGCCCGTCGGTCGGCAACCACGAGGCGCCGACCAGATCGCCGGTCTCCATCAGCGGCCACATGCGCTTCACTTCCGCCGCCGACAGAAGCTGCATGTCCATGCCGAAGCTCTTGGCCGTCGTCGCCAGCCGCTTGAACTCGGTCCAGCGGTCGGCGTTCGTCGCCAACCGCAGGCACCCCGTCATCTTCCAGCCGGTCGCCAGGCCGGTCTCGGCCTCGAGGCCCTTGTAAAGCTCGACCGAATATTTGAGCACGCGCGTGATCGAGGCCGAGGAGCGCAACTGCCCGACCAGGCCGGCGGCGTGCCAGGTCGAGCCCGAGGTCAGCTTGCCCTGTTCGAGCAACACCACATTGGCCTTGTGGTCGCGCGCCAGATGATAGGCGGTGGAACAGCCGATGATGCCGCCGCCGATGACGACGATTTCAGCTTGGCTGGGCAACGTCATGACTTTGGTCCGTATTTCGTCCGGTAGTTCTCCAGCGCCGCATCGAGCCGCACGAGGTTTTCCTCGGTATAGGCGACGTAGTCGATGCCGGGCGCGTCGAGATAGAGCTCGGAGACCATGCTCCACATCGCCTCGCGCAGCAGCGAGGCGCATTGCATGGCGGCATGCGAGCGGCGGATTTCGTTGTCCGGCTCCTTCATGAAATAGGCGGTCATGAAGGCGAAGGACTCGTCGTCGCTCATGCCGGCATTGGAGGCCGCGCCGGCGAGGTCGAACATCGCCGTGTTGAAGCCGGCATATTCGAAGTCGATCAGCCACAGCCGCTTGCCGTCGTCCAGGATATTGGCCGGCAAAAGATCATTGTGGCCGAAGACGATCGGCAAAAGCTTCTGCGCCCGCTCGAGCTCGTCCGCGAGCGAAAGATAACGCGGCAACTGGTCCTTCTTGCGGCTGCCGCCTTCGTTGAGCGTGCGCGCATAGTCGCGGATGACGTGGAACACCCAGAACATGAAGCCGGCGCCGGAGACGTGGTTGGGCATCTCGCGATGGAAGCCGCGCAGCAACGCCGCCACACGACCGAGATTGGCGCGCACATCCTCGCCCAGAAAAGTCTTGGCGCCGAGAAATTCCGTCACCAGTATGCCTGGCTCGGAATAGTGCACGGCCGGAGCGAAACCCGCGGCCTGTGCGGCCCGCGCGGTCATCACCTCGCGCTCGCGAAAGACGTGGTGGAACGGGAAGTCCTGGCCGAAGCGCACGACATGGCGTCCGGCGGCGTCCGTGACGACATAATTGGCGTTGCTGAGCCCGCCCGGCAGCGGCTCGATCTCGATGCCGCCGCTCCAGCACGGCAAGGCGCGGATGCGGTCCTCGGCATTCACGGTTTCGCTCCGGCCTCAGCCGGTCCTCCGGAAAACAACGATGGGAAAAAACGAAAAAGCCTCGTCGGTGCGAGACGCCAGGATCGGTATCCCGCACCGCACCGACGAGCCCCTTGGCCAGGTTTAGTATCCCGGCGTCCGCCCCCGCGGATTCGACAAAAGCCCGAGTCTGGCTGGTTCCAGACGATCTGGTCATTAGGTTGCGGCTCTGCCATCACCCTCCCGTGGCAGTTCCGAGCCTGACACTTGCGTCAGTTTCACGCCGGGGTGGCAGAGCTGTCAATCAAAAGCTGTGACCTTTTTTGGGTGTTTTGCCCGAAAATATAAGCGCCTCCTTTCAAAGCGTTGCTGAAACCTTAAATTCGGTCAAAAACCCCGGACATTCAGATGATCCATTCGAAACGGCATGGCGAAATCCTGCGGCTTCTCAAGGAGGAGGGCACAATCACCATAGCCAGCCTCGCCGAACGGCTGGGCGTCTCGCTGGAAACGGTGCGGCGCGACGTCAAGCCGCTTGCCGATGACGGGTCGGTTCTGAAGATGCACGGCGCCGTGGGCCTTGCCTCGATGGTGGGCGAGGCGCCGTTCGAGCGGCGCATGCGCGAGAATGCCGAAGCCAAGCGCCTGATCGCCAAGATGGTCGCGGCCACGATCCGCGATGGCGAGGCGATCATGCTCGACACCGGCACGACCACATCCTTCCTGGCGCGTGAACTGCTGGGGCATCGCCGGCTGACGGTGGTCACCAATTCCTCCGACATTGCCCGCACGCTGGCGACGGTGAACGGCAACAGGGTCTATATGGCGGGCGGCGAGCTGCGCAGCGATTCAGGCGCGGCTTTCGGCATTTCGGCAATCGAGTTCGTCAGCCGCTTTTCGGTCGATCATGCGGTGATCTCGATCGGCGCGGTCGATGCCGCCGCCGGTCTGACCGACTATGACCTGGACGAGGCGGAATTCGCCCGCAAGGTGCTGTCGCGCGGTCAGCGCTCGCTGGTCATCACCGACCATACCAAGTTCGGTCGCCAGGGCCTGGTTCGGGTCTGCGGCTTCGACGGCTTTTCCGAGCTTGCGACCGACCAGCCGCCGCCGCGCGACATCGCCGCCGCGCTGAGCCAGGCCGGCGCGCGCTTGGCCATTGCGACGGCCTGAAAATTACCCAAGAAACAAGCAGCTAGCCGAAACCAGCGACCGATGCGCCGCGACCCCGGCCATGGAGGCAAATCGCTCTTGCCTGCGAAGACTGTTTGGAAGCTGAATTAAGCGGCCGGCGCGGCAGGAAAAATCATCCGGAAACAGGCGCCGCCGTCCTTGCCGTCAAGCACCTCGACCTTGCCGCCATGCAGCTGCATCAGGTCGCGGACCAGGTTCAGGCCGAGGCCGGCGCCATGGTTCTGCGGATGCAAGCGGTAGAACGGCTCGAAGATGCGCTCGCGTTCGGATGTCGGCACGCCGTTGCCTTCGTCCTGCACTTCGATCGCCGCGGGCGGCCGCACACTGATGGTGATCCGGCCGGCCTTGCCGCCATGGTCGATCGCGTTCTGGACAAGATTGGTCACGGCGCGTTCGATCGCCGTGCGGTCGCCGCGCACAATGAGCTTTTCGCTGGCCGGCTCGAACGACATCTCGTAGCCGGCGGCGAAGGCCATCGGAGCCAGGTCGACCACGACGTTGCGCGCGATGGCGACCAGGTCGACCGGCCCGAAATGCTCGGCCTGGCGGTCGAGCCGCTGCAGGTCGAGCAGCTGATCGGCAAGCGTCGACAGCCGTGCGGCGTCCTGCAGAAGCCGCGCCCGCTCCGGCGTCGCCGGCAGCGCGGCGAGCCGCGTGTTGAGGATGGCGACCGGCGTTCTGAGTTCATGCGCTGCATCGGTCAGGAAGCGCTTGTGCCGCGCGTAACCGGCATCGAGCCGCGACAGTGCCGCGTTGACCGCATCGACCAGCGGGGTGACTTCCTTGGGCACGCCGTCCAGCGGCAGCTGCACGCCGCGCTGGTCGATTTCGATCTGTCCTGCAGCCCGGGCAGCGTTGCCAAGGCCCGAAAGCGCACCGCGCACCACCCATGGCGTCGCGAACAGCGTCGCCAGCGCCATCAGCCCGGCGAGTGGCAATATGCCCTGCAGGAAGAATTGCGGCGCCTGCCCGAGCAAACGCAGCAGCGAAAGCCCGCCTTTGGTGCCGGTAAAAATCTGGACGTTCCCGGCGGCGGTGTCGGTCCAGCGGATCTTTGCATCCGGTGGGGCGCTCTCGCCGATCGAATTGTCGATACGGGCGTCGCTGATGTTGTCCAGCAGTCCGACAAAAGTCTGGAAAATGACCGGCACCGTGCCTTCCTGAAGCCCCTGCCCCTGCTTGTCGCGGATGATGAACCAGAGGTCGGGAACCCCGGCGCGCAGCTTCGTGACATCCGGAGTCTCACGCAGGACCAGCTTGCCGCCAGCGTCGCGCGCCACGGCATCCGCCAGCACGTCCATTGTGCCGTCCTCATAGTCGTGTGGGATGATGCCGGTGGCCAGCATGGCGCCGAGAATGCCGACGATGATCAGCGTCAGCATGGCGCATTGCAGCAAGGCGATGCGCAGCACCAGGCTCCATTTCAGCGAACGCGGGCGTTTGATGCTCATCGCCTGGCGCTCATGTCGTTTCGCGCAGGAGATAGCCGACGCCGCGAATGCCGTTGATCGTCACGCCGGCATCGGCATCGGCAAGCTTGCGGCGCAGCCGCGAGACATGGGTGTCGAGCGCGTTGGACTGGATCTCGTCGTCGAGGCCGAACACTGCTTCCATCAAGGCCTCGCGCTGCACCATGCGCCCGGTGCGCCGGATCAGCGCCTCCAGCACCAGCAGTTCGCGCCGCGGCAGGCTGAGCGGCTCACCGCGGATCGACGCCTCGCGATGCCCGACGTCGAGCGAAAGGTGCCCAGCGCGGATCGTCTGGGTCTCGATCGCCGCCGGGCGTCTCAGCAATGCCCTGAGCCTCGCCAGCAGTTCCTCGAAGGCGAAGGGCTTGGCCAGATAGTCGTCGGCGCCCATGTCGAGCCCTTCGACCTTGTCGATGGTATCGCCCCTGGCCGTCAACATCAGCACCGGCGTCGTATTCCTCGCGGCGCGAAGCTTAGGCACCAGCGTCAGACCGTCGCCGTCCGGCAACTGCCGGTCGAGCAGGATCGCGTCATAACCGTCGACGGCGACGAATCCTTCCGCTTCCAGCAGCGAGCCGGCATGGTCGACCACCATGTCGTGCCGCCTCAGTGCCGCGCGCAGCGCCGAAACCATTTCCGGCTCGTCCTCGACCAGCAGGATACGCATTCAAAACCTCTTACAGTCCCACCACTTACAATCCCTTGCCGGCCGACTATCGCGCCAAGATTGCGCAAACATGGCGCCAGTTCTCGCTGCCGGCGTCGAGCCTTTCTTTCGGCAAGCTCCGCCATGCGCAATGTCCATGCAATGCCGCACCCGCAAACAGCCCTCGTCGAATGCCGGGCAACCGAATCGCCCGCGTAAGCAATGAGGTCAACATGCCTGCAAATGACGCTTTGTCCTTCCTGATGGCCTGGACGCTGGCGCCGTTCCGGATGGGCTCGGTCGCGCCCTCCAGCCCGAGCCTGGCGGCGCTGATCACGCGCGAGATCGGTCCCGATACCGGCCCGGTGCTGGAGCTTGGGCCGGGCACCGGTCCCTTCACGCGCGCCTTGCTGGGGCGCGGCGTCCGCGAAAACGACCTGACGCTGGTCGAGTCCGACCCGGATTTCGCCTCGCTGCTCACCCGCCGTTTCCCGTCGGCGCGCATCTTCGAGATGGATGCGGCCAGCCTGCGCCATCTGTCGCTGTTCGATGGCCCAGTCGTCGGCGCGGCGGTCAGTGGATTGCCGTTTCGCCTGATATCGCCGCGCAAATCATCCGCAATTCTGGAAGGTGTCTTTGCCAGTCTTCGGCCGGGCGCGGCACTTTACCAGTTTACCTTTGGCCGCCGATGCCCCTTCGATCAGGCAGTCCTCGACAGGCTCGACCTTGAAGCTGTGCGCATCGGCGGCACCTTCCGCAACTTCCCGCCGGCGACGGTCTATCGCGTCTCCAGGATCAAGAGCCTCAGCACCTATGATTGGCGCTTCGCATGACCGATCTCGTGTCGGCGTTGCTGGGGCTCGGCCTGTTCGGCGCTGCCTGTCTGGCCTTCACCGAAAAGATCCTTCCGGTGCCGCCGTCGCATGTCCTGCTGCTCTTTCTCGGCATGACCCGGGCGTCCGACCTTGCGGCGCTCGGCGCCCTGCTGGCGGTGACGACGCTGGCTTCGACGGCCGGCTGCCTGTTCTGGTACGCTCTGGGCGGCCGGCTGGGGCCGGCGCGCGCCGACGTTCTGGCCCGGCGTTTCGGCCGCTATATTTTCCTGCGCCACGAAACCTATCTCCGTTTTTCTGGCGCCTACCGCCGCAACCACATGCGGGCGTCGCTGCTGGCACAGTTCGTGCCCACGGTGCGAAACTATCTGCCGATCGCCGCCGGCGCCTTGCGGCTTCCGGCTTTGCCCTTCACGCTCGCCACCCTGCTTGGCGCAATGCTGTGGAACGCCGGCTTCCTTCTCGCCGGCTATGCGATGCGCGACAGCTTCCACGATCTGCTCACGGTGGCGTTTCGCATCATGGCCATCGTGCTCGCGCTGGAAGTCGCGTTTCTCATTGCGCTGCGCGCCCACTGGCGTCGCGTCAGACCGGCAGGAGGGTAAAAGCTGCCGGCGCAAGGCGGCTGCGCCGGCTTTCTTTCCCACGCGTGCCGGTGTTTAGTCCGGCCATGGCTTTCACAATCCGCCAATTGCAGTTCTTCGTCGCCGTCGCCGAGCAGGGCACCGTCTCGGGCGCCGCGCAGAACCTGTCGATTTCCCAGTCCTCGGTCACCGAGGCGATCAAGGAATTGGAGAGCGATCTCGGCGTCGAGCTCTTCGAGCGCCATCCGCGTGGGCTGAACATCACCCACAAGGGCCACCAGTTCCTGCGGCACGCGACCAAGATCCTGGCCGATGTCTCCGATGCACGCCGTTCTTTCTCCAGCGAGCAGGCCGTTGCCGGCGGCCGCCTGCAGCTCGGCGTCACCTCGCTGGTCGCCGGCTATGTGCTGTCCGACCTGCTCGCCCGCTACCGCCGCGCCTATCCAGGCGTCGAGGTCTCGGCCATCGAGGACAACGGCGACTATCTCGAGCACCTTCTGGTCGGCGGCAAGCTCGACATTGCCGTCATGGTCACGTCGAACCTGCGCGATCGCACCGCGCTGCAGTCGGAAATCCTCGAAGTCTCGGCCTACCGCTTGTGGATCCCGCTCAGCCACCGGCTCGCCAGCGCCGACATCATCGGCATCAGCGATATCGCTTCCGAGCCGCTGATCATGCTCACCGTCGACGAGATCGAGGAGAACACCGGCAAGCTGCTGTCGGCGATCGGCGCGCGGCCGCATGTAGCGTTCCGCACCCGCTCGGTCGAGGCAGTGCGCAGCCTCGTCGCTACCGGCGCCGGCGTGGCGCTCCTGCCCGACCTTGTCTACCGGCCCTGGTCGCTCGAAGGCGACCGCATCGAATCGCGCGACATTTCCGGCTCGCTACCGGTGGTCCAGGTCGGTATGGTCTGGCGCCGCGGCTCCAGCCTGCCGCAGTCGGCGCGCGATTTCATCGGCCTCGCGCAATCGCAGCGCATGGTTCGCCAGCGGCTCTGATCGGAGCAATTCCAGGAAAATGTGAAACGGTTGGGTTCGGCGGCTTCGCCGTAGCCTTCCGTCCGGGGTTGCGTCAAAGAGAAATATCGGAAAAACCGATATCGGCTTTCTGATAAATGAATTTGCGAAACCGGATTTTTCACAGCACTTTTTGCTCAGGGAACAAAGCCGCGCCCTGAGAGCGCTGCCGTCAGGGCAAAGTGTGCCCTGACATTTTGAGTTTGCGCATGATCCTTTCCGAAAACCGGAGCGGTTTCGGGGTCATGCGCCAAAATGGGAGATCGACGATGAATGCATTCCTGAAGTCGTGCACGGCGTTGACTGTCGCGCTGACCTTCTCGGGTCAGGCCATGGCCCAGGTCAAGGAAGTCGGCAAGGGCGAGGGCGAAGTCAACATCGTTGCCTGGCCGGGCTATATCGAGCGCGGCGAGACCGACAAGGGCTATGACTGGGTGACGGCTTTCGAAAAGCAAAGCGGCTGCAAGGTCAACGTCAAGACCGCCAACACCTCGGACGAGATGGTCTCGCTGATGAACGAGGGCGGCTTCGACCTCGTCACCGCTTCAGGCGATGCTTCGCTGCGCCTCGTCGCCGGCAAGCGCGTGCAGCCGATCAACACAGGTCTGATCCCAAGCTGGAAAACTGTCGACGACCGCCTGAAGGACGCGCCCTGGTTCACCGTCGACAAGGTGCATTACGGCGTTCCGTACCAGTGGGGCCCGAACATCCTGATGTACAACACCGATGTCTTCAAGGAAGCACCCAAGAGCTGGAACGTCGTCTTCGAGGAAATGAAGCTGCCCGACGGCAAGTCGAACAAGGGCCGGGTCCAAGCCTATGACGGCCCGATCCACATCGCCGACGCCGCCAATTACCTGATGTTCCACAAGCCGGAACTCGGCATCAAGGATCCCTACGAGCTCAACGAAGATCAGTATAAGGCGGCGCTCGAGTTGCTGCGCACGCAGCGTACGCTGGTCGGCCGCTACTGGCATGATGCCGCAATCCAGGTCGACGACTTCCAGAACGAGGGCGTGGTCGCTTCCGGCTCCTGGCCCTATCAGGTGAACACGCTGGTCGCCGCCAAGAAGCCGGTCGCCTCGACCGTGCCGGAAGAAGGTGTCACCGGCTGGGCCGACACCACCATGATGGAAGCCGACGCCGCACACCCGAACTGCGCCTATATGTGGCTCGAGCATTCCTTGGCGCCGAAGGTCCAGGGCGATGTCTCGGCCTGGTTCGGTTCGCTGCCCGTCGTGCCTGCCGCCTGCAAGGGTAATGAGCTTTTGACCGACGAAGGTTGCAAGACCAATGGCTACGACAATTTCGACAAGATCAAGTTCTGGAAGACGCCGGTGACCAAATGCGCCAGCCAGAACAACCAGTGCGTGCCCTATTACCGCTGGGTGTCGGACTATATCGGCGTCATAGGCGGCCGGTAACGAACCTTACCCTCCCCCTTGTGGTGAGGGTCGACGCGTAGCGTCGGGGTAGGGGCTGCTCGGCCGCTGCAGGTCACCCCCACCCGTCGCTCCGCCGCGACCTCCCCACAAAGGGGAGATCGGGCGGCGTGCGAACTCGCCTTCCTCAGACCCGGCAATAGACAGACAGGCCCATGACCTCTGCCGTTTCCTTCAAACAAGTCTCGCGCCATTTCGGCAGCGTGCGCGCCGTCGACGCGGTCGATCTCGACATCGCTGCGGGCGAGTTCTTCGCCATGCTCGGGCCGTCCGGTTCCGGCAAGACGACGTGTCTGCGGCTGATCGCCGGCTTCGAGCAGCCGACGGCAGGTTCGATCTCGATCTTCGGCGAGCGCGCAGAAGGCGTTCCACCCTATCGCCGCAACGTCAACACCGTCTTCCAGGACTATGCGCTGTTCCCGCATCTCAACGTGCTCGACAACGTCGCCTATGGCCTGATGGTCAAGGGTGTCGCCAAGGCCGAACGGCTGCAAGCAGCGGAGGAGGCGCTGTCGCTGGTGCGCCTGCCGGGCTATGGCACGCGTCGCCCAGGCCAGATCTCCGGCGGCCAGCGCCAGCGCGTCGCGCTCGCCCGCGCGCTCGTCAACCAGCCCAAGGTGCTGCTGCTCGACGAGCCGCTCGGCGCGCTCGACCTTAAGCTGCGCGAGAACATGCAGGAGGAATTGAAGTCGCTGCAGAAGGTGCTCGGCATCACCTTCGTCTTCGTCACCCACGACCAGGGCGAGGCGCTTTCGATGGCCGACCGTGTCGCTGTCTTCAACGACGGCAAGATCATGCAGGTCGGCACGCCGGAAGATATCTACCAGCGGCCGAACACGCGCTTCGTCGCCGATTTCGTCGGCTCGTCCAACGTGCTGCCGCCGGATTTCGTCCAGCGCTACTCCGGCCAGCATCGCTGGGGCAGCCTGCGACCGGAATCCATCCGCGTTTCAAGCGCGGCAAGCGGCGACGGCGTTGCCGCGCGGCTTGTCGGGACCAACTATCTCGGCGCGACGACAAGGCTGGCGCTCGACGCCGACGGGCTGAGGCTGCATGCGGTGGTGCCGGCGGGAACGTCGCTGCCCGCGGAAGGCGAGGCGGTCATGCTGACCTTCAACCGGGAGAGCCTGCACCTGATGGATGAGCAGGCATGATTGAGGTTTGCGCGAAGCACCCCCCTCTGTCCTGCCGGACATCTCCCCCGCAAGGGGGGAGATTGGCCGTCGCCACGGGCTTCGCCAATTTTCGACGTTGCAGAACTGGCGGGGCAGACAAGCTGCTGATCTCCCCCCTTGCGGGGGAGATGTCCGGCAGAACAGAGGGGGGTGTGACGAAACTCGGCCTTGCCGCGATCGATCCAATCGACATGGCGGTGGCCTCATGACCATCGCCGCTGTTCAATCCAACCCGCCCCCCGCCATCCTGCCGGGCAGCGGGGGCCTGCGCGGCGCGTTCTCCGATCTCTTCTGGCGCCGGCCGAAATTCCTGCTGTTCCTGATGCTGCTGCCGCCGGTGCTATGGCTCGGCATCGTCTACATCGGCTCGCTGTTCGCGCTTCTGGCGCAGAGCTTCTTTTCGATCGACGAGTTCTCCGGCCTCATCAACCGTGAGTTCACGCTGAAGACCTATGGCGACCTGTTACTGGCCGCCAACCTCGACATCATCCTGCGCACGGTGACGATGGCGGCGCTCGTCACGCTGGCCTCGGCGGTCGTCGCCTTCCCTATCGCCTATTACGCGGCGCGCTACGCGCGCGGCCGCTGGAAGGCGCTGTTCTATCTCGGCGTCATGCTGCCGCTGTGGTCGAGCTACCTGGTCAAGATCTACGCCTGGAAGCTCATCCTGGCCAAGGAAGGCATCCTCACCTGGCTGTTGGCCAAGCTCGACCTTCTATGGCTGCTCGACGGCTGGCTGTCGCTGCCGATCGTCGGCGGCAACTCGCTGTCCGTCTCCTTCACCGGCACCTTTATCGTCTTCGTCTATGTCTGGCTGCCCTTCATGATCCTCCCGGTTCAGGCCGCGCTCGAGCGCGTGCCCGGCAACCTGGTCGAGGCCTCGTCCGATCTCGGCGCCTCGCCGGGGCAGACCTTCCGCAACGTGCTGTTCCCGCTGGCGCTGCCCGGCATCGTCGCCGGCTCGATCTTCACCTTCTCGCTGACGCTCGGCGACTACATCATCCCGCAGATCATCGGCACCTCGCGCCTGTTCATCGGCCAGGCCGTCTATTCACAGCAGGGCACCGCCGGCAACATCCCACTCGCCGCCGCCTTCACCGTGGTGCCCATCGTCATCATGGGCTTCTACCTTTGGGGTGCCAAGCGCATGGGGGCTTTCGATGCGCTCTGACCGTGGTCAAAATGCTCCGCTAGGCCTGAAGATCGCCGCCGCCTGCGGCCTGCTCTTCCTGCATCTGCCGATCCTTTTGATCTTCGTCTACGCCTTCACGACGGAAGAGAAGAGCTTCGTCTGGCCGCCGCCAGGGCTTACCACGCAATGGTTCGCCGTCACCTGGAACCGGCCGGACGTCTGGGAGGCGCTGTCGCTGTCGGTTCGCGTCGCCGCCATCTCGACGGCGATCGCGCTGGTGCTCGGCACGCTCTGCGCCGCCGCCGTCTCGCAAACCCGCTTTTTCGGCCGCGAGGCCATCTCGCTGCTGGTCATCCTGCCGATCGCGCTGCCCGGCATCATCACCGGCATCGCGTTGCGGTCCGCCTTTGCGCTGGCCGACATCCCGTTCTCGTTCTGGACGATCGTGCTCGGCCACGCCACCTTCTGCGTGGTCGTCGTCTACAACAACGCCGTCGCCCGCTTCCGCCGCACGTCCGGCTCGATGATCGAGGCCTCGATGGATCTCGGCGCCGACGGTTTCCAGACTTTCCGGCATGTCGTTCTACCCAACATCGCGACCGCATTGCTTGCCGGCGGCATGCTCGCCTTCGCGCTGTCCTTCGACGAGGTCATCGTCACCACCTTCACCGCCGGCCAGCAGCAGACAGTGCCGATCTGGATGCTGGAGGAACTGATCCGCCCGCGCCAGCGCCCGGTCACCAATGTCGTGGCCATGGTCGTCGTTCTGGTGACGCTCTTGCCGATCCTCTTTGCCTATTACCTGACCCGCGACGGCGACCAGATCGCTGGGAGCGGGAAATGAAAAACAGTGAGTAGTGAATAGTGAATGGTGAATAGAAGAATGAATCCAGACCGGTCGCTGACTACTGACTACCGACTACCGACTACTCACCATTCGCCATCCACCAATCACCATTCACTCTCTTCAAGGAGAACCCCAATGGACACCCAGATGCTGATCGGCTCGAAATTCGAGAAGGGCACCGAGACCGAGGAGCCGATCCTCAATCCGAAGACCGGGGCGACGATCCTCAACCTGCCTGAAGCCAGCCCGGCGCAGATCGAGGCGGCGGTGCTGGCCGCCGAACAAGCGTTCGTCAGTTGGTCGCGCACGACGCCGGCGCAGCGCTCCGGCTATCTCCTGAAGATTGCCGACCGCATCGAGGCCGAAGCGAAGGAGTTCGCGGCGCTCGAGGCGCTTAACTGCGGCAAGCCGATCAATGCGGTGCTCAATGACGAGATACCGGCGATCGTCGACTGCTACCGGTTCTTTGCCGGCGCGGTGCGTTCGATGCCCGGCCAGGTGGCCGGCGAATATATTCCGGGCCACACCTCGATGGTTCGGCGCGACCCGATCGGCATCGTCGCCTCGATCGCGCCCTGGAACTATCCGCTCATGATGATGGCCTGGAAGCTGGCGCCCGCGGTCGGCGGCGGCAACACGGTCGTCTTCAAGCCGTCCGAGCAGACACCGCTGACCGCGCTGAAGCTGGCGAAAATCCTCGCCGATGTGCTGCCCGAGGGCGTCGTCAACGTCGTGCTCGGCCGCGGCGACAGCGTCGGCAACACGCTGATCAACCACCCCAAGGTCAACATGATCTCGATCACCGGCGACGTCGCCACCGGCAAGAAGGTGCTGCAGGCGGCCGCCAAGTCGGTCAAGCGCACGCATCTGGAGCTCGGCGGCAAGGCGCCGGTCATCGTCTTCGACGACGCCGACCTCGGCGCCGTGGTCAACGGCCTGCGCGCCTTCGGCTATTACAATGCCGGCCAGGACTGCACCGCCGCCTGCCGCATCTATGCCGGCAAGAAGATCTACGACAAGCTCGTCGCCGACCTCTCTTCCGCCGTCTCGACGATCAAATACAACCAGCCGGACGATACCGAGAACGAAATCGGTCCGCTGATCTCGCGCCGTCAGCGCGACCGCGTGTCGAGCTTCGTCGAGCGCGCATCGGAACTGAAGCACATCGAGATCACCACCGGCGGCAAGCCGGGCGAGGGCTCCGGCTTCTATTACCAGCCGACGGTCGTCGCCGGGGCGCTGCAGGAAGACGAGATCGTGCGCCGCGAAGTGTTCGGCCCCGTCGTCTCGGTCACCCGCTTCGCGGAAGTCGACGAAGCAGTGAACTGGGCGAACGACAGCGACTACGGCCTTGCCTCGTCGGTGTGGACCAGGGATGTCTCGCGCGCCATGGCGACCGCCGCCCGCCTGCAATATGGCTGCACCTGGATCAACACCCACTTCATGCTGACCAACGAGATGCCGCATGGCGGCCTCAAGCAGTCCGGCTACGGCAAGGACATGTCGCTCTATGCACTGGAGGACTACACAGCGGTGCGCCATGTGATGGTGGCGCACCGGTAATTCGTGCTCTTCCCGTGAAGGCGAGACTATCGGATCGCGGCGGTGACGACCCTTCTTGTCGGGAGGGCCGTCACCGTGCCGTTGCAGCGGCTAGGATACGGTAGCTATGCGGCTGTCCTGCCCTGCTCCGCCGATGTCGCGGGCTTGATGTTCTGATTGACCCGGAAGACATTGAAGGGGTCATATGTTCGCTTCACCTGGCTCAGCCGCTCATAGTTTGAGCCATAGCTCGCACGCACGCGCGCTTCTCCTTCGTCGTCCATCATGAAATTCACGTAGCCGCCTTCGCCGTTGTGGGGGTGGATGCTCGCCCAGTAGTTCTTCGCCCACTTGGTGAGGTCGGCGGCCTTGCCCGGATCGGGATCGATGGCGGCGATGACCATCGACCATGTTGCGTCGCGCGCGTTCCATGCCGTCTCGTTCTTGCCGACGCGGCGAACGGCGCCGTCGATCGGATAGAGATGCATAAGCGACAATTCGCTCGGCGCCTCGGCGGCCTGCGCGATATGGGTCGCGATGGCGTCGTCGGGAAGCGACTTGACGAAATCACCCTTCCAGTACCATTGCAGGCCTTTGGGAAGCAGCGGGTCGAATAGCGCCTGCAAGGCTGGGAATGGCATCACGCCCATCCAGTTGAAGATCGGCGGCGGCAAATTGTCCAGCAGCGGCGCCATGGCTTTGCGCCCGTCCTCCTCCGTGCCGTTGTAGCAGGAGATGATGGCGCAGGCGCGCTTACCCCAGTACTCGCGCGGGAAGGGATCGGTCGAGGGAACGGACTTCAGGCCGACAAAAGCGCCGAGATCTTCCGGTGCCGCCGGCAGGTAGTCGCGATAGGCACGCATGACGGCTGGAGCGTCCTTGGCCTCCCAGAATACCGGGCCGCCGAAGATCATATTCACAGGATGGGCCTGGAACAGGAAGCTGGTCACGACGCCGAAATTCCCGCCGCCGCCTCGGAGTGCCCAGAACAGGTCGGGATTCTCACTTTTGCTGGCTGTCACCACGCTGCCGTCGGCCAGCACCAGATCGGCTTCGACCAGATTGTCGATGGTGAGGCCGTATCTGCGCGTGAGATAGCCCGTCCCGCCGCCGAGAGTAAGACCGGCAACGCCCGTGGTCGAGACGATGCCGGACGGAACAGCGAGCCCGAAAGGATGGGTGGCATGGTCCACGTCACCCGAAGTGCAACCGGGCGCGACCCTCACGGTGCGCGTTTTCGGGTCGACATGGACCCCTTTCATCATCGACAGGTCGATGACGAGGCCGTTGTCGCAAATCCCCAACCCGGCGCCGTTGTGCCCTCCGCCGCGCACCGCGATCAGCAGGTCGTTGTCGCGCGCGTATTTCACAGCGGTGATCACGTCGGCGACATCGGCGCAGCGTGCAATCAGCAGCGGGCGCTTTTCGATCATGCCGTTGTAGACCTTGCGGGCCTCGTCATAGCCGGCATCGTCGCGCAGGATCACCTCCCCGCGCAGGCTTTCACGCAGTTTTGCATGGGCTTCGTCGGTCATTGTTGTTGCTCCCTTGATTGCGCCAGCGCCATGCGGCGTCGGCGCGACGCATTTGTTGCTTCGTTATGTCGCCTCGACAGGCGGGTGCGTTGGATGGTGCAGGAAGAGCACATTGCACCAATCCGATCCTTGCCGCTTCGCCCGAAAGGACCAGCGAGGCATGGCCCAGGAGAGCCATGCCGCGGCAGCCAGGGCGGCCGCCGGGACAGGCCGTACCGGGTGTTCGGTCCCTGGCCTTGGGTCGATCGGGTGATGACGAGCGGCCGCCCGGGTCGCGGCCACTCGTGCCTTTCGTGTTCGCCGCCGCCTCTCGGCCCCGACTCTTCGACGATGCAGCTATTCCACGATCCGGAAGATCTGCCAGAGGCTGGTGCCCGACACCACATAGGGCTCCAATTCCTTGCCCCATTTGGCATGCGCGTCGATCTTGGCGATCTTGGCGAAGAGTTCCTCCAACTGGGCCAGGCTCTCGACCTCGTGATGGGACTCGATCGTCGCTTCGCGTGCGCCGATCGAGCCCGTCATGAGCCGGAATTTCAAGTCGGCGAGCCCGACCTGCGAGCCGATCTCGCGCTCCCATTTCCGCATCAGCTCAAGTGCGGTCTGCTTGTGCCCAAACTTGGCGTCGATCTGCCATCTGGCGCTGAACATGTCGGTTCTCCCTCACGATTGTGTTGATTTGTCCGTGGCTGATCTATTCGTCCCAGGCCTGCACCACGGTTTGCCGCGCGATGAGGCCGTTCTTCAACTCCAGCATCGCCGCGCACACCACCTTCGTGCCGTCCGGATAGGCGCAGGCTTGCATGAAGGCGAGGTTGTCGCCCTCGGCGATCGTGGTATCGACCTTGTGGGTCATCGCCCGGCTGCAGATGTCGTCCCAGAACGTGCTGATCGCCGCGCGGCCGCGGATCTCGCGCGGCTTGCTCGGCGGGTTGTTACGGTCGACGACGCGCACGAGCGCATCGTCGGTGTAGAAGCTCGACAGCAGCTTGCCGTCACGACCCTCGATCGCCTTCTTGATCGCCGCGCCGTCCACTGTCTTTGTCTTGGTCAACATTTCTTCTCTCCATGGCCCGTCTGACCGGGCGTTCGACTGCTGGGAACGCAGCACGGCACGATCGCCGGGCTGCGGGTTTTTCACTGCGACTTGGCCTTGACTGCCGCGAACAGGTCGTCGGTCTGCTTCTTGAAGGTGGCAAGGTCGACCTGGCTGCCGTTGAGCATCGTCGACCAGTGGCGCACGATCGCCGCCATCGCGATGGTCTCCTTGATCTCCTCGTCGCTCGCGCCGTTCGCCTTGGCCGCCAGCGTGTGGAAATAGATGCAGTACTGGCAGGGGATCTGCGAGGCGACCGCGAGCCCCAGCAACTCCTTGGTCTTGCCGTTGAGAGCGGTGTTCGGATTGAGCTGCACGCCTTTGATTTCGGCCCAGGCGCCGGCGACCGCGACGTCCGGCAGCGTCTTGAACATGTCGGGCACTGTGCCGAGCGTGGCTTGGATGTCCTTGTAGGCGGCGACGGCCGAAGCGTCTTCGGCCCGCGCGGCGGTGATGGCCAGCAATGTGCCCGCGGCAAATGCCAGCAATCCGATCTTGCTAGTCAGTTTCAGCATTTCATCCTCCATTCGCAGTGCCTTCGTGGCTGCATCGCGTGGCCTGCATGGGGAGAATTGATACCTCCTACGGCGCCCCGACCGCTTCGCCCGAAAGCGCCATGGCTCTCATGGCCCGTCCGGGCCAGCGTGTCTGGCCGAGAATGCCGCTGCCGCCGCCCGCGACGGAAGGTCGAGCTTGAGCAATATGTTGGCGACATGGCGCTTGACGGTGTGCTCGCTGAGGCTGAGTTCGGCGGCGATCGCGGCATTGCTCTTGCCGTCGGCGATCAGGCTCACCACCTCGCTTTCGCGAGCCGTCAGTGCTGTCGGCTCGGCCGGCTTAGGCTTGGGGCGGCAGGCCGGCTCAAGATGCTGTTCGGCCGTCACCTGCACCAGCGCCAGCGGCTCGTCCAGTTCGTCGAGGCTGATGCGCCCGGCGTCGGTGAAATGCAGCCCGGAACCCGCAGCCAGGTCGGCGACCAGCCGTGAGCAGAGGATGTGGCCACGTTCGGCATGGGCGGCAAGCTGCATTGTCACACGCGCCGTCAGCCCCGTCGGCGGCCCGCGCACTTCGACCTCGCCGACATGCGTCCCTTGCGCGCTTGCCACACCGATTTCCTGGGCCGCCTCGCGCAGCAGCGCCGCGCAGCGCACGGCGCGGGCCGGGCCGTCGAAGCGCGAGATCATCAGTTCGCCATGCGTTCCGGCGACACGCCCGCCATGGCGACCGACCAGCAATCGCCAGTTCTCCTGGAAGCGCAGGCTGCGTTCGCTCCACAAGCGATCGCCAAGCCTCGTGGTGTCATAGATGCGTGTCACCAGCAGCGCGGCGAGCACCCGTTCTACATCGGCTACCGCTGGCTCTCCGGTCAGGAATTCCTCGATCAGATCGGCCACGCGGTCGACGTCGCCGGTCCAGATCGGGTGGTCGCGACCCGAAATCTCGACCAGGCGGGCGCCGGCGATCTTCCTGGCCAGGAAGCGGCTGGCGTCGGGGTCGACGCGGGCGTCGTTACGGCGATGGATCAGGAATGTCGGCACGCTGATCGTCCCGAGTATATTGCGGACGTCGATATCGGCGTTCATGCGTGCAAGTGCTGCCGCGGCCGTCGGGCTGGCCGACAGCCGCTCGAAGCGGGCCCACCATTGCAAAAAATGCGTATCGTCGACCCGGCCCGGAGCGAAATTGGGCAAAGTGGCGCCGGTACCCCAGGATGTTTCCGCCGTCTCGATGAACGCTTCCAGCCGTTCCGGCGGCATTACCCATTTGTGGAAGTTCGCGTAGCCACCATAGAGCACGAGCGCCCGCGTCCGCTCCGGATAGGCGGCGGCGAACAGCATCGCCATCGGCGCGCCTTCCGAGGCGCCGAGGATCGCCGCGCGGCCGCTGCCGGCGGCGTCCATCACCGCGCGCACGTCGTCCATGCGCGTTTCGAGGCTGGGCAGGTGGTGGGCGTCGACGCGGTCCGAGAGACCTGTGCCGCGCTTGTCGAACAGGATGAGCCGCGAGAAGGCGGACAGCCGCTTCAAGAGGCGGCTGTAGCCCTCGTCTTCCCAGTGCAGGTCGAGATTGGAGATGAAGCCCGGCACGAAGACCAGATCGAACGAGCCCTGGCCGACCACCTGATAGGCGATCCGCACATCCCCGCTGCGGGCGTATCTGGTCTCGATCGGCCTCACGCAAACTACCCCGCCGGCCAGACGATTTCCTGTCGCCGACCATAGCAGAGGCTGGCCGTTTGCGGCAGCCAAACTTTAGGGAGCGGAAATGTAAGACCTTTGGTGGCCGAAAACCGCCTGCCGGGCTACTTCTGCGGAGCGGCGTTCTCGGCCTGCACAGGTCTGGTGTAGCCGATGCTCGTGTCGGCTTGTTCCGGTGTCGGCGGCCGCTTGATCTTGGCCGAGGCGGCGATCACCAGCTCGTCGAAATTCTCGGTGCCGGCGTCCAGCATCTCGAAGAACTGGCGCCGCATCCGCGGCTCCCAGAACTTGTTGATATGCTCGGCAATGCCGGCAATGCCTTCCTCGCGCGGCTTCGAATGGAAGAAGGTCGCGATCTGGTTGGCCATGCGCACCAGCTTTTCCCTGGTGCTGGTGATGTGGTCTTCGTCATGCGACATGCTTGGCAACTCCGGAAGCCACCCGATCGGGGTGGGTGAAAATATCGAAATCGTCGCCGCGCACCAGTGCCACCAGCGTCATGCCGGCGGTCTCTGCCGTGCGGATGGCAAGCGCGGTCGGCGCCGAAACCGCCATGATGATCGCGGCACCGATGGCAGCCGTCTTCTGCACCATCTCGACCGAAACGCGCGAGGTCACGACCACCGCGCCGCTCGAACCGTCGACGCCGGCCTTGGCCAGCGCGCCGGCGAGCTTGTCCAGCGCGTTGTGGCGGCCGACATCCTCACGCGCCATCACGATGCCCTTGCCGGGAACATAGAAGCCGGCCGCGTGCACCGCGCCGGTCGCCGCGTGCAGCTTTTGCACCTTCGACAGCAGGCGGACGGCACTTGCAATATCCTCCGCCTGAAGCGTAAGCCGTGACGCACTAACCGCGTCGACCGAGCGCATTGCCTCCTCGATGGATTCGATGCCGCACAGACCGCAGCCGACCGGCCCGGCCAGCCTGCGCCGCCGCGCCTGGAAACGCGTGTTGGCCTTGTCCTTCAGCCGGATCTGGATATCGATGCCGGCGCCGAGATCCTCGACTTCGATCGCCTCGATCTCGTTTGCGTCGGCGATAATGCCTTCGGTCAGCGAGAAGCCGAGCGCGAAATCCTCGAAATCGGCGGGGCTCGCCATCATCACCGCATGCGTGGTGCCGGCAAAGGAGAACGCCACCGGCGTCTCTTCCGGCACCATCCGGCTCGCGGCGGCGGTGCCACCGGCGCGATGCGCCAGCCGCGAGATTTGCGTCGTGGCTTTGCGCCGCGCGGTCAAGACTACTCCGCCGCCGCCAGCGGAGCGATACGACGGCTCTGCTGCGCCTGCTCGTTATAGTCCTTCTGCCAGTCGGTCGGGCCGTTGGACGGCGCCACCTGCACGGCGGTGACCTTGTATTCCGGACAGTTGGTCGCCCAGTCCGAGAAGTCGGTGGTGATCACGTTGGCCTGCGTGTCCGGGTGGTGGAAGGTCGTATAGACGACGCCCGGCGAGACGCGGTCGGTGATCAGCGCACGCAGCGTGGTTTCGCCCGAACGGCTCGCCAGCCGCACCCAGTCGCCTTCGCGGACGCCACGGACTTCGGCGTCGTGCGGATGGATCTCCAGCCGGTCCTCGGCATGCCACATGACGTTCTCGGTGCGCCTGGTTTGCGCGCCGACATTGTACTGCGACAGAATCCGGCCGGTGGTGAGCAGCAGCGGGAAGCGCGGCCCGGTCCGCTCGTCGGTCGCCACATATTCGGTGCGGATGAACTTGCCTTTGCCGCGCACGAAGCCGTCGACATGCATGATCGGCGTGCCGAGCGGCGCCTTTTCGTTGCACGGCCATTGCACCGATCCGACACGGTCGAGCAGATCGAAGGAGACATTGGCGAAGCTCGGCGTGGTCTTGGCGATCTCGTCCATGATCTGCGACGGATGCGTATAGTTCCAGTCGAGCCCGATGGCGCGGGCAAGCTCCTGCGTCGCTTCCCAGTCGGCGTAGCGCGCCTTCGGCTCAATGACCTTGCGCACCATGTTGATGCGGCGCTCGGCATTGGTGAAGGTGCCGTCCTTCTCTAGAAAGGTCGAACCCGGCAGGAAGACATGCGCGTAGTTCGCCGTCTCGTTGAGGAAGAGGTCGTGCACGACCACGCATTCCATCGCGGCGAGGCCGCCGGCGACATGCTTGGTGTCGGGATCGGACTGCAGAATGTCCTCGCCCTGGATGTAGATGCCCTTGAACGAGCCGTCGACGGCGGCATCCAGCATGTTGGGGATGCGCAGGCCCGGCTCATCGTCCAGCTTCACGCCCCACAGGCTCTCATAGATGTCGCGCACCGCTTCGCCCGAGATATGGCGATAGCCCGGCAGCTCATGCGGGAAGGAGCCCATGTCGCAGGAGCCCTGCACATTGTTCTGGCCGCGCAGCGGGTTCACGCCGACGCCTTGCCGGCCGATATTGCCGGTGGCCATGGCAAGGTTGGCGATCGCGATCACCGTGGTCGAGCCCTGGCTGTGCTCGGTGACGCCGAGACCGTAATAGATCGCGCCATTGCCGCCCTTGGCGTACATGCGCGCAGCACCCCGGATCAGCTCGGGATCGACGCCGGACAGCTTGCCGACAACCTCCGGGCTGTTTTCCTGCAGGGCGACAAAGGACGCCCAGTCCTGGAATTCCGCCCAGTCACAGCGTTCGCGGATGAAAGCTTCGTCGAACAGGCCCTCGGTGACGATGACATGCGCCAGCGCCGTCAGCACGGCAACGTTTGTACCGGGCTTCAGCGGCAGGTGATAGTCGGCTTCGACATGCGCCGACTTGACCATCTCGGTGCGGCGCGGATCGAGCACGATCAGCTTGGCGCCCTGGCGCAGCCGCTTCTTCAGCCGCGAGGCGAACACCGGGTGGGCCGAAGCCGGATTGGCGCCGATGATGACGGCAACGTCGGTGAACTCGACCGAATCGAAATCCTGCGTGCCGGCTGAAGTGCCGTAGGTCTGGCCGAGCCCGTAGCCGGTCGGCGAATGGCAGACGCGGGCGCATGTATCGACATTGTTGTTGCGGAAGCCCTGCCGCACCAGCTTCTGGACGAGGTAGGTCTCCTCGTTCGTGCAGCGCGAGGAGGTGATGCCGCCGATCGCGGTGCGTCCGTACTGGTACTGGATGCGGCGGAATTCCTTCGCCGTATGGGCGATCGCCTCTTCCCAGGTCACTTCGCGCCACGGATCGGTGATCTTCTCGCGAACCATCGGCGACAGGATGCGGTCCTTGTGCGTGGCGTAGCCATAGGCGAACCTGCCCTTGACGCAGGAATGGCCATGGTTAGCCATGCCATCCTTGTAGGGCATCATGCGGATGACTTCGTCATCCTTCACCTCGGCCTTGAACGAGCAGCCGACGCCGCAATAGGCGCAGGTGGTGACGGCCGAGCGCTCCGGCATGCCCTTTTCGAGCACGGTCTTCTCGCGCAGCGCATCGGTCGGGCAGGCCTGCACGCAGGCGCCGCAGGACACGCATTCGGAAGCGATGAAATCCTCGTGCATGCCGGCCACCATGCGCGACTCGAAGCCGCGGCCCTCGATGGTCAAGGCGAAGGTGCCCTGTACTTCCTCGCAGGCACGCACGCAGCGCGAGCAGACGATGCACTGCGCCGGGTCGTAGGTGAAATAGGGGTTCGATTCGTCGCGGGCGATATAGTCGACGGCCAGCGAGCCATGGCCGGGCGCGACACCGCCTTGTTCCTTGACGTGGTTGCGGCCTTCGACGCCGTAACGGTTTTCGGAGAGACCGACCGACCTCGCCACCACGTCGAACTCGCTGGCGCCGGTTCCGGCCTTCTCGTGCCAGCCGGTCGGATGGTCGGAGACGTAAAGCTCCATGACGCCGCGGCGGATGGCGTCAAGCCGCTCGGACTGCGTGCGCACCACCATGCCTTCGCCGACCGGCGTCGTGCAGGAGGCCGGCGTGCCGCCACGCCCTTCGATCTCGACCAGGCAGACGCGGCAGGAGCCGAAGGAGTCCAGCATGTCGGTCGCGCAGAGTTTCGGGATCTCGACCCCGCCTTCCATCGCCGCGCGCATGATCGACGTGCCTTCCGGCACGGTGATGCTCTGCCCGTCGACGGTCAGCGTGACCTGCTTTGTCGCTTTCGACTCCGGCGTTCCGTAGTCGATCTCTTCGATGAGTGTCGGGAAGTCGGCCTTGATGTTCATCTGCCAGCTCCTATTCAGCCGCCACGCGCGCCGGCGCGGGCTTGAAGTCGTCGGGGAAATGCGTGATCGAACTCATCACCGGGTAGGGCGTGAAGCCGCCCAGCGCGCACAGCGATCCGAACTTCATGGTGTTGCAGAGGTCGCCCACCAGCGCGAGGTTCTTTTCCACCTCGATGCCTGCGGCGACCTTGTCGAGAACCTCCATGCCGCGCGTCGAGCCGATGCGGCAGGGCGTGCACTTCCCGCAGCTTTCGATGGCGCAGAACTCCATTGCAAAACGCGCCTGCTTCAGCATGTCGGCAGTGTCGTCGAACACTGTGATGCCGGCATGGCCGATCAATCCATCACGCTTGGCGAATTCTTCATAGTCGAAGGGCGTGTCGAACAAGGCGCGCGGGAAATAGGCGCCGAGCGGGCCGCCGACCTGCACCGCCTTCACCGGACGCCCCGAAGCCGTGCCGCCGCCGATGTCGTCGACGATTTCGCCGAGCGTCAGGCCGAAGGCCGTCTCGAACAGGCCGCCATTCCTGACGTTGCCGGCGATCTGGATCGGGATCGTGCCGCGCGAGCGGCCCATGCCGAAATCCTTGTAGTAGGCGGCGCCCTTGTCCATGATGATCGGCACCGAGGCCAGGCTGATCACATTGTTGATCACCGTCGGCTTGCCGAACAGGCCTTGGATGGCCGGCAGCGGCGGCTTGGCGCGCACCACGCCGCGCTTGCCCTCGAGGCTGTTCAAGAGCGAGGTTTCCTCGCCGCAGACATAGGCGCCGGCGCCGACGCGGATTTCCATGTCGAAGGCGTTGGGTGAGCCCAGCACGTTGACGCCGAGCACGCCCGCCTTGCGCGCGATCGCGACGGCCTTGTTCATCGTCGCCACCGCATGCGGGTATTCCGAGCGGACATAGACGAAACCCTTGGTCGCGCCGGTCGCGATGCCGGCTATCGCCATGCCTTCGATCAGCACGAAGGGATCGCCTTCCATGATCATCCGGTCTGCGAAAGTGGCGCTATCGCCCTCGTCGGCATTGCAGACGATGTATTTCTGCTCGGAAGTCGTATCCAGCACCGTCTTCCACTTGATGCCGGTCGGGAAGCCGGCGCCGCCGCGGCCGCGCAGGCCGGATTCGGTAACTTGGCTGACGACATCGGCCGGCGCCATCGCAACCGCGTTCTGCAGGCCGCGCAAGCCGCCGTGAGCCTTGTAGGCATCGAGCGACAGCGGGTCGTTGATGCCGCAGCGCGCGAAGGTCAGTCGCGTCTGTTTGGCGAAGAAGGGGATCTTGTCGGGGGCGCCCAGCCAGCGCTTGTGATGACCGCCGGTGAGGAAGCCGCTGTCGAACAGGCTCTTGACGTCGGACGGCTTCACCGGCCCGTAGGCGACGCGGCCCTCGGCCGTCGCCACCTCGACCATCGGCTCGAGGAAATAGGCGCCGCGCGAGCCGTTGCGCACGATCTTGGCCTCGACGCCGCGCTCCCTGAGCTCCGCCTCGATCGCCCTGGCGACCTTCTCGGCGCCGAGCGCCAGCGCGCCGGAGTCTGCCGGAATGTAGATGCGCGGGATCATGAACGCACCTCCGCAACGATCTCTTCGATCTTTTCGTCATCGAGCCGGCCGATCACTTCGCCGTCGAGCATCGCCGACGGCGAGCAGGCGCAAAGCCCGAGGCAGTAGACAGGCTCCAGTGTAACCGATCCGTCGCGGGTGGTCTCGTGGAAATCGATGCCGAGCAGTTGCTTGACCTTGGCCGCGACGGCATCCGAACCCATCGACTGGCAGGCTTCAGCCTGGCAGAGCTTGAGCACATGCCGGCCGGCGGGCTTGGCGCGGAAATCGTGATAGAAGCTGACCACGCCGTGCACCTCGGACCGCGAGAGGTTCAGCCCATCGGCGATCACCGGCAGCGCGTCCTTCGGAACGTGCCCAAACTCTTCCTGTATGCTGTGCAGGATCGGCAGCAGCGGGCCTTCGAGGCCCTTCATCTCGTCAATGATCGCCGCCGTGCGCGACATGATCTCGGTACTTGCGGCCTGCATGGTCACGCAGCGCCCTCCCTTGGTCGTGGCATCCAATCATATGTCGCCCAATTCTGTAGCGGTTTTGGGGCAACGACATGCATAGACGCAATATCGCTAAGTCCTTACGAAATCAGAGGAAACCTCCGAAATCAATAAAGCGCTTCCGTTGCTTGATAGAAATTTTCTATCGAAACTCGGCAACTCGCAGTGTCTAGCCTAGCGATGGGCGCGGAAATCGTCCGCCAGCGCCATCGCCTCGTCCAGCAGCGCCTGCACCAAAGGCGTGTGCGGCTCGCGTGGCGCCGCCACCAGCCCGACGGTGTGGCTGGCATCCGGCTCGACGATCGGGATCGCCCGGATCGGTTCGGAAAAGCCGAACGTTTCCGCAAGGTTGAGCGGCATGATCGACGACCATTTGCCGGTCCTTATATGCGAGAACAGGACGATCATCGAATTGGATTCCAGTGTCGGGCGCACCTGCACTCCGGCTTCCGCCAGATGCTGGTCGATGATGCGACGGTTCTGCATGTCCGGCGTCAGCAGGCAGAGCGGCAACTGGCTGATCTCGGCCCATGTCACTTTGTCGCGGTCGGAATAGGGGTTCCCGACCGCCGTGATCAGCTGGTAGCGCTCGTCATAGAGCGGCACGCTGGTGACGCGCCCGAGCGGCTCGTTGTCGAGATAGGTGATGCCGGCATCGACATCGAAATTGCCGAGCAGCGACAGCACCTCGATCGAGGTCCGCGACAGGACCGAAAAGGTGACGCCCGGATGCTTTTCGCGGAACGGCGTCGTCAGCCGCGCCACCATGGCAAGGGCGGTCGGGACGGCGGCGATGCGGATGCGGCCGGCAAGGCCGTGGCGCGCCGCCCGCATCTCCTCGCGCATCGTCCTTGTGTCGCCGACGATGCGGCGCGCCCAGCCCAGCACCTGCTTGCCTTCCGGCGTCAGGCCCTGGAAGCGGGAGCCGCGCAACACCAGCATGACGCCGAGCTGCTCCTCGAGCTGCTTGATACCGGCCGAAAGCGTCGGCTGGGTGACCCCGCACACCTCCGCGGCCCGGCCGAAATGCTCCTCCTTGGCGAGTGCGATGAAGAACTCCAGCTTGTCGATCATCGGCGCAAGCTATCCAGCGCAGGACGGCTGCGCCAGATGGTGCTGGCCCAACAGGACCGTAATCTCGCCGCCGGCCCGGAAAAAATCTTGGTCGAAGCCTATTTGCCCGCGAGGTTCAGGATATTGCCGTCGGGATCCTTGAACCATGCGACCTTCATGCCGGAACCGACGTGAATATCGCCCTCGAGCGACAGGCCGGGCATATCGTAATGCTCGAAGGTGACGCCCTTGGATTTCAGCGCCTTGACGATCGGCCCGATCTGGTCTCCCACCGCCCAGGTTACAGCCGTGGCCTTGTTGGTGCCGGCGAACCGTGAATGATAGACGTTGATGACCGTGTCGCCGCTCTTGTAGACGATCAGTTCGCCGCCCATGTCGTCCACTTGCTCGAGGCCGAGCGTTTTCTCATAGAAGGCCTTTGCCTTCTCCAGGTCCTTCACCGCGAGATTGGCTGCCGCATTGCTGTTTTCGAGCATGACCGTCTCCTTCTCCGGTTGTCGTGCTTGCGTTTGATGGCAATCGAAATAGCGCGGGCGGCCTGTTTGGCCATGGCCGAACTCGAACACCAGTTCAGGTTGCGGCAAATCCGACACCATCGGTCGCTTTCCGGGGCACGCCGGGCGAGCTATTGCGCCACGGCTTGGTTCTGCCGGGAAACTGCACTATCTCCAACGCCAAGCCCGAGGAAAGATCATGACCGTTACCAAGGAATCCGTCGTCGACCGCCTGAAGACGGTGAACGGACCGGACTTCACCGGCAACATCGTCGACCTGGGCATGGTTTCCGAGATTTTCATCGCCGATTCCAAAGTGTTCTTCTCGATCACTGTTCCCGCCGCCCGTGCCCAGGAACTGGAGCCGTTGCGCGCCGCGGCCGAGCGCGCGGTGAAGGCCATCCCTGGCGTCGCCAGCGCCGTCGTCGCGCTCACGGCGGAGAAGAAGGGCGGCGGCATGGAAGCGCCGGTTCCGCCGCGCCCGGCCGCGCCGCGGCCGGTCGCTCCGCAGCCGGCGCCGCAGCGTCCCGCGCCGCACGCGCCCGCATCGCAGAGCCATGGCAAGCGCGGCGTCCCCGGCATCGATGCCATCATCGCGGTGGCTTCCGGCAAGGGCGGCGTCGGCAAGTCGACCACAGCGGTCAACCTGGCGCTCGGCCTCGCCGCCAACGGACTGAAGGTCGGCGTGCTCGATGCCGACATCTACGGCCCCTCGATGCCGCGGCTGCTCAACATCCATGGCCGGCCGCAGACCGTCGATGGCAAAATCCTCAAGCCGATGCAGAATTACGGCCTCAAGGTGATGTCGATGGGCTTCCTCGTCGATGAGGAGACGCCGATGATCTGGCGCGGCCCGATGGTGATGTCGGCGCTCACCCAGATGCTGCGCGAGGTCGAGTGGGGTCCGCTCGATGTGCTGGTGGTCGACATGCCGCCCGGCACCGGCGACGCTCAGCTCACAATGGCGCAGCAGGTACCGCTCGCCGGCGCCGTCATCGTCTCGACGCCGCAGGACCTGGCGCTGATCGACGCCCGCAAGGGCCTCAACATGTTCAAGAAGGTCGACGTGCCGCTGCTCGGCATCGTCGAGAACATGAGCTACTTCCTCGCGCCCGACACCGGCAAGCGCTACGACATCTTCGGCCATGGCGGCGCGCGTCGCGAGGCCGAGCGCCTGGGCGTCACCTTCCTTGGCGAGGTGCCGCTGGAGATGGGTATTCGCGAAAGCTCGGACGTCGGCGCCCCGGTCGTCGCCTCCAAGCCGGAGAGCGCCGAGGCGAAGATTTATCGCGACATCGCAAGCAAGGTCTGGAATCGGGTCCAGGAAGAGCGCGGCGCGGCCGAAGCGGCGGTGCCCAGCATAGTGTTCGAATAACCCTCGAGGGGAGGGGTCAGGCGCCGACCTTCTCGCCAAACGTCGAGAAGAACTGCCCCGCAAGCTTCTTCGATGTCGACTCGATCAGCCGGCTGCCGAGCTGAGCGATCTTGCCTCCGACCTCGGCCTTGGCGGCGTATTTGAGCACTGTGGCGTCCGGTCCGTCGGCGGTAAGCGTGACGTCGGCGCCGCCCTTGGCGAAGCCGGCAATGCCGCCCTTGCCTTCGCCCTGGATGGTGTAGGAATGCGGCGGCTTGAGATTCTTCAGCGTCACCGCGCCGTTGAAGGTCGCCTTGATCGGCCCGATCTTCAGCACCACGGTCGCGGCCATCTCGGTGTCCGAAGCCTTTTCCAGGCTCTGGCAGCCGGGAATCGCCCCTTTCAGGATCTCCGGGTCGTTGAGGGCTTCCCACACTTTCTCAACGGGTGCGGCGATCCGCTCCTCGCCTTCGATCACCAATGCCATCAAGACCTCCCGGATTGCTGATGCTGATTGGTCGTAGCGCGCGGCCTCAAACAAGTCTATCGCACCAAAGTCCGGGTCGCGGCGCGCCTGCCTCTTGCCTGCATGAACGCATTGTCTTATCGATTTGTCATACAAATACGGAGACCACCATGGCAGGCGCCCCCACCAAGAAGAAGAAATTTCGCTCGCAGGAGTGGTTCGACAATCCCGACAATCCGGGCATGACGGCGCTCTACCTCGAGCGTTATCTGAACTACGGCCTGACACGCGCCGAGCTGATGTCCGGCAAGCCGCTGATCGGCATCGCGCAGACCGGTTCCGACCTTTCGCCCTGCAACCGGCACCATCTCGAGCTTGCCAAGCGCGTGCGCGAAGGCATCGTCTCGATGGGCGGCATCCCGTTCGAGTTCCCATGCCATCCGATCCAGGAGACCGGCAAGCGCCCCACCGCGGCGCTCGACCGCAACCTCGCCTATCTCAGCCTCGTCGAGGTGCTCTACGGCTATCCGCTCGACGGTGTCGTGCTCACCATCGGCTGCGACAAGACCACGCCGGCGCTGCTGATGGCGGCCGCCACCGTCAACATTCCGGCCATCGCGCTGTCGGTCGGCCCGATGCTCAACGGCTGGCACAAGGGCAAGCGCACCGGCTCCGGCACCATCGTCTGGGAATCGCGCCAGCGCCTGTCGGCCGGCGAGATCAACTATGACGAGTTCATGGACATCGTCGCCTCCTCGGCGCCGTCGACCGGCTACTGCAACACCATGGGCACCGCCACCACCATGAATTCGCTGGCCGAGGCGCTCGGCATGCAGCTGCCGGGCTCGGCCGCCATTCCGGCGCCCTATCGCGAGCGCGGCCAGATCGCCTACGAGACGGGCAAGCGCATCGTCGACATGGTGCATGAGGACCTGAAGCCGTCCGACATCATGACCCGCAAGGCCTTCGAGAACGCCATCGTCGTCAATTCGGCCATCGGCGGCTCGACCAACGCGCCGATCCATCTCAACGCCATCGCCCGCCATCTCGGCGTGCCGCTCGACAATGACGACTGGCAGAAGATCGGCCTCAACGTGCCGCTGCTCGTCAACCTGCAGCCGATCGGCGAGTATCTCGGCGAGGACTATCACCATGCCGGCGGCGTGCCGGCGGTGGTGGCCGAACTGATGAAGGGCGGCCTGTTGCCGCATCCCGATGCGATCACCGCCAACGGCAAGACCATGGGCGACAATTGCAGGGATGCCGTCACCGAGGATCACGATGTCATCCGCAGCGCCGCCAAGCCACTCAAGGCCAATGCCGGCTTCATCAACCTCAAGGGCAATCTGTTCGATTCCGCCATCATGAAGACCAGCGGCATCTCGCCGGAATTCCGCGAGCGCTACCTTTCCAACCCGAACGATCCGGAAGCCTTCGAGGGCAACGCCATGGTCTTCGACGGGCCGGAGGATTACCACGCCCGCATCGACGATCCGGCGCAGGGCATCGACGAGCATACGATCCTGTTCATGCGCGGCGCCGGTCCGGTCGGCTACCCGGGCGGTGCCGAGGTGGTCAACATGCAGCCGCCGGCCTATCTCATCAAGAAGGGCATCCATTCGCTGGCCTGCATCGGCGACGGCCGCCAGTCCGGCACCTCCGGCTCGCCGTCGATCCTCAATGCCTCGCCGGAAGCAGCGATCGGCGGTGGCCTTGCGCTGCTCAAGACCGGCGACCGCGTGCGCATCGACCTGAAGAAGGGCACGGCCGATATCCTCGTCAGCGACGAGGAGATCGCCAAAAGGCGGGCGGCGCTGCAGGGCAATGGCGGCTATCACTATCCCAAGCACCAGACGCCGTGGCAGGAGATCCAGCGCGGCATGGTCGACCAGTTCTCGGCCGGCATGGTGCTGAAGCCGGCGGTGAAATACCAGGATGTCGCGCATACCAGCGGCGTGCCGCGCGACAACCACTGAATTTGTATTCGGCTGGAATCAAGAGGGCGGCTTGCCGACGGGCGGGCCGCCTTTTTTCATGCCCTTGCTTCAGTTCCGCGGAACCCACAGATAAGCTCGACCTCGGCCGTATTGCGAAGGAGAGACCATCGTGGCGAAACGGCGTTCTTCCCTTGGCTTTCTCGGCATGTTCGGCCGCTCCGGCGATCTGCGGCAGCTCGACGACGCCTTGCGCAAGGCCGATCTGCATCCGGCCCTGGTGCCGGAGGGCGTGAAACTCACCATCGTCAATCTGATGAACGAGCGCTGGCCGGATGAGCCGCCGGCGGACGCCTATGCTTCCGTCGCGCAACTCTGCGGCTATTGCGTTGCCGGACCGGAAGTGTTCGAGCAGGCCAATGGGCGGGAGCCGACATTGGAGGTCGAGCGCCGCATCGAGGCGGCGCTGGAGGCCGGCGACAGTTTCGACGCGCAGATCGTGCTGATGACGCTGCATGCCAAGCTGATCAACGCCGAGGTCGTCGAGCGCTACGGGCTGAGCGCCGAGTAGGGTCTTAGCCGCCCATGCCGCTGCGCGGCAGCTTGATCATCTCGCCGAAGCGGGCGCGCAATTTGTCGTCGAGAAGGCGCGGCACATGGCGCGGGAAACGCTCCGCGAGCACGCGCTTCTTCTCGGCGATCGCCCTTTGCAGGATGTCGGGCCGGCCCTTCTCGTTCCATTCCTTCGGCGAGAAACGGTCGCCGACGGCAGGATAGAAATACTCGGTCTGCATCAGCTTCAACGTCTGATCGTTGCCGAGATAGTGCCCGGGACCCTTGATGCAGACATCGGTTATCGTATCGATCGACAGCGCCTCGTCGGTCACCTCGATGCCGCGCACGCAGCGCAGGCAATGTCCGAGCATGTCGTTGTCGATGATCAGGCTTTCGAGGCAGAAGCCGAGCAGCGAGGCATGCATGCCGGCCGATTCATAGACGAGATTGAGCCCGGCAAGCCCGGCCATCACATCGGTGATGCCTTTCTCGTAGCCGGACTGGATGTCGGGCAGTTTCGAGTCCGTCATGCCGGCGGCCGAGCCACCCGGCAGGTCGTAATATTGCGCCATCTGCGCGCAGGCCGCGGTCAGCACCGCCTGCTCGGCCGAGCCGCCGGACATGGCGCCGGTCCGGAGGTCGGAAACGAACGGCCAGGTGCCGAAGATCGCGGGATGCCCGGGCTTGATGGCATTGACATAGACCAGGCCCATCAGCACTTCCGCCACCGCCTGCACGACGGCGCCGGCTATCGCGGCCGGCGCTGTGGCGCCGGCCTGGCCGGCCGAGAGCAGCAGGATCGGAATGCCGCCTTCGACGCAGGCCTCCAGCACGCCGCAGGCGTCCTCGGCGAACTTCATCGGCGGCACCACGAAGCAGTTCGAGTTCGACACGAACGGCCGCGCCCGGAAATTCTCCTCGCCGCCGGCGATGGCATAGAGCATCTCCAGCGCCGGCTTGACGTTCTCGCGCACGGTGAACGAGGTGCCGACATGCTTCGAAGTCCCCATCACGCAGGCATAGAGCGTGTTGAAATCCATATCGAGCGGGTCGGGAATGTCGCGCGGCACCATGGTGCGCTGGAAGAAATGGATGTTGTCCAGCCCATCGACGAGACGGGCGGCGTCGTAGAGATCCTGCAGCAGCGATTCGCGGTATTCGCGCTTCTCGACATCGACCAGATGCACCGCAGCACCGGCCGTGCCGTAATGCACACGTTTGCCCTGGATCAGCATGTCGTGCTTCGGATCCTGGCCGTGGAGGGTGAAGTTGCGCGCCGCTTGTCTGATCGTGTCGAGCACCAGCGCGCGCGGCAGCCGGATGCGACCGTCGTCGCCATAAGTGCCGCCGACCCGGGTCAGCGCCTCGATGCAGGACGGGATGGCGTTGGCGAAACCGACCGTCTCAAGCAGCGTCAGCACCGCTTCGTGGATGCGTTCGCGGTCGTTCTGGCTCAATGGGCCATAGCTGCCGCCTTCAAGCCCTGCCCGCACCGGACGAATGTCGTCGGCTAAAGGCGCCGCCCGCATCGCGCGGCGGGCTTCGCGCCCGCCGGAACGCCGCGAACGCTGGTCCGACGACGCTTCCTGCTTCTCCAGAGCCACTGACATGGAAGCACTCCACCTTTTTGTCTTTATCTGCGAGGCGGGCGCGGCGGTTGGTCCACCATCGGCCTGCCTCATCCCCTTCTGGCTCCGACTATGCCGCTGGCATTGGTACAGCCTATGGGCCAACCGATCCCGTCGAATATGCCAGAATGCTAAAGCGATAAGGGTGCGCCCAAACAAAAAGAGCCGGCGCAGCGCCGGCTCTTTTTGGGAAGTCCGTGACGATCAGGCGGCCGCGGGCCTGCGCCCGGCGGCCGTGGCGAGTTCGCGGATGCCCGGCTCGATATGCTGCAGCGAGATCGAGGAGATACCCAAGCGCATGAAACGAGAGGGCTTTTCGCTGCGGTCGAAGAACCGGTCGCCGGGTTCGATGATGACGCTGCGCGAAGCGGCGGCTTCGGCCAGACCGCGTGAATCGGTGCCGCGCGGCCCTTCCAGCCAGAGCGATGTGCCGCCCGCCGAGTCGGTCGAGCGCCATTCTGGCAGGAAAGCGGAAATCGCATGGACCAGACGCTTGCGCCGCTCGTCGAAGGCAGTGGAAAGCCTGCGCACCAGCGCCTCGTGGTGGCCGAGCGACAGGAACAGCGCCACGGCGCGCTGGTTGTTCGCCGGCGGATGCCTGAGCATGAAGCGGCGCAGCGCGCGAAGCTCGGCGATCAGCCCGGCGGAGGCCACGATGTAGCCAAGCCTGAGGCCCGGAGCCAGCGTTTTCGACATCGAGCCGACATAGATGACGCGGCCGGAGCGGTCGAGGCTCTTCAGCGCCTGCTGCGGCGCCTCGTCGAGGAGCTGGCTGTCATAACCGTCCTCGATGATGATCTGGTTGTTGCGGTTGGCGCGCGCCAGAAGGTCCTGCCGCCGCTCCGCCGACAGCGGCACCATGGTCGGGCAGTGGTGGCTGGGCGTGACGAAGACGAAGCCGGAATCGCTGGGAATAGAGGACGTTACGATACCCGACTGATCGACCGGAACCGGCTGGATATCGGCGCCGGCAAGCCGGAAGATCGACCGGGCATCGGGATAGCCCGGGTCTTCCATCGCCACCTTCGATCCCTTGGTCATCAGCAGCGTGGCCAGCATATAGAGCGCGTTCTGCGCGCCCAGCGTCACGATGATCTCGTCCGGATTGGCGAAGATGCCGCGGCGCGGCAGAAGCCTGGCCTGGATCTGCTCGATCAGCAGCGGATCGTCGCGATCCACCATGTCGGATGCCCAGTTGCGGATCTCCAGCACGGCCAGCGCCATGCGGTTGCACTCGCGCCATTCCGCGGTCGGGAACAGCGCCGGATCGAACTGGCCGTAGACGAACGGATAGGAGGACTTGATCCAGTTGTCGTGCTTGGCCGGCGGCGGCATGTCGCTTGCGGCGATCTGCCGGCGCGCCTTCCAGTCGATCTCGTTCTGCTGGTCGGGCGCCTTCTGGTGCGGCTTGGCGGGGGTGGCCAGCACGTCGGGATTGACGAAATGGCCGCGCCGCTCGCGCGCCACCAGGAAACCCTGGTCGACCAGCTGCTGGAAGGCGAGCACTACCGTACCGCGGGCAACCCCTAGTTTTTCCGCGAGAATTCGGCAGGACGGCAACGGCATCGAGGCAGCGATCTGTCGGTCGAGAATGGCCGCGACGATCGCCTGGCGGATCTGCGCCTGGAGGGTTTGGCCGGATTCAGCCGAAATCCGGAACAGGCCGGACCATATGGCCGTGTCATTGCGCTGTGGCATGGGAAATCTTCCTCGGATGGCCAGCTGTTTTCACTTGGCTGGACCAGTGGAGTGTATGGGTGGCATAAGGGGTTGCGCCAATCAATTTTTCTGATCGCTGGGATTTATGCCAGTGATCTATCAAGGGCGACGCGCAGCGTCGTCGCCCCGCGTTTAAAGCGCGATGCGAAGCATCCAAGCGCGACGCGCAGCGTCGTCGCCCCGCGTTTAAAGCGCGATGCGAAGCATCCAAGCGCGATGCGAAGCATCGTCGCGGCACCGCCCAAGCGCGATGCGAAGCATCGTCGCGGCACCGCCCAAGCGCGATGCGAAGCATCGTCGCGGCACCGCCTAAGCGCGATGCGCAGCATCGTCGCTGCAGCGCGCAGCCTCATCACAGCGCCACAAAAGCGCGATGCGGAGCATCGTCGCCCATGGCGCGCAGTCGCGCTGAAATTCTCTCATCCTCACCGTCCAATATCGCGCCTCATCAAAGCGTGATGCGGTGCGGCAAAGCCGCGCTTGAATGAAATGGAAATCGGCTAGATAGAGTGTTGCGCGACACGCGCCGGAAACATCCGGCCTGTTAAAACGGTCTAAAAAACCGCCAGGAGCCCGCCAGTGGACCAGTCATCTTTCGACAAGCAACTTGCCGCCTTGCGAGATCAACGCGCGGCGGCCAAAGGCTCGATGCGCGACGCCTTCGCCGCCGATCCCAAGCGCTTCGAGACATTCTCCGCCACGGACGGCGACCTTCTGCTCGACTGGTCGAAATGCGCGGTCGACGCAAATACGATGACGATGCTGGAGAAGCTCGCCGGCGCCGCCGATCTCGAAGGCCGCCGCGCCGCCATGTTCGAAGGCAGGAAGATCAACATCACCGAGAACCGTGCCGTGCTGCACACCGCGCTGCGCAACCTGACCGGCAAGAGCGTCGTCGTCGATGGCCAGGATACCAAGGCGGATGTGATTGCCGTGCTCGACGCCATGGGCGCCTTCGCCGACGCCATCCGCTCCGGCAAGGCGGCCGGCGCTACCGGCAGGAAGATCACCGACATCGTCAACATCGGCATCGGCGGCTCGGATCTCGGCCCGGCGATGGTGACGCTTGCGCTCGCGCCCTATCATGACGGGCCGCGCGCGCATTATGTCTCCAATGTCGACGGTGCCCATATCCACGACACGCTGAAGGGCCTGTCTCCCGAAACGACCTTGTTCATCATCGCCTCCAAGACCTTCACCACGGTCGAGACGATGACCAATGCGCAGACGGCGCGCGATTGGGTTCAGAAGGCGCTCGGCAAGGAAGCGGTCGGCAAGCATTTCGCCGCCGTTTCGACCGCCCTCGACCTCGTGGCGAAGTTCGGCATCGAACACGACCGCGTCTTCGGTTTCTGGGACTGGGTCGGCGGACGCTACTCGGTCTGGAGCGCCATCGGCCTGCCGGTGATGATTTCCGTCGGTCCGCGCAACTTCCGCGCCTTCCTCGACGGCGCGCATGAGATGGACGAGCATTTCCGCACCGCGCCGATGCGGAAGAATCTGCCGGTGTTGCTGGGGCTGATCGGCTGGTGGCACCGCGTCGTCTGCGAATATCCGGCCCGCGCCGTCATCCCTTACGACCAGCGCCTTTCGCGCCTGCCGGCCTATCTGCAGCAGCTCGACATGGAATCGAACGGCAAGAGCGTCACGCTGGACGGCACCGCGGTCACCACGCCGACCGGCCCGCTGGTCTGGGGCGAACCCGGCACCAACGGCCAGCATGCTTTCTTCCAGCTCCTGCACCAGGGCACCGACTTCATCCCGGTCGAGTTCCTCGCCGCCGCTGTCGGCCATGAGCCGGAACTCAAACACCAGCACGACCTCTTGCTTGCCAACTGCCTGGCGCAGTCGGAAGCCTTCATGAAGGGCCGCACGCTGGAAGAAGCGCGCGCGCAGATGCTGGCCAAGGGCATGAAGCCGGCCGACGTCGACAGGATCGCGCCGCACCGCGTCTTTTCGGGCAATCGTCCCTCGCTGACTATCCTTTACCGCAAGCTCGATCCGCGCATGTTGGGCCGGCTTATCGCGCTTTATGAACATCGCGTCTTCGTCGAGGGCACGCTGTTCAACATCAATTCCTTCGACCAATGGGGCGTCGAACTCGGCAAGGAATTGGCGACGGGTCTGCTGCCTGTCGTTGAGGGCAAGGAGACTGCCGCAAAACGCGACGCCTCGACTGCCGGACTGGTGGCTCATATCCACCAATTGCGCGGCGAGGAGTAAAACGGTTGGCGGATATCAGGGGAATACTGTTCGACAAAGACGGCACGCTTGTCGACTTCAATGCAACCTGGCTTGGTGTCGCCGACTTCATGGCGATGGATGCCGCCGAAGGCGATCGCTGGAAGGCCGATCGCCTGCTCGCCGCCGCCGGCTTCGATTTCGTCAGCAAGCGTTTCAAGCCCGATTCGATCTTTGCCTCGGGCTCGAACATGGATGTCGTCGAACTCTGGTTTCCGCGCCTGTCCAACGAGGATCAACTGCTGGCTGTTTCCCGCTTCAACGAGATCACCTCGGCGCAGGGGTCGGCCATGGCGGTCGCGCTGCCGGGCGTTGTCGACTCGCTGCGGACATTGCACAAACGATCCTATCGCATGGGCGTCGCCACCAACGATTCGACCAGCGGCGCCGAAAGGACGCTCGCCACGCTCGGCATCGCGCAGCTCTTCGATGCCGCCTTCGGCTATGACGCCGTTGCCAATTCCAAGCCGGCGCCCGACACCGTGGTCGCTTTTTGCGATCTGACCGGGTTGAAGCCGGGCGAGATCGCCATGGTCGGCGACAACCGCCATGACCTCGAAATGGCGCGCGCCGGCGGCTGCGGTCTGGCGGTGGGCGTCCTTTCCGGCACCGGCACGCGCGACTCGCTGGCGCCGATGGCGGATATCGTTCTGGACTCGGTCGCCGACCTGCCTGACTTTCTCGCCGCGCGGGTGAACGTGCCGGCAGGTTAGCCGGGTTCCGCCACAAGCGCGAAGACGGCGCTGGGCTTTGGGTTGCCGCCGTTTCCGCCGACATCCGGCACCTGGTATTCGCTAAGCAGGCAAAGCCGTGGCCTGGGCAGCCAGGCGCGGCCGGGATCGCCGACCAGGACATCGATGCCGGCGGCGAGGCAGCGATCGAGGAACGGCATCATCCGCTGCGCTACGTCCTGCGCATAGAAGACGTCGCCCGCAAGCACCAGGTCGACCGCCGGCGGCGGACCGGCGGTGATGTCCTCATCGCGTATCTGGATGGCGACGCCGTTGGCTTCCGCGTTGAGGCGAAGCGCCACGACGCCGTTACGGTCAGTCTCCGCCGCGATCACCTCGCGCGCTCCGGCTGTTGCAGCCGCGATACCGACCAGCCCCGAACCGGCGCCTAGATCGAGCACCCGCTTGCCGGCGACGATCGACGGACGGTCCAGCACATAGCGGGCCAGCACCGCACCACCGGCCCAGGCATAGGCCCAGTAAGGCGGCTGTGGCTCAGGCCGGCTTTCGCCATTGTCGTCGTCAGGTTCGAGCAGGCGCCGCAGGCCGCTGCCGGGATGCGCCAGATAGAGGCAGATCTCCGGCAGCGAGGGTACCGGCGCCAGCCGCATGTTCGCCTTGATGAATTGCGCCGGATCGAGCGGCTTCACCCGCTCTCCCCCAGGCTGGCCGTGGGATCGCTCAAGCCTATTCCCGCAGCGCGCGCCGCAGGATCTTGCCGACCGGCGTCTTCGGCAGCTCGGTGCGGAACTCGACGTATCTCGGCCGCTTGTAGCCGGTCAGGTTCTCGCGGCAATAGGCCATCAATGTCTCGACGGTAAGTGCCGGATCCTTCTTGACCACGAACAGCTTCGGCACTTCGCCGGAATGCTCGTCCGGCACGCCGATCGCCGCCACTTCCAGCACGCCGGGGTGGTGCGCCACCACTTCTTCCAGTTCGTTCGGATAGACGTTGAAGCCGGACACCAGGATCATGTCCTTCTTGCGGTCGACGATCTTGGTGTAGCCGCGCTCGTCCATGAATCCCATGTCGCCGGATTTGAAGAAGCCGTCCTTGGTCATCACCTTGGCGGTCTCGTCGGGGCGGTTCCAGTAGCCGGCCATCACCTGCGGGCCGCGGATGCAGATCTCGCCCACTTCGCCGAGCGGCACGTTGTTGCCGTCGTCGTCCCGGATGGCGATTTCCGTCGAAGGCAGCGGCAGGCCGATGGTGCCGGTGAAGTCGCTGGAGCTGAACTTGTTGGCGGTCGCCACCGGCGAGGTTTCGGAGAGCCCGTAGCCTTCGCTGACCGGGCAGCCGGTCAGCGCCTTCCAGCGTTCGGCGACGCCCTTCTGCACCGCCATGCCACCGCCCAGCGTCAGGATCAGCGGCTTGAAGTCGAGCTTGCGGAATTCCTCATTGTTGAGCAGCGCGTTGAACAGCGTGTTGAGGCCGGGGAAGATGTGCATCGGGTATTTCGCCAGTTCCTTGACGAAGCCCGGAATGTCGCGCGGGTTGGGGATCAGCACGTTCTGCGCACCCTGCTGCATGCCCATCAGCGCGTTCACCGTCAGCGCGAAGATGTGATAGAGCGGCAGCGCGCAGATGAAGTTGAGATGCGCCGGCTTCGGCTTGACCGCGTAGGCGTCCTCCACCCAAAGCGAATTCTGCGCGACATTCGAAAGCACGTTGCGATGCAGCAGCGTCGCGCCCTTCGAGATGCCGGTGGTGCCGCCCGTATATTGCAAGAAGGCGATGTCGTCACCGGAGACCGTGGGCGGCTTGAAGGCGATGGTCGCGCCGGTTTTGAGCACGGCGTTGAACTTGACATGGCCGGGCAGCGACCATGCCGGAACCATCTTCTTCACCCGCCGCACGACAAGGTTGACGATGGCGCCCTTGAGGCCGCCCAGCATGTCGCCCATCGCGGCGACGATGACGTGCTTCACCGACGTCCTGGCGATCACCGCCTGCAGCGTGCCGGCGAAGTTTTCGAGGATGACGATCGCCTGCGCGCCGGAGTCCTTCAACTGGTGCTCCAGTTCGCGCGGTGTGTAGAGCGGGTTGACGTTCACCACGGTGTAGCCGGCGCGCAGTATGCCCATCATCGCCACCGGATATTGCAGCACGTTCGGCATCATCAGCGCCACGCGCGCACCCTTCTCCAGACCTCTCGCCTGCAGATAGGCGCCGAACGCGGCCGAGAGCCGTTCGAGCTCGCCATAGGTGATCGACTTGCCCATGCACACGAAGGCCGGCTGTCCGGTGAATCGCTTGCAGGCGCCGACAAGGAAGTCGCCGATGGACTTGTAGGGCAGGGCGCCGATCTCCGCCGGCATGTTCTTCGGATAGCTTTTCAGCCACGGCTTTTCCGGCAGGCCGACGGTGAGCTCGGTGATCGCCTTCGGCAGGCTCTTCGAGGCAGGCTTCGCGGCCGCTGCTTTTGCGGTTGCCGGCTTGTCAACTTTCGCGGCTGCAGCCTTGGCCTTTGCCGTTGCCGGCTTGGCAGTGGCCGGCTTTGCGGCCGACCTGGCGGGCACTGCCTTTGCGGTCGTCTTGGCCTTCGGCGCGGCGGCCCTGGCGGCCTTGGGCGCGTTGCTTTCGGCGGCGGCCTTGGCCTTTGCTTTCGCCGGGGCTGTCGTCTTGGCTGCTTTTGCCACCTGTCTCTCCCTGTCGCCTTCGATCTGGGGCGCCCGCTTCCAAGGAAGCGTCCTCCACGCCGGTCACGGATTTCCGGGAAATCCCACCCGCCATCTATGTATTGCCTCTATCGGCGGCCGTGCAAGCCTTGCCCCAGCGGCAAGGCGGGGAAAGATTTGCCGTCGAAATCCCATGCTTCGAGGGCCTCTCGCATCGTGCCTGGGCGACCGCCGACCTTCGGCGGTGATGCCTCGCGCGCCTATTTCGAAAGGTGGCCGATCAATAAAAAAATGCCGTCGTTAATAATGTCGTGAGCAGAAAAAACTACTCATTTTTTCTGCTGTTGGGGCAAAGTCTAGATTCTTCTCCTGCTTCCCGTGGGGTAGGCAAACGGGGTGTTCCAAAGGCGAAGAAACGGTGCTTATATGCGCCCTTCACCAGCCTGCTAGAGGGGCCTGGGAGAACATCAGGGAGTGCTCAATGAAAAAGACAATGACTTTTGCAGCCGCGTTGCTGGCTGCAAGCGTCCTCAGCGGCATGGCCAGTGCTAAGACGCTTGTATATTGCTCGGAGGCGTCGCCGGCCAATTTCGATCCCGGTACCACGACCGGCGGCAACGACTTCGACGCTTCGTCGCGTACGGTCTATTCGCGGCTGGTTGAGTTCAAGCACGGCGGCACCGAAGTCGAGCCGGGTCTTGCCGACAAGTGGGAAATTTCCGACGATGGCCTGGTCTATACTTTCCACCTGCATCCGGGCGTGAAGTTCCAGACCACCGACTTTTTCAAGCCGACGCGCGACCTCAACGCCGATGACGTCGTCTTCTCCTTCGATCGCCAGTTCAACAAACAGAATCCGTGGAACGGCGACAAGTATCTGCCGAACCTCACCTGGGACTATTACACCGGCATGGACATGCCGAAATATGTCGCCAAGTGGGAGAAGGTCGACGACCTCACCGTCAAGCTGACGCTGACCGAGCCGAACGCGCCGATGCTGGCCAATCTCGGCATGGACTTCGCCTCGATCGTGTCGAAGGAATATGCCGACCAGCTCCAGAAGCACGGCAAGATGGCCGACTTCTCGACCAAGCCGATCGGCACCGGTCCGTTCCAGTTCGTCGACTACCAGCTGGATTCGGTCATCCGCTATGCGGCCAACCCCGACTACTTCAAGGGCAAGGAAAAGATCGACGATCTCGTCTTCGCCATCACGCCTGACGCCACCGCCCGCATCCAGAAGGTGCTGGCCGGCGAATGCGACATCGCGCCCTATCCGAACCCTGCCGACATCGGCACCATCAAGGCCAACAAGGACGTGACCCTGATGGATCAGGCCGGCCTGAACATCGGCTATATGAGCTACAACACCACGATCCCGCCGCTCGACAAGCCGGAAGTGCGCCACGCGCTCAACCAGGCGATCGACCGGGAAGCTCTGATCAAGTCGCTGTTCCAGGATGCCGGCGCCACGCCTGCCGAGAACCTCATCCCGCCGACCATGTGGTCGTGGGACAAGGACGTGAAGGCCGACGCCTATAATCCGGATGCGGCCAAGAAGGTGCTGGCCGGTGCCGGTCTCAAGGAAATCCAGCTCTGGGCTTCCGACCGCGTTCGTCCGTACAACCCGAACTTCCAGCGCGCCGCGGAACTGATCCAGGCCGACTGGGCCAAGGTCGGCGTCAAGGCCGAAATCGTCAACTACGAGTGGACCAAGTATCGCTCGGAAGGCAAGAAGAAGGACCGTCCCGGCGCCTTCCAGATCGGCTGGACTGGCGACAATGGCGATCCGGACAATTTCTTCGCCACCCTGTTCGCCTGCTCGGCCATCGGCGTCTCGAACTATTCCAGCTGGTGCGACAAGGACTTCGAGGACCTGATCCAGAAGGCCAAGAAGACCAGCGACCAGGCCGAGCGCACCAAGCTCTATCAGCAGGCGCAGGTGATCTTCGCCAAGGAAGCTCCGGCTTTCCTGCTCGCCCACAGCCAGGTTTACGCGGTCGTTCGTAATAATGTCAGCGGCTTCAAGATGGACCCGCTCGGCATTCATCGCTTCGACGGCGTTGACAAGGCCGAATAATATTGCGAACGGGGCGGCGCAACTTTAGCGCCGCCCCGTTCAATTCGACGATGCTCCGATATCTTCTCAACAAAATCGCCCTCCTGATCCCGACCCTGGTCGGCATCACCATCTGCGCCTTCGCCTTCGTCCGGCTGCTGCCCGGCGATCCGATCCTCGCCATGGCTGGCGAGCATGGCGTCGCCCCCGCCCGCTACGAAGAGTTGAAGCAACAGTTCGGCTTTGATCTGCCGATATGGGAGCAGTATGCGCGCTATGTCGGTGAGGTCGCCACCGGCGATTTCGGCGTCTCCATTTCGTCCAAGCGCCCGGTTCTCGAGGAGTTCAAGACGCTCTTCCCGGCGACGCTGGAACTGTCCTTCTTCGCCATGATCTTCGCCATGGTGATCGGCATACCCGCCGGCATCGTCGCTGCCGTCAAGCGCGGCTCATGGTTCGATCAATCGCTGATGGGCACCGCCCTTGTCGGCTATTCCATGCCGATCTTCTGGTGGGGCCTGCTGCTCATCATCTTCTTTTCCGGCTATCTCGGCTGGACGCCGGTCTCGGGCCGCATCGGCCTTCAGTTCTTCTTCAAGCCGATCACCGGCTTCATGACGATCGACACCTTGCTGTACGGCAAATGGGATGCTTTCCGCTCGGCGCTCAGTCATCTCGTCCTTCCCGCGATCGTGCTCGGCACCATCCCGCTGGCGGTGATCGCGCGCCAGACGCGCTCGGCCATGCTCGAGGTGCTCGGCGAGGACTATGTCCGCACCGCGCGCGCCAAGGGCCTTTCGGCGGGCCGCGTCATCGGCGTGCATGCGCTTCGCAACGCCCTGATCCCGGTCGTCACCACCATCGGCCTCCAGGTCGGCACGCTGCTTGCCGGCGCCATCCTCACCGAGACCATCTTCGCCTGGCCGGGCATCGGCAAGTGGATGGTCGATTCCATCTTCAAGCGCGACTACGTCGTCGTGCAGTCGGGTCTGCTTTTGATCGCGCTCATCGTCATGGCGGTGAACCTCATCGTCGATGTGCTCTATGCCGTCATCAACCCACGCATCAGGGCAGCATAGATGAGCCAGACCGAAATCGCCCCGATGGCCGCGGGCAGCCCGGATCGCCTCACCGGGCTGAAAACCTTCTGGCACTATTTCTCGGTGAACCGCGGCGCCGTCATCGGCCTGTTCGTCTTCATCCTTTTGGTGTTGGCCGCGCTCTCCGCGCCGCTGCTCGCGCCCTATGCGCCGGATGTGCAGGACAAGACCGCGTTCCTGCGGCCTCCGGCCTGGCAGGCCGGCGGCTCGACGCAATATCTGCTCGGCACCGATCCGGTCGGCCGCGACATTCTCTCGCGCCTGCTCTATGGCGCGCGCTTCTCGCTGCTGATCGGCGCGGTCGTGGTCACGTTGGCCCTCACCGGCGGCATTACGCTTGGCCTCCTGGCCGGCTATTTCCGCGGCTGGGTCGACGTCGCGATCATGCGCGTCATGGACCTGATCCTGGCCTTTCCGTCGCTGCTGCTCGCGCTGGTTCTGGTCACCATCCTCGGCCCGGGCCTGTTCAACGCCATGCTGGCGATCGCGCTGGTGCTGCAGCCGCATTTCGCCCGCCTGGTGCGCGCGGCGGTGATGGCCGAGAAAAGCCGCGAGTATGTCGTGGCGGCGAAGGTCGCCGGCGCCGGTCACATCAGGCTGATGCTTGCCACCATCCTGCCCAACTGCCTGGCGCCTTTGATCGTCCAGGGCACGCTGTCCTTCTCCAACGCCATCCTGGAAGCCGCGGCACTCGGCTTCCTCGGCCTCGGCGCCCAGCCGCCGACGCCGGAATGGGGCACGATGCTTGCCTCGGCACGTGAATTCATCCTGCGCGCCTGGTGGGTGGTCACCTTCCCGGGTCTCGCCATCCTCATCACCGTGCTTGCCATCAACCTGGTCGGCGACGGCCTGCGCGACGCGCTCGATCCCAAGCTCAGGAGGTCGTGATGGCGCTGCTCGACATCCAGAATCTCGTCGTCGAATTCCAGACCGCGTCCGGCCCGTTCCGCGCCGTCGACGGCGTCTCGCTCCATGTCGACGAGCGCGAGGTGCTCGCCATCGTCGGCGAATCCGGCTCCGGCAAGTCGGTGTCGATGCTGGCAGTGATGGGCCTCTTGCCATGGACGGCCAGGGTGACCGCCGACCGGATGGACTTCGCCGGTCGCGATCTGCTGAAGCTGGGTTCTGCCGAGCGGCGCAAGATCGTCGGCAAGGATATGTCGATGATCTTCCAGGAACCGATGGCAAGCCTCAATCCCTGCTTCACCATCGGTTTCCAGATCGAGGAGGTGCTGCGCTTCCATATGGGCATGGACAAAGCCCAGCGGCGCGCGCGCGCCATTGAACTCCTGAAACAGGTCGGCATTCCGGAGCCCGCCGAGCGGCTGAATTCCTTCCCGCACCAGATGTCGGGCGGTCAGTGCCAGCGCGTCATGATCGCCATCGCCATTGCCTGCAATCCGAAGCTGCTGATCGCCGACGAGCCGACCACCGCGCTCGACGTCACCATCCAGAAGCAGATCCTCGATCTCTTGGTCTCGCTGCAGGTCAAATACGGCATGGGCCTGATCATGATCACCCACAATATGGGCGTGGTGGCCGAGACCGCCGACCGCGTCATCGTCCAGTACAAGGGCCGCAAGATGGAAGAGGCCGACGTGCTGTCGCTGTTTGAATCGCCGAAGAGCAACTACACGCGCGCGCTGCTTTCGGCGCTGCCGGAAAACGCCGTCGGCGACCGGCTGCCGACCGTCTCCGAAATGCTGTTCGAGCCGGCGCCTTCCGGAGCCGGCGCATGACCAAGGTTGTCGAAGGCAAGAACATCAAGCGCGACTACCATGTCGGCGGCGGACTGTTCCGCGGCGCGCGCACCGTGCATGCGGTGAAGGGCGTTTCCTTCAGCGTCGAGAAGGGCAAGACGCTGGCCATCGTCGGTGAGTCCGGCTGCGGCAAGTCCACGCTCGCCCGCATTATCACGCTGATCGATCCGGCGACCTCCGGCGGGCTGTTCATCGATGGCAACAAGGTCGATATCGCCAGGGACGGGCTCTCCAAGGAGATGCGCCGCAAGGTGCAGATCGTCTTCCAGAACCCTTATGGCTCGCTCAACCCGCGCCAGAAGATCGGCGACGTACTCGGCGAGCCGCTGCTCATCAACACCGACAAGCCGGCCGAAGAGCGCCGCGATCTTGCGATGAAGATGCTGAAGAAGGTCGGCCTCGGACCGGAGCATTACAACCGCTATCCGCACATGTTCTCGGGCGGCCAGCGCCAGCGCATCGCCATTGCCCGCGCGCTGATGCTGAACCCGAGCCTTTTGGTGCTGGACGAACCGGTCTCGGCGCTCGACCTCTCGGTGCAGGCGCAGGTGCTCAACCTGCTTGCCGACCTGCAGGACGAGTTCAAGCTGACCTACGTTTTCATCAGCCATGACCTCTCGGTGGTGCGATACATCGCCGACGACGTGATGGTCATGTATTTCGGCGAAGCGGTCGAATACGGTCCGCGCGACGAGGTCTTCTCCAACCCCAAGCACGCCTACACCAGGACGCTGTTTGCCGCGACGCCGCGCGCCGACGTGGCAAGCATCAAGGCGCGGTTGGCGAAGAAGAAGGCGGCCTGACGTCTGCTTCGTCGAGCGCGGGCAAGAGCTGCGCCTTTGGGACAGGGCGACAAAGAAGGTGCTGTAGCGCCGCGTTCCTTCACACCCCCCTCTGTCCGGCAGGACAGAGGGGGGTGCTGTCCCGCCGACATCTCGCGAAGACATCAAATCAAGACAGCTTCGCGATGATCGCCCGCAACGCCTCACCAAACCGGTGCACCTCATCGACCGTGTTGTAATGCACCAGCGAGGCGCGGACCGCGCCGCTATCCATCGACAGGTTGAGCCGCTTCATCAGCCGCGGCGCATACATATGGCCGTCGCGGATGCCTATCTGCAGGGCGGCCATTTCCTCGACGATCCGCTGCGGCGACAGCATGCCGATGTTGAAGCAGAAGGTCGGCACGCGCTCATGGATGCGTGCCTCGTCGCCGACGCCATAGATGGTCGCGCTGCAATCCTTCAGCACCTTCAGCATCTCGCGCGCCAGCATCAGCTCGTAGTCGCGGATGGCGTTCATGCCGGCGACGATGTTGTCGCGGCGCGAGCGGTTGTTTTCGGGCAGAAAGTTGCGGCCGATCGATTCCAGGTAGCGCACGGCCGCATCCATGCCGGAGACATTCTCGTAGATGAAGGTGCCGGCCTCGACCTTGTAGGGCGGCTCGTCCGGAATGAAATCCTCGCGGAAGGTCGGCAGCCGCTTCAGCGTTTCGAAGCGGCCCCACAGGAATCCCATATGCGGCGAGAAGTTCTTGTAGCCGGAGCAGACCAGATAGTCGCAGTCCCAGGCTTGCACGTCGATCAATCCGTGCGGTCCGTAATGCACGCCGTCGAGGAACACTTCGGCGCCGGCCGCATGGGCGATCCTGGCCACCGAAGCGACGTCGACGATCGAGCCGATCGAATGCGCCGTCACCGTGCAGGCGACGAGGCGGGTGCGCTCCGACACCAGCGGCTTGAGGTCGTCGACATGCAGATTGCCGTCCTCGCGCATGCGCCACCATTTGAACTTGGCGCCGGCGGATTCCAGCGCCAGCCAGGTGGCGATGTTGGCGTCGTGGTCCATGTCGGTGATGACGATCTCGTCGCGCCCGCCATCTGGGTCTTTGGCAAGCATCTGGCCGATGCCGAGGCTGACCAGCCGGATGAACGAGGTGGCGTTCATGCCGAAGCAGATTTCGGACGGGCTGCAGGCGTTGATCAAGAGCGCGACGCTTGTCCGCGCTTCGGCGACCGACTGGTCGACAGTGACGCTGCGGCCATAGCGGCCGCCGCGTTGCACATTGTGCGCCACCAGATGGTTGGTCACCGCGTCGAGCACGCTTTGCGGGATCTGCGCGCCTGCAGCATTGTCCATGAAGATGAAGTCGCCGGCCCGCTGCAAAGCGGGAAACATGGCGCGGATCTTTTCGACCGGGAACGCGGCGGTGTTGGTGTCGTCGGTCTGATGCTTGTTCACGGGGTACGCTCCTGCGCAGGGACTTGGACGGGTGGGGATCGGTTGGTGAGCTCAGCGCGCCTTCTCGTCCTTGAAGCGGCGCTCAAGCAGGCTGACGAGGCGGACCATCGGCCAGAGGAAGATGAGATAGACAAGGGCGGCGCCGATCAACGGCGAGGGGTTGGCATAAAGCGACTGCGCATTGGTAGCTTCTTTCAAGAGTTCCGGCAGCGCCACGGTCGAGGCGAGCGAGGTGTCCTTGAACATCGAGACGCAGTTGCTGGTCATCGGCGGGATGACCACGCGGATCGCTTGCGGCAGCACGACCTTGCGCAGGGTCAGCAAGAACGGCAGGCCAAGCGCCTGCGCCGCCTCGAACTGGCCGCGTGGAATGCTTTCGATGCCGGAGCGGAACACCTCGGCTGAATAGGCCGACATGATGATGGCGAAAGCCGTCACGGCGGACGCCCAGGACGACAGGCGTATGCCGAGGAAGGGCAGCGCGTAGTAGATCAGGATCAGCACCACCAGCACCGGCAGGGCGCGGAAAATGTCGGTATAGCCGATGGCGAGCCAGCGCAGCGGCTTCGGTGCGTAGAGCCGCACGAGGCTGATCGCCAGCCCTGCCGCAATGCCGATGACGATGCTCATCACCCCAAGCAGCAGCGTATTGAGGAAGCCGCGCAGCAGCGCCGGCAGGCTGGACGCAATAACTTCGGGATTGAAGAAGGTGTCGATCAGCGACATGGGAGCATTCCCCAACCGTGTTGCGTCTTGCGACGCCTAGAGCCAGATCCAGGACACATTGATCGGCCTGGCCGAACAGACGACAGTCCCGGGAAGGTCATGCGTGAAAACGGGACGTGCCGGCCCTTCGAGCCGGCACGTCGCTTGGTTGCCGGGTGCCGCTCAGGCCTTGGGCAGCGGCATTTCTTTGACGGTCGAGGAGTCCACCGGAGCATCGCTGTCGAACCACTTCTTGTGGATCGCGGCCAGTGTCCCGTCCTTCTTCATCGCGGTGATCGCGTCGTTCAGCTTGCCGAGCAGCGGGTGGTCCTTGGTCATCATCAAGCCGTATTGCTCGCCGGTCTTGATGCGCTGCTTGACGACGAGGTCCTTCATTTTCTTGAAGGAGTACTGCATGCCGGGGATATCGCTGACGGCGGCGTCGACGCGGCCGGCGCTGAGGTCGAGCAAAAGATTCTGCTGCGTGTCGTAACCCTTTACGTCGCTGAAGCCGTCGGCCTGCTGATGGTCCTTGACCCACGTTTCGCCGGTCGAGCCGGACAGCACGCCGACGATCTTGCCCTTGAGGTCTGCCTCGGCGCTGATCGGGCTGTCGGTCTTGGTGGCAATGCCCATGTCGGAATCGTAGTAGGGCTGCGTGAAGGACTGCGACTTCAGCCGCTCCTTCGTGATGGTGATCGAGGAGATGGCGACATCGATGCGCTTGGAGGTGGTGGCGGCGAACAGCGCCTGGAAGCCGAGATCGGCGATATCGGTTGTCATGCCGATGCGCTTGGCCGCCTCGTTGACGATGTCGACCTCAAAACCCTCGAAGGTGCCGCTCTCGTTCTTGTATTCGAAAGGCGGGTTGGTCGGATAGGCGCCGACATTGAGCACGTCCGCGGCGCGAGCCGTGGCGGGGCCGGCGGCGATGCCGATGGCGGCGGCCATGAGAAGCAGGTTGCGACGAGTAAAGCTCATTTTTGTTCCCTCTGTGGTTGGACGGGCGGGTTTGCCCCGCACGGCTTTTTGCCGCCCCGCTTCCGGCAGGGCGTCAATTCATTGCGGCTGTCATGCGTTGAAGCGCCGTTTCTATCTGGCTGCTGTCGCGGCATACGCACATGCGCAGGAACGCTGCCGCTGAATTTCCAAACAGGTGACCGGGCGCAAGCCCGACGCGCGCCGTCTCCAAAATGCGGGCGCAGGCGCGCCGGGCATCGTTCTCGCCCTCCAGGGCGAAGAACGCATACATGCCGCCGCGCGGCTTGGTCGGCAGGATGACGCCCGGGATTTGCGCCAGCCTGTCATAGGCGAGGTCGAGGCCGGTCCTGATCCGCTGCCTGATCTCCTCGACCAGCGGCTCGCCCTGGCGGATCGCGGCGACCGCACCGGCCTGGATCGGAGCGGCGGTGCCGCTGTTGATGTATTGGGTCATGGCGCCGAGCTGGTCGGCCACGCCCGACGGATGCGTCAGCCAGCCGATGCGCCAGCCGGTCATCGCCCAGGCCTTCGAGAAGCTGTTGACCGACAGCACCCGGTCGCCGTCCTCGGCGATCTGCAAAATGGAAGGGGCGACGTCGCCGTCGAAATAGAGCCGGCCATAGACCTCGTCGGAAATGATCCAGATGCCGGTGCGCCGGCTGAAGTCGAGCAGCGCCTGCATTTCCTCGCGCGACGCGGTCCAGCCGGTCGGGTTGGACGGCGTCGACAGGAAGATCGCTCGGGTGCGCGCGTCGCAGGTCGCGAACAACCGGTCGAGATCGAGCCGCCAGTCATCCTTGAAGTCGAGCGAGAATGGACGCGGCTCGCCGCCGATGAGGTGGATGGCGTTGTGGATGTTGGGCCATTGTGGCGCGACATAGACGACATTGGTGCCGGTATCGACCAGCAGTTCCAGCGCCAGATAAAGGGCCTGCATGCCGCCCGGCGTTACCGTGGTGCGTGCGATGGGGATCGGGCGGCCATGGATGCGCGTCTGGTATTCCGACAGCGCCTCGTTCAACGGGCCGTGCCCGCGCATGTTGGGAACGTAGAAGGTCAGCCCTTCATCGAAGGCCGCCTTTGCAGCGTCTCGGATGAAAGCGGGCGTCACCATGTCGCCTTCGCCGTACCAGAGCGCGATGACATCGCCGAGCTCCCGCGCGCGGACCGCGAGGTTGGCGATGTTTTCCGTGTGCAGGTCACGAATCTGGGCGCGCACGCCATCGAAAGCGTAGCGCGCGCTGGACGACGACTGGGGCAACACAAACGACAAGGACTGAACCCCTCCCACCAATGATGGACTGACCGGAAAGCCCCTCCGCCACGGCAGTCGCCATCTGGGATGCTATCCAAAGCGCGGCGCTTTTCAAGGCAAAAGTTTTAAGCTTAAAAAGTTTCGCTCGGCTGTTGCTGCGCCGATACGCCTCTTCAGCTGCGTCTTAGGATAGTTCGGCGCGCGCAGCCGTACAGTTGGCTGCGGCGCCGGCGCCAAGAAACATCGTGTCGCTGGCTAGCACGAAGAAACTCGCGCCGAGGCTCGCCCATCGACTGACTGCCTGCGGGCTGGCGCAGAATATGCCGGCAGTCCTGCCATGTGCGGTCGTCGCGCCGATGATTGTCCCGATCGCCTTGGAGAGCTTGTCCGCGCCTGCCGGGCCGACCGCATCGATAGACACCGAAAGATCGCCGGGGCCGACGAAGATCACGTCGACGCCGTCGACGGCCGCGATCGCTTCGATGTTGGCCAGCCCTTCCGATGTCTCGACCTGGACCGCGACGACGATCCGGTCGTTGGCGGCGGCAAGATATTCGGGAATGCGATAGCCATAGCCGGCGGCGCGGCCGGGGCCGACACCGCGCTCGCCTTGTGGCGGATAGCGTGAGGCCTTCACCGCCATCGCTGCCTGTTCTGCGGTCGAGACGCGAGGCATGAGCACGCCTTGCGCGCCACTGTCCAGCGCCGCCTGGATTGCCTCAGGCGCGTGACCGGGAACGCGCACCATCACCGGTACGCGATGCACGTCGGCCGCCCGCACCATGGCCTCGACCGTGTCGCGCGAGATCTGCGCGTGCTCCCAATCGATGCAGAGGAAATCGAGGCCGGAGAGTGCCATCACCTCGAGGGCGACCGGATGGGGAATGGCGGCAAAGGACCCGATGAGGTTCGTCTTGCCGATGCTTTTCTGGCGGAACTCGCTCATGCACATCCCCATTTGGTCTCCTCGAAAATCTATATCTGCAAACGGCTGTCATACGAAGCTATTTCAGGCTTGAAATATTTTTAGCCGGGCCTAGCGTGTGGCCTCCTGCCCAAGAGTTCCCGACATGATCAAAACGCATCCCCTGCATGGCTCCAACAAATTGAAGCTTGGCGTCTTCTCCACCAACGCGGATGGCGGCCTTGCCATCACCGATGTCCCGGAGCGCTGGACGGCAAGCTGGCAGGACAATCTGACCGCAGCTCAGATCGCGGACCGCGCGGGCCTCGAATTCATGCTGCCGATCGCGCGCTGGCGCGGTTTCGGCGGCCGCAACAAGGTTCGCGAATTCTCGTTCGAGACTTTTACCTGGGCCGCCGCCCTTGCCGCAGCCACCGAGCAGATCGGCCTGTTCATGACCGTGCACGTGCCGCTGGTGCATCCGCTCTACGCCGCCAAGGCGCTGGCGACGGTCGACCATATCAGCCAGGGCCGGGCCGGCTTGAACATCGTCTGCGGCTGGAACCCGAAGGAATTCGGCATGTTCGGCACGCCCCTGGTCGAGAAGGGGTACGACCAGGCAGCCGAGTGGATCGAAATCCTTGAGCGGCTTTATGCCTCGAGCGAGCCGCTCGATTACGAGGGCACTTACTATCGGCTGAAGGAGGCGGTGAGCCGGCCGGCCAGTCTGCAGCTTCCACGCCCGGTGACCATGAACGCCGCTTTCGGTGGCCCGGGTCGGGATTTCGCCGCCGCCAGGTGCGACTATCTGTTCACGACCTTCTCCGAGATGAGCGATGCCGGCAAGCACGTCGCCGACATCGGCGAGCGCGCCGACAAGATTGGCCGTGATGTCGGCGTCTATACGGTGGCCCATGTCGTGTGCCGCCCGACGATGGAAGAAGCACAGGCCTACTACACCCGCTACGCCGTCACGACGGCCGATCACGAAGCGGTCGATGCTCACATGGCCGGCAAGAAGGAATTCTCCCAGTCGCACGACCCGCATGCCTATGACCGCTACCGCCAGCGTTTCGCCGGCGGCGCCGGCACTTATCCGTTGATCGGAACTCCGGAATCAATCGCCGCCGACATGGCGGCGATTGCCGGGCATGGCTACCGGGGCATTGCACTGTCCTTCGTCAACTACACGCAGGAACTGCCCTATTTCTGCGACCACGTTCTGCCGCTGCTCAGGCAAGCGGGGCTTCGCCAGTAAGACGCGGCCTATTCCGGAATGACAGCCGTAGCCTGGATCTCGACCTTGGCGCGGTCCTCGACCAGCGCCACCACCTGCATGGCCGCCATCGCCGGAAAATGCCGGCCGATCACGTCGCGATAGGCCTCGCCGATGCCTTTGAGATTGCCGACATACTCGGCCTTGTCGGTGAAGTACCAAGTCATCGAGGTGATGTGCCGCGGCTCGCCACCCGCTTCGGCGAGCACGGCGACGACATTGGCCAGCGTCTGGCGCACCTGGCCGACGAAATCGTCGGTCTCGAATTGGCACTCGGCATTCCAGCCGACCTGGCCGCCGACGAACACCAACTGTCCGCGCGCCGCGACGCCATTGGCATAGCCGACCGGTTTGGCCCAGCCCTCCGGCTGCAGAATGGTGTGCATGTCTAGCCTCCCCCTAATTCAAACGCGGTTCTCATGCCGTCCCGTCTCATGCCGTCCCGATAACATGCCTGGCGATCACGACCTTCTGCACATCGGAAGCCCCCTCATAGATGCGCAGCGCCCGGATCTCGCGATAGAGGCTCTCGACGATATGGCCCTTGCGCACGCCGTCGCCGCCATGCAGTTGCACCGCCTTGTCGATCACCTCTTGCGCCTTGTCGGTGGCGAAAAGCTTGGCCATGGCCGCTTCGCGTGTCACCCGCGCGGCCCCCATGTCCTTGGTCCACGCTGCGCGATAGATGAGCAGCGCCGCGGCGTCGACATCCAGCGCCATGTCGGCGATATGGCCTTGCACCATCTGCAGATCCGCCATCGGCGCGCCGAACAGTTTGCGCTCGACTGCGCGCTTGACGCTCTCGTCCAGCGCGCGCCGCGCGAAGCCCAGGGCGGCTGCGCCCACGGTCGAACGGAAGACGTCGAGCACCGACATGGCGATGCGGAAGCCGTCGCCGGGTTTGCCGATACGCGCGGAAGCCGGGACACGGACATTGTCGAAAGAGAGCCGCGCCAGCGGGTGAGGGGCGATCACCTCGAGCCGTTCGGCGATGCCAAGTCCCTTCGCGTCGCCGGCCACGATGAAAGCGGAAATCCCCTTGGCGCCGGGCGCCTCGCCGGTTCGGGCGAAGACGATGTAGAGGTCGGCGATGCCGCCATTGGAAATCCAGGTCTTTTCGCCCGAAAGCAGATAGTCGTCGCCATCGCGGACAGCCGTCATTTCCATGTTGGCGACGTCCGATCCCGAGCGCGGCTCCGACAGCGCAAAGGCTGAGATCGCTTGACCGGCCCGCGTCTTTTCCAGCCAGCGCTGCTGGTCCGGCGTTCCGAACAGCGTGATGGCGCCGGTGCCAAGGCCTTGCATGGCGAAGGCGAAGTCGGCGAGCCCGTCATGGCGGGCGAGCGTCTCGCGTGTGATGCAGAGCGTGCGTACGTCGAGCGGTCCCGGGTTGGCCGGGTCCAGCGCCGTCGGCTTCAGCAAGCCGTCACGGCCAAGCATGGAGACGAGGTCGCGGCAGGCGGCGTCGACATCGTGGTGATCGACGGGGAGGTTCTTTGCGCACCAGGCGTCGAGGCGTTCGGCGACTTCGCGGTGGCGGTCTTCGAAGAAGGGCCAGTTGAGGAAGGAACGGTCAGGCATGGATTCTTCCTTCCACGCCCCGATCCTTCACACCCCCCTCTGTCCTGCCGGACATCTCCCCCGCAAGGGGGGAGATTGGCAGCTGCGATCTCGCCGCCCATCCTGAGACCTCGGTGATTGACGAAATCAGTGCAGTCGGCTGATCTCCCCCCTTGCGGGGGAGATGGCCGGCAGGCCAGAGGGGGGTGCCTGGGCGAAAACCGATCATCGCTAATTCCCCTCGAACACCGGCTTTTCCTTAGCCACGAATGCCTTATACGCCCGCTCGAAATCGCCGGTCTGCATGCAGATCGCCTGCGCCTGCGCTTCCGCCTCGATCGCCTGGTCGAGGCCCATCGACCATTCCTGGTTGAGCTGCGTCTTGGTGATGCTATGCGCGAAGGTCGGGCCGGAAACGATGCGCTTCGCCATGTCGAGTGCGTCGGCTTCGAGCGCGGCAGGCTCGACGAGGCGGTTGTAGAACCCCCAGCGCTCACCCTCGGCGGCGCTCATGGTGCGGCCGGTGTAAAGCAGCTCGGCCGCGCGGCCCTGGCCGATGATGCGCGGCAGGATCGCGCAGGCCCCCATGTCGCAGCCGGCGAGGCCGACGCGGGTGAACAGGAAGGCGGTCTTCGCGTCCGGCGTGGCGATGCGGATGTCGGAGGCCATGGCGATGATGGCGCCGGCGCCGACGGCCACGCCGTCGACTGCCGAAATGATCGGCTTGCCGCAGTTGAGCATCGCCTTGACGAAGTCGCCGGTCATGCGCGTGAAGGCGAGCAGCGCCTTCATGTCCATCTTGACCAGCGGCCCGATGATGTCGTGGACATCGCCGCCCGAGCAGAAATTGCCGCCATTGGGCAGGAACACGACGGCATCGACGTCGTCGGCATAGACGAGATCGCGGAACGTGTCGCGCAGCTCCGCATAGCTGTCGAAGGTCAGCGGGTTCTTGCGCTCCGGCCGGTCGAGCCGGATTTTCGCGATCCGGCCCTCGACCTGCCAGAGGAAGTGCTTCGGCTTGAGCTTGGCCATGGCGCTCATTCGCGTCCCTCCCAATTGCTGCGGAACGATTTCAGCATGCCGGTCAGCCGCCGCGCCTCGTCCTCGCTGACATTGCCGAGCAATTCGCCGACCCAGCCCTCATGCGCGGCGGCGATCGCGGCGAAAGATTTCGAGCCTTCCTCTGTCAGCCGCACCATCGAGGTGCGGCGGTCGCCGTTGCGGCGCGCCCGCGTCACCAGCCCTTCGGAAACCAGCCGGTCGACGATGCCTGTGACGTTGCCGTTCGACACCAGAAGGAAGCGCGACAGGTCGCTCATCAGCATTCCTTCCGGCGAGCGGTAGAGCGCCGCCATCACGTCGAAGCGCGGCAGCGTGGTGTCGAACTCCTTCTTCAGCCGCTCGCGCAGCTCGGCCTCGATGGTGCGCGAAGCGCGCAGCAACCTGATCCAAAGCCGCAGCCGGTCCTTGCCAGGTCCGGCGGAGGTCGGTCCCGCTACCATGTCTCACCTCCCGAGACCGAGATCGCCTGCCCGGTGATCGATCGTGCGGCATCGCTGCACAGCCACAGCACCGCGGACGCGACCTCCTCGGGCTGGATGAAACGTCCTTGCGGATTCGTCGTCGAAAGACTTGCGCGTGCCTCATCGACGGAGCGTCCGGTCTTCTCGACGATGCGCGCGATAGACTCCTCAAGCATGTCTGTTTCGACAAAGCCGGGGCAGACGGCGTTGACCGTGACACCTGACTTTGCGGTTTCAGCGGCCAGCGCCCGCATCAGCCCAACGACGCCATGCTTGGCGGCCACATAGGGCGCGACATAGGCGTAGCCCTTGAGGCCGGCGGTCGAGGCGACGAAAATGATGCGACCTGTTTTCCGCGCGAGCATGCCGGCCAGCGCCGGCTTCACCGTCACGAAGGCGCCTGTGAGGTTTACGTCGAGCGTGCGCTGCCAATCGGCCAGCGAGGTCTTGTGCGCCGGCGCGCTGCCCGCCATGCCGGCATTGGCGACGACGATGTCGAACGGTCCGCGCGCGGCTTCCGCCTTCTCGTGGAGGGCCGCCATCTCGGTTTCATTCGTAACATCCGCCGCGATGGAGAAGATCCGGTCGCTTTCCTTCGCGACCTCCGCAAGGGCAGCTTCGCGCCGTCCGCAGATGGTCACGTTCACACCTGCTTCCGCCAGTATCAGAGCGATGGCTTTGCCAACGCCGGAACCGCCGCCGGTGACCAGCGCATGCTTGCCGGTGATTTCCCGCGCGGCGCTCATACTTTGAGCCCCGCTGCCGCTTCGCGTTCGGCCAGCCGGTAGATCTGGTCGCGGCCGGGCAGGTAGGGATCGGGCCATTTGACGCCGCGGTCGCCGAGCGTGACTGCCGCATGCAGCGTCCAGTACGGATCGGCAAGATGCGGCCGCGCCAGCGCCACCAGATCGGCGCGGCCGGCCATCAGGATCGAGTTGGCATGGTCGGGCTCGTAGATGTTGCCGACCGCCATCGTCGCCATGCCGACCTCATTGCGGATGCGGTCGGAAAACGGCGTCTGGAACATGCGGCCATAGACCGGCTTGGCGGCGATCGAGGTCTGCCCGGCCGACACGTCGCAGAGGTCGACGCCGGCCTCATGCAGCATCTTCGCGATCTCGACCGCGTCCGAAGGCGTCACACCCTCGATACCCACCCAGTCATTTGCCGAGATGCGCATCGAGATCGGCTTTTCGGCCGGCCACACCGCGCGCACCGCATGGAAGATCTCCAGCGGATAGCGCATGCGGTTTTCCAGCGAGCCGCCATACTCGTCGGTGCGGCGGTTGGTCAGCGGCGTGATGAAGGCGGAAAGCAGATAGCCATGCGCGGCATGAATCTCCAGCATATCGAAGCCGCAACGTTCGGCCATCTCGGCCGAGGCGACGAACTGGTCGCGAACCAGATCCATGTCGGCGCGGTCCATCGCCTTCGGCACCTGGTTCTTCGGCGACCATGCAACGGCCGAAGGCGCCATCACCGGCCAGTTGTCGGAGGTGAGCGGCACGTCCGTTCCTTCCCAGCCGACCCGGGTCGAACCCTTGGCGCCGGAATGGCCGATCTGGGCGCAAATTTTTGCCTCGGTCTCGGCATGGACGAAATCGACCAGCCGCTTCCAGGCGATCTCGTGCTCCGGCTTGTAGAAGCCGGGGCACCCAGGCGTGATGCGGCCCTCGGGGCTGACGCAGGTCATCTCGATGTAGAGAAGGCCAGCGCCGCCCTTGGCGCGCTCGGCGTAGTGGGAAAAATGCCAGTCGGTCGGACAGCCGTCGACCGCCTTGTACTGCGCCATCGGCGAAACGACGATGCGGTTGTTGAGCGTCATGTCGCGCAGCTTGAACGGCGCGAACATCGGTGCGCGCCGTAAGCTGTTGCCGCCGGCGCCGGCTTTGCGCTGGAACCACTCCTCGGCGCCCGCCAGCCATTCGGCATCGCGCAGACGAAGGTTCTCATGGCTGATGCGCTGCGAGCGGGTGAGCAGCGAATAGTTGAACTGAACTGGATCAAGGCCGAGATATCGTTCGACTTCCTCGAACCATTCGAGCGAGTTGCGCGCCGCCGACTGCAGTTTGAGCACCTCGGTGCGCCGCGCATCCTCATATTTGCGGAAGGCGGCCTCGAGATCGGGCTGGGACTCGACATAATCGGCAAGCGCCACCGCGCTTTCCAGCGCCAGCTTGGTGCCGGAGCCGATCGAAAAATGCGCGCTCGCCGCCGCGTCGCCCATCAGCGCCAGGTTCTTGTACGACCAGCGCTCGCACAGCACGCGCGGGAAATTGATCCAGGCTGAACCGCGAATGTGGTTGGCGTTGGTCATCAGCGGATGGCCGCCGAGATGCTTTTCGAAGATGCGCTCGCAGACCGCGATCGATTCTTGCTGCGTCATCTGGCCGAAGCCGAAAGCCTCCCAGGTCTGCCCGCTGCATTCGACGATGAACGTCGCGGTCTCGTTGTCGAACTGGTAGGCATGCGCCCACACCCAGCCATGCTCCGTCTTCTCGAAGATGAAGGTGAAGGCGTCGTCGAATTTCTGCGTCGTGCCGAGCCACACGAACTTGCATTTGCGGGTGTCGATGTCCGGCTTGAAGACATCGGCAAAGGTGGCGCGGGATTTCGAGTTCAGTCCATCCGCCGCGACAACCAGGTCGTGCGTTTCCATGAAGGGTCGCGGATCGGCAATATCGGTCTCGAATGCCAGCTTGATGCCGAGCTCGCGCGCCCGCCGCTGCAGCAGGATCAGCAGCCGCTTGCGCCCGATGCCGCAGAAGCCATGGCCGGAAGACACCGTGCGCACACCGTCATGGATGACGGCGATATCGTCCCAATAGGCGAAATGCTTCTTGATCCAGACGGCGCTGACCGGGTCGTTCCTGGTCAGGTTCTCCAGCGTCTCCGCCGACAGCACCACGCCCCAGCCGAATGTATCGTCGGGGCGGTTGCGCTCATAGACCGTCACCTCATGCGCGGCATCGCGCAGCTTGAGCGAGATGGCAAAGTAGAGTCCGGCCGGTCCGCCGCCGAGAACCGCAACCTTCATGTCTTGCGATCTCCTCTTCGCTTGCTGCGTCTTGAGTATTGCGCCGGAGGCAAGATATTTCAAGCTTAAAGTTTTATATCGAAATCATTGTACCGAGGCCCGCTCATCAGCGTGCGTATGCGCTCATGTCGGCGCCTTGCCGGCTGAAGGCATGTCCAGCCAGTCCGCGTCGATCTCCGGCAGCGGAATGGCCGCGAGCAGGTCGCGCGTGTAGGCCTCCTTCGGATTGTCGAACAGCGCGTCGGTGGCGCTGGCCTCGACGATCCTGCCCTCGCGCATGACGATGACCTGCTGGCAGAGCCGCCGGATCACCGATAGGTCGTGACTGATGAAGGCGACCGTCAGCCCCATCTCGGCCGCCAGCTTTTCCAGCAGCGTCAGGATCTGCGCCTGCGTCGAGACGTCGAGGCCGGATACGATCTCGTCGGCCAGTACGAATTTCGGCGACAGTGCCAGCGCCCTGGCGATGCCGACGCGCTGGCGCTGGCCGCCGGATAGCTCGTGGCGATAGCGGCTGGCGAAAGTCTGCGGCAGGCCGACGCGCTGCAGGGCCTGGGCGACGCGCTCCTTCAGCCTGTCGCCAAGCCTGTTCTGTCTCAAGGGTGCTGCGATGATGTTGAAGATCGTGTGCCGCGGGTTGAGCGAGGACATCGGATCCTGGAAGATCATCTGCAGGTCGCGCCGCAGTGGTCGAAGCTCCGCTTCCGAAAGATGGCTGATGTCGCGCCCCTCGAGGCTGATCGAGCCGGCGCTTGGCTCGAGCAGCCGCACCAGCGCGCGGCCGAGCGTCGACTTGCCGGAGCCGGACTCGCCGACGATGCCGGTCACCGATCCCTTGGGCAGGTCGAAGTCGAGCCCCTTGAGGATCTCGGCCAGTGGCGCGCGGCCGATCAGCGGCTTGCGCGTCATGTCGGGCAGCGCCACTTTCAACCCGCGCACCGAAAACATCGGCTCAGCCATGGCCGGGCCTCCATGCCTGGTCGGCCGCCGCGATCTCGGCAGCAAGCCCCGCGAGCACGGCTTCGTCCACCGGCTTCAGCGATGCGAAGGGATCGGTGTAGCGTGGCGTCGCCGCGATCAACGCCCGCGTATAGGGGTGCTGGGGCGCTGCGAAAAGCTCAGCGGTCTCGGCTTCCTCCACCACTTTGCCGGCATAGAGCACCGACACTTTCTGGCTGATCTTGGCGACGACGCCGAGGTCATGGGTGACGAACAGGATCGCCGTGCCGTGATCGCGCTGCAGTTGGGCGATCAGCCGCAGGATCTGCTTCTGCACCGTCACGTCCAGTGCCGTCGTCGGCTCGTCGGCGACGATCAGCCTGGGCTCCGCCGCGAAGGCCGCCGCGATCAGCACGCGCTGGCGCATGCCGCCGGACAATTCGTGCGGATAGCTTTTCAGCACCCGCTCCGGGTCGCGGATCTGCACCTCGTCGAGCAATTGGCGGATGCGCTTGTCGGCTCTCTCGCCGCTCCAGCCGAGGATGCGGATCAACCTGTCGGTCATCTGCGAGCCGATGCGGCGCGACGGGTTGAGCGCGGTCAGCGGATCCTGCGGGATCAGCGCCGTGCGCGCGCCGATCAGGTTCCGCCGCGCCTTTTCGTCGAGCCTGCCGAGATCCTCGCCCTCGATCAACATCTCGCCTTCGACGACGCGCACGCTTTTCGGCAGCACGCCGAGCACTGCCTTGCCGATCATCGTCTTGCCGGCGCCGCTCTCGCCGACCAGGGCGCGCACCTCGCCCGGCTGTACGCTGAGCGAGACCGAGCGCAGCACGCGCTGGCCGTTGGGCAGCACGGCGCTCAAGCGGCGGATGTCGAGGCACGCGCTCATCGCAGCACCGGATCGAAACGCGCCTTCAGCGCTTCGCCGAATTGGCTGAAGGAAAGCACGGTGAGGATCAGCGTGATGAGCGGAAACACCAGCACCCACCAGGCCTGGTGGATCGACAGCCGTCCCTCGGCGATGATGCTGCCCCAGGTCGGATCGTCGGTCGAGATCGACAGATTGACGAAGGAGAGGATCGCCTCAACGATGACCGCGATGCCCATTTCGAGTGATAGCAGCGCCACTACCGACGGCAGCACATTGGGCAGCACTTCGCGCAGCATGATGCCGATGCGGCCATAGCCGGCGATGCGCGCACTTTCGACATAGTCCATCCGCGCCTGGCTCATCGCCTCGGCACGGATCACCCGGCAGAAGCGCGTCCAGTCGATGATCGCGATGGCGAGGATGACGGAGCTCAGGCCCGTGCCGAGCACCGCCACCAGGAGGATCGCGAACAGCACCGGCGGAAAGGCCATCCAGACGTCGACGATGCGCGAGATGATCCGGTCGGCCCAGCCGCCGAAATAGCCGGCGATCAGCCCCAGTGCCGAACCGATGAGGCAGGCGGACGTCGCCGCCATGAAGGCGACGATGAAGGCGATGCGGCCGCCGAAGATCAGCCGCGAGAAAAGATCGCGTCCCAGGCTGTCGGTGCCCAGCCAATAGCCGGGCTCGGCGCCGTCAAGCCAGAAGGGCGGCAGGCGCTCCAGCATCAGGTCCTGCGCCAGCGGGTCCTGCGGCGCGACCAGCGGCGCGAAGATGGCAGCAAGCAGCGCCAGCAGAAGCCAGCCGCCGGCCAGCCACAACCGCGGGCTCAAGCTGCGTCGGACAGTGCGGGCGTCATCCATGGCGCAGCCTCGGATTGAGCAGCGCATACGTCATGTCGACGGCGAGGTTGATCAGCACGAACAGCAGCGCGAAGACCAGTACGATGCCCTGGATTAGCGGCAGGTCGCGATTGATGACGGCGTCGATCGCCATGTTGCCGAGGCCTTCATAGGAGAACAGCCGCTCGACGATGACGGTGCCGCCGATGAGGAAGGTGAACTGCACGCCGACCAGCGTCAGCGTCGGCAGCGCCGCGTTCTTCAGCGCTTCACGCAGGATGACCTGCGTCTCCGAAAAACCTTTGACACGCGCCAGCACCACATAATCGAGGTCGAGCACTTCCTTCAGCGACTGCTTCAGGAGCTGTGCGATGATCGCCGCCAGCGGCAGCGCCAAGGCCACGGCCGGCATCAGCATGTGTTTCAGCAGATCCCAGGTGAGGTCGAAGCGGAGCCTCAAGATGCTCTCGACGAGATAGAACTGGCTGACGAAGGGTAGGTCGAGCTGCGGCGACACGCGGCCTGAAATGTCGAAGACAGGCACCAGGACGCCGAACAGCAGGATCAGCACCAGGCCCCACAGGAAATCGGGAATGGAGAGCGTTGCGCCGCTGGCGATGTCGATGCCGGCTTCGACCGCCGTGCCGCGCGAGCGCGCGCCGAGGATAGCGGTCGTGCCGCCGATCGCGATCGCCATCAGCAGCGCCACGGTGGCAAGCTCCAGCGTCGCCGGCAGCCTGTTGAAAACCAGGGCGAGCACATCCTGGCGCAGCGAGATCGAGGTGCCGAAATCGCCGTGCAGGACGCCTCCGAGCCAGATGAAGAATTGCTGCACGATGCTTTTGTCGAGCCCATAGAGCGCGCGCAGGCGCGCTATATCGTCATTGCTGGCGCCGGGCGGCAGCATCATGGCGATCGGGTCGCCGGGCGCGACGCGGATGACGACGAAGACGACGATGGCCACGCCGAACAGCGTCACCAGCATCGTCACCAGACGAACGAGGAATCTCTGCAGCAGCATCTGCCAATACGCTCGGATGAAAATGCGCGCCGTCTTGCGGACGGCGCGCGCGGCAATTCAAGACCGATGGTCAGGCCGGGGTCATCAGTGCCGGCAGTAGCGCGCCGGAAATATGCTGCACGACTTTGACCCCCTTGGCATGCACGATCGGCTGAGCAAACTGCATCAGCGGCAGCACATAGGCTTGCTCGGCGATGTATTTGTCGACCGCCTTCCAGCCGGCGATGCGCTTGGCCTCGTCTTTCTCGCCCCATAGCGGACCGATCTTGGCATCGAGGTCGTCGGTCTTCCAGGACGAGTGTGGCGACGGTCCGAACATGGCAAAACCAGTCGAGGTGGTCGGATCGCCGATGGAATTGCCCCAGTTGTAGAACGCCGCCGGTGCCAGCTTGTGCGCGGCGCGTAGCTCATAATGCTTGGCGATTTCGTAGACCTCGATCGTCGCCTCGATGCCGACCTTGCGCCACATGCCGACGATCGCCTGCACCATTTCGTAGTCCTTGGGCTTGAAGCCCTTGGTCGTCTGGATGGTGATCTTGGCCGGCTTCTCCGGCGAGTAGCCGGAGGCCGCCAGCAACTCCTTGGCCTTCTTCGGATTGTGCTCGACCTTGATCGACGGGTCGAAGGCCGCGTATTCCGGCGTTTCCAGCGTGTCGATCGGCTGGCCGTAGCCGCGCAGCAACCGCTTGACCAGAAGCTCCTTGTCCACCGACATCACGGCCGCCTGGCGGACATTCTTGTCCAGCATCGCGTCCTTGTTGTTGAAGAAGATCATGCCGATGTCGGAAACGTTCTTGATCGAGCCGGCCAGCCCGTCCTTGGCGATCAGGCGGTCATATTCCTCGTAGGGAATTTCGAGCGTCACCTGCGAGGAGCCGGACTCGATCTCGGCAACGCGGCTCGCGGCGTCGGTGACGAACTTGATCGTCACGTTTTCGAAGGCGGGCTTCGTGCCCCAGTAGTGCGGGTTGGCCTTGAGCCGCAGGAAGGCGTTGCGCTCGAACTTGTCGACCATATAAGGCCCGGTGCCGATCGGCGCCTTCTCGAAACCTTCGGCGCCGACCTTCTCGTAATAGGCCTTCGGCATGATGTAGCCGGTCAGGAACGACATCCACTTGAAATAAACCGGATCGAACTGCACGACATCGCCGGTGATCTTGTTGCCGTCGATCTTGAAGTTGTTGACGTTCTTCCAGACGAACTGGATCGGGTTGCCGGTCTTCTCGTCGCCGGCGCGCTGCAGCGACCAGACAACGTCCTCGGCGGTGAAAGGCGAGCCGTCATGCCATTTCACGCCGTCGCGCACCGTCATCGTCACCTTGGTGCGGTCCTCGTTCCAGCCCCATTCGGTGAGCAGGCCGGGCGTGAAGGAGAGGTCCGGCTTCTGGCCTATGATCTGGTCGAACACCGATTGATAGAGGCCCTGGATGGTCGGGTTGACGGCCGAGGGTCCGGTCGTCGGATCCCAGGATGGCAGGTTGACGTTATAGGCGATGGTGAGCTCGTCCGCCGCCTTTGCCGCCCTCGGCAGTCCAAACGTGGCAGCACCCAGCGCCGCCGCGCCATATCCAAGCAAGTCGCGTCTGTTGATGGTCATGGTCGTTCCCCTTGTTGGTTGTCATTTGTCTGCGCGGCGTTTTCATTCGGTGGTGGGCAACCGCGCCTTGTCCATCCCGGAATTCTAGTTCCCTCCCAGCTGTTGGGCGAGCATGAAGCCGGAGCCTGCGCCCGTGCCGGCGCCGGGCCATGTCGCGGCGCCGGTGAGGAAGAGGTTCGAGACCGGCGTGTTCCAGCGCGCGAAGGATCGCGCTGGGCGGAAGAGAAAATTCTGCGCCAGATGGTGGCTGCCGCAGATCTGGTCGCCGCCGACAAGGTTCGGATTCTCGCGCTCGAGGTCGAGCGGCGAGAACACCGCGCGGCCGAGAATCTTGCTGCGCAATCCCGGCGCATAGCTCTCGATGATGTCGAGCGCGCGTTCCGCATAGGCGTCCTTGACCGCATCCCAGTGAGCAGGCGCGATCTTGCCGGCGGCGTCGCCAAGGATCTCCGCCGGCAGCATGCGCACCTGCACCCAGAGCACATGCTTGCCTTCCGGCGCTCGCGTGGGATCGACGGTCGTCGGCTGGCCGACCACGAGCACCGGCTGCTCGGGCAGCAGGCCGGCGATCGCCTGCTGGTAGACGCGCGACATGGCGTCGAGCGACGGCGCCAGATGCACATAGGCGAATTGGCGAAGCTCCACGCCGGCGCTCCAATCAGGCAGGCCCTCCAGCGCCAGATGGATCATCATCGTCCCCGGCGCATGGCGGAATTTCTTCATCGCCGCATCGAAGCCGGCATCGCCGGAGCCATTGGGCAGCAGCTTGCCCGGCAGCGCTTTCGGCGCGACGCCGGCAATGACGGCGTTGCGCGCGACATGGGTTTCGCCGGAAGCCAGCCGCACGCCGGTTGCCTTTCCGCCGGCGATCAGGATCTCGGCGACGTCCGCGCCGGTCGTGATCTGGCCGCCGGCCGCGGTCACCATGCCGGCCAGCGCGCGGATGATGGTGTCGGCGCCGCCATTGCCCAGCACCATGCCGAAGCTCTGGTTGGCCATCGATTCCAGGTAGGGGAACACAGCACCCCCGGCGATGTCGGGCGCGAAGTCGAGATGCATCCCCCAGGCGGCGAGCGTCGTGCGCACATGCGGCGTCTCGAAATTCTCTTCCAGCCAGGCGCGAGGTGAGGACAGAAGCAACCGTGCCGTGTCGAGCGCGCCGGAAAAACCCTTCTTGCGCCACAGGTTCCAGCCCGTGCCGGCCAGCGCCCGCGCGCTCATCGGCGATCCCAGCAGGCGGAACAGATGTTCGGCTTCGCCCGGAAAGGCGCCGACCAGCCGGCGCCATGTGGCGGCGTCCGCTGCCGAGAAGGCGGCCATCCGTGCGGCGGTCTTCTCCAGGTCGTTGCTGACGCCGAACCATTTCCCGTCCGGGAAGGCGCTGGCGAAGCAGTCGGTCACAGGTGCGAATTCCAGCCCGTGGCTTTTCAATTCATTTGCATATTTCCGATGGAAGGCCGAGCCGGCAAACAGGCTCAGATTCATCGCGCCGAAATCGTGCCGGAAACCGGGAAGCGTGTATTCGGCGGTGCGAACGGCGCCCCCGATTGCCTGGTTGCGCTCGAAAACCGCGATTTTCCAGCCTTTGAGCGCCAGATACGCGGCGCATGCCAGACTGTTGTGGCCCGCCCCGACAAAGATGGCGTCGAACTCGCTCACGCCCCGCCCCAAAATGCTTTATGCTTAAAGATAATTGCAGATGCATATGTTTTCGTCTAGTAGGTATATTAAGGGCCGCAACGAGCCTTGATGATCACCAGACAAGAGGGAACGAAAGACCATGGACACGCAAAAACTCCTCGGCGAGGTCGCCGGCCAGCTGCTCTCGGGCGCCATCAAGGTGGTCGATCTGTCGGCGCCGCTCGGCCCCGATACGCCGCTGATCAAGCTGCCGCCGGAACTCGCCGTCGATACGCCGAAGGTCGAGATCCACGCCATCTCCAAATATGACAAGAACGGCCCGTGGTGGGCCTGGAACTGGCTGAAGCTCGGCGAGCATTCGGGCACGCATTTCGACGCGCCGCAGCATTGGATCACCGGCAAGGACTATCCGGACGGCGCCACCGACACCATTCCGGCGCAGAATTTCGTCGGGCCGGTCAACGTCATCGACTGCTCGGCGGAAGCCGCCGCCGACCACGACTTCCTGCTCACCGTCGACCATATCAAGGCCTGGGAAGCCAAGCACGGCGCCATCAATCCCGGCGAGTGGGTGGTGATGCGCACCGACTGGTACAAGCGCAATGGCTCGGAAGCCGAGTTCCTCAACGCCAACGAGACCGGACCGCACACGCCCGGCCCGACGGCCGAAGCCATCCAGTTCCTGATCGGCAAGGACATCAAGGGCTGGGGCTCAGAGACGATCGGCACCGATGCCGGCAAGGCCGGCGGCATGGAGCCGCCATTCCCGGCGCACACGCTGATGCACAAGGCCAACCGCTACGGCCTCGCCAGCCTGTGCAATCTCGACCAGCTGCCGCCGAAGGGCGCGATCCTGATCGCAGCGCCCCTCAAGATCGAGCACGGCACCGGCAGCCCGATCCGCGCGCTGGCGCTGGTGCCGCGGGGTTAAAGCCAAGGCCACGACGATGAGCGACGTCGATCACATCATCGTCGGCAGCGGCATCAACGCCCTGGTCTGCGCGGCGATGCTCGGCGCCAAGGGCGCCAAGGTGCTCGTGCTCGAGCGCAACGACCGCATCGGCGGCTGCATGCGCACCGAGGAGATCACGGCGCCTGGCTTCGTCCATGACGTGATGGCGACGACCTTCGTGCTGTTCATCACCTCGCCGGCCTATGCCTCGCTTGGCAAGGACCTTGCGCGGCACGGGCTGGAGTTCTGCCATACCGCCACGCCGACAGGCGTGCTCACGCCGGACGGCAGGCATGCCGTGCTCACCACCGACCGCGCCGCCAACATCGCGGCGCTCAACCGGATCGCGCCCAGTGACGGCGACAGCCATGGCGCCGATGTCGGCGACATCGAGCGCAATGCCGGGCTGCTCTTCGGCCTGCTCGGCGGCGCGCTCTGGTCCTACCCCACGACCAAGCTCATGGCCGGCGAGGCCTGGCAGCGCGGGCCACGCAGCCTTGCCGGCTTCATGGGCGAGGCGCTGGTGCCGGCGCGAGGCTGGCTGGAAACGGCTTACACGTCCGACACGGTCCGCGCGCTCTGGGCGCCCTGGGTGTTGCATGCCGGGCTCGGACCGGAAGACGCTTTCTCGGGCCAGATCGCCAAGGTCATCGCCTTCGCGCTGGAGGCCGCCGGTGCGCCGATCGTCAAGGGTGGCGCCAGGAACCTGCTCGCCGCCTTCGAGGCGCTGATCAAGGAGCGCGGCGGCGAGATCCGCGTCAACGCCGACGTCGCCTCGATCGTCCAGGCCGGTGCCCGCGCCTCTGGCGTGAGCCTCGCTTCCGGCGAGACGCTGACCGCCACGAAGAGCGTGATCTGCTCGCTCACGCCGACGCAGCTCTACGGCCGCCTGCTCGGCGATGCGGCTCCAAAGCGCGACGTCGAAGCGACGCGCGTTTATCGCTACGGCAAAGGCAATTTCCAGATCCACTATGCCCTCGACAAGCCGCCGGCCTGGCGCGGCGCGAGCCTCGACAAGGTGGCGCTGCTGCATCTGACGCCGGGGTTGGATGGAGTGTCGAAAGCCTGCAACGAGGCGGTGCGCGGCCTGCTGCCGGAAGTGCCGACCATCTGCGTCGGCCAGCCACACGCGCTCGACCCATCGCGCTGCCCGGAAGGCAAGGCGATCCTGTGGCTGCAGCTTCCCGAGGCGCCGCGCCGCATCAAGGGCGATGCGGCCGGCAAGCTCGAGACCCCCGCCGACGGCCGCTGGACCGAAGCGCTGCGCGAGGCCTATGCCGACCGCGTCGAGGCGATCCTCGCCAACCACATCGACGGTTTCCACGACACCATCATCGCGCGCCGCGCCTACTCGCCGGCCGATCTCGAAGCGATGAACATCAACCTGGTCGGCGGCGATCCCTATGGCGGCTCGTCGACAATCGACCAGTCCTTTCTGTGGCGGCCGTTCAAGGCAAGCCGCAACCACGAGACCGGCATCAAGGGCCTCTACCACATCGGCGCTTCCACCCATCCGGGCGCCGGGCTCGGCGGCGGCTCCGGCTTCCTGCTCGCGGGGAAGCTCTGATGGAACAGAAGCTTCCCGAAAAGCGGCAACGCATCTCGACACTCGGCCAGATCGGCCTGCAGCAATTCGCGCCCTACCTGATGAACCGCATCATGGGCCGATACAACGCCACTTTGCGCGAGGATTTCCGCAAGCAGGGCCTGACCATTCCGCAGGTGCGGACCCTGGCGGTGCTCTCGGTCACCGACGGCGTCACCGTCAACGATCTGTCGGTCTACACGGTGATCGAGCAGTCGACCTTGAGCCGCACGCTCGACACGCTGGAAGGCCAGGGCCTGGTGCGGCGCGAGCAGGGCGTCACCGACAGCCGCTTCCGCCATGTGTTCCTGACCGATGACGGCCGCGCGCTGTTCACCCGCGCCTGGCCGGCCATGCATGACGCTTTCGAGGCGATGTTCGACGATGTCGACGATGCCGAATACGCGGCGCTGATCGCGACGCTGCAAAAAATGCTGAAGAACATCCGCAAGCACGAAATCTAGATGTACGCGCCGCCCCCGGCGGCAACGGGCAGGCGGCAACGGAAGGAGGCAGACATGGCCGAACGGTCTTTTGCCAAGGAAGTCGAAAAGCTGAGGCTCGGCGCCGGCGAGGAATTCGCCGGCGAGGGCATCCTCGCCATCACCAAGGCGCTCTTGCAATGCGGCGTCGGCTATGTCGGCGGCTACCAGGGCGCGCCGATCAGCCATCTGATGGATGTGCTGGCCGACGCGCAGGACATTCTGGGCGAGCTCGGCGTGCATTTCGAGGCGAGCGCCTCGGAAGCGACCGCCACCGCCATGCTCGCCGCATCCGTGCATTATCCGATCCGCGGTGCGGCCACCTTCAAGTCGACGGTCGGCACCAACGTCGCTTCCGATGCGCTGGCGAACCTGGCGTCCGGCGGCGTCACCGGCGGCGCGCTGATCATCGTCGGCGAGGATTATGGCGAGGGCTCCTCGATCATGCAGGAGCGCAGCCACGCCTTCGCCATGAAGAGCCAGGTCTGGCTGCTCGACCCGCGCCCGAACCTGCCCTCGATCGTCAAGGCGGTCGAGGACGGGTTCGAGCTGTCGGAAATCTCCAACACGCCGGTCATGCTGCAGGTGCGCATCCGCTGCTGCCATGTGCACGGCCACTTCATCGCCAAGGACAACAAGCGTCCGCCGATGTCGGTCGCCGATGCGCTGTCGGCGCCGCGGCGCGACACCGGCCGCATCGTGCTGCCGCCTGCCTCCTTCCTGCATGAGAAGGAGAAGGTCGCCAAACGCTGGCCGGCAGCGGTCGATTTCATCAAGAGCCGCAAGATCAACGAGATGTTCGGACCGGACCACGGCTCGGTCGGCATCGTCATGCAAGGCGGCATGTATAATTCCGTCATCCGCGCACTGCAGCGGCTCGGCCTTGCCGACACCTATGGCGACACCGACGTGCCGCTTTATGTGCTGAACGCCGTCTACCCGCTGGTGGACGATGAGTTCCTTTCGTTCTGCGAGGGCAAGCAGGCGGTGCTGGTCGTCGAGGAAGGTCAGCCCAATTATATCGAGCAGGCCTTTGCGTCGATGCTGCACAAGGCCGGGCGCGGCACCAGGCTGGTCGGCAAGGAGCATCTGCCAATGGCCGGCGAATATACCGGGCAGGTGATGCTCGACGGCATCGGCTCCTTCCTGCGCGCCAATGCTCCACATCTGCTGCCAGGCGAGGTGCGTGCGCCGAACAAGCTTGGCGAGGGTGTCGATACCGCCGATCTCATCAACGTCGTTCCCGGACGCCCGCCGGGCTTCTGCATAGGTTGCCCGGAGCGGCCGATCTTTGCCGCGACCAAGCTGGTCGAGCAGGAACTCGGCAAGCACCACATCGCCTCCGACATCGGCTGCCACCTGTTCTCGATCATGCCGCCCTTCGAGCTCGGCGCCACCACCATGGGCTACGGGCTCGGGCCGGCCTCGGCATCGGCCTTCAATTCGCCCGACGCCAAGCGCCGCTCCATCTCCTTCGTCGGCGACGGCGGCTTCTGGCACAATGGCCTCACCTCCTCGATCGGCAACGCCGTCTTCAACAAGAATGACGGCGTCATCGTCATCGTCGACAATTTCTATTCGGCCGCAACCGGCGGCCAGGACATCCTGTCCTCGCGCGCCTCGAACCGCACCAAGTCGACCAGGCATCCGATCGATGAAGCGGTGAAGGGCATGGGCGTCAAATGGCTGCGCCACATCGACCGCACCTATGATGTCGGCAAGATGCGCGCCGCGCTGCGCGAGGCGCTGACCACCGAGGAGAAGGGGCCGAAGGTCATCGTCGCCTCTTCCGAATGCATGCTGAACCGCCAGCGCCGCGAGAAGCCCCTGGTCGACAAGGCGATCAAGGGCGGGACAAGGGTGGTGAAGCCGAAATTCGGTGTCGACGAGGACATCTGCACCGGTGACCATGCCTGCATGCGGCTGTCCGGCTGTCCGTCGCTGTCGGTGAAGTCGCTTGACGATCCGCTGCGCGACGATCCGGTTGCCTCGATCGACCAGAATTGCGTCGGCTGCGGCAATTGCGGCGAGGTGGCCGATGCCGCCGTGCTCTGCCCGTCCTTCTACCGCGCCGATGTCGTGCACAATCCCGGCCGCTGGGACCGTTTCCTGGAAAGCGCGCGCCGCGCCGCAATCAGCCTGTTGCAGCGCCGCCGCGAACGACGCCGTTTGGTGTTTGCCGATGCTTGACCCCAGCGCAGCGCTGCGCCCGAAGACGGGCGCCCTAGACGACGAGCGCGTCATAAAACTCGCCGTGCTCGCGGTCGGCGGCCAGGGCGGCGGCGTGCTCGCCGACTGGATCACCGACGTCGCCGAGCGCAACGGCTATATCGCCCAATCGACTTCCGTGGCCGGCGTTGCCCAGCGTACCGGCGCCACGATCTACTACATCGAGATGGCCCGCGACACCGGCCGGCTGCCGGTCTTCGCGCTGTCGCCCTCGCAGGGCGACATCGACATCCTGATCGCCGCCGAGCTGATGGAAGCAGGCCGTGCCATCATCCGCGGCTTCGTCACGCCCGAGCGCACGACGCTGATTGCTTCCTCGCACCGCATCGCCGCCGTCTCGGAAAAGATCGAGCCCGGCGATGGCCGCGCCTCGTCGGAGAAGGTGCATGCTACGGCGCAGGCTGCCGCAAAGCGCTTCATTGCCTTCGACATGGAAAAGATCGCCGCCGAGAACGGCACCATGATTTCTGCCAGCCTTCTCGGCGCGCTGGCCGGCTCCGACGCGCTGCCCTTCACCCGCGAGAGCTATGAGCAGGCGATCGGCGCCGGCGGCCGTGGCGTCAAGGCGAGCCTTGCAGCCTTCGCCGCCGCCTGTGACCGCGCACGAGGGATCGCGGCAGCGCCGGCCGCCGAAAAGGCGGTGGCGAAACCTGCCGTTGCCGAACCCAGGTCAACGGCAAAGGTCAGCGGACCGGAAATCCTGCTGAAAGGCTGGCAGGAGCTTGCCGGACGCGTCGCGGCGCTGCCGGTGCCGGTGCGCGACATGGCCGAGCGCGGCCTGAAGAAAGTCGTCGACTACCAGGACATCGCCTATGGCGGCGAATATCTCAACCGGCTGGACAAGGCGGTTGCGCTGGACGATGCGGAGCGCGTCTACGCTTTGTCGATCGCGGCGGCGAAACATCTGGCCAACGCCATGTGCTATGACGACATGATCCGCGTCGCCGATCTGAAGACGCGTTCGACCCGCGACAGGCGGGTGCGCAAGGAGGTCGGCGTCAGGGAAGGTTCGGTCCTGCAGGTGACCGAATATTTCCATCCGCGCATCGAGGAATTCTGCGGCACGCTTCCGGCCGGTCTCGGCAGCTATATCGAGAACCGGCCGAAGCTCGCCGCCTTCCTCGACCGCCGCATCAATCGCGGCCGCCACATCCGCACCGACAGCTTTACCGGCTTCGCCGCGCTCTGGTTCATCGGCGGCCTGCGCCGCTGGCGCCGCCGCCTGCTGCGTCACAGGATAGAGGTGGAGCACCTGGAGCGCTGGTACGAACTGGCGCTCGCCCATGTGCGCGAAAACTATGCGCTTGCCACCGAAATCCTGAATTGCCGCCGGCTGATCAAAGGCTATAGCGACACCCATGCCCGAGCGCAGTCGAAATTCGACCGCGTGCTCTCGGCGCTCGCCATGCTCAAGGGCCGTGAAGACGCCGCCGACTGGATCCGCCGCCTGCGTGAGGCAGCGCTTAAAGACGAAAAGGGCGACATGCTCGACGGCGCGCTGAAGACGGTGGCGACGCTTGGCGACAGCCCGGCTTTGTAACGTTCGATTTCTGCCACGGACGCTGGCTATTCGGTTGCTTCCCGCCCCGAAACCTGCTCGACCAGGATCTGGAAAAAGACGTGCGGCAGGTCATCTGACAAGAGAGGCGTGACAGGCTTGAGCGCGCCGGGCTCCCACCAGTCCACGCGCTTGCTCAACACCGCCCATGCATGGTCGCGCTGGACCTTGTGGCCGACCCGATCCGGCAGTTCCTCATAGCGGCCGTCGACGATCACGCTTCGCCATCCGCGCCCCTGCGTGTGCTCTTGCACCTGGGCGCACACAAGGGGATTCTCCCGCATCCAGTCGATCTTCTTGCCCAGCAGGGAGAAGGCGTAGAGATGGCTATCGGCATAGGCATAGTTGAAGGGCACGACGTAGGGCTGTCCGTCCTTCGCGCATGCCAGATGGCCGGTGCGGTTGGCCGCCAGCAATTTCGTGCATTCCAAGGTGGAGAGCGTGCGGATCATCATCGGTATGATCTCCTGTTTCAGCGGGCTTCGGGCTTGACCGTTTCCGCCGATCGGTTCTCATCAACCTTAGTGCAGGGCGCATCCTGGCTTATTGATATGGATCAATTTGATACGGCGCCTAGAGCGGGATGAGATTAGTGTTGGTCATAGCCTGAGTTTTGGAAATAGTGTGAGCACTCTGTCGGTGTGACGCGG